>DATDMD010000123.1:0-15193 GCA_036518975.1 Baekduia sp.
GCCAAGGACCCCGAGCTGGCCGAGGCCTACGGGTTCACGCCCGCCGCCGCCTGACGCACGCCCTGCTCGGCCTTCTCGGCCTTGCGCTTGACCGCGCGCAGCAGCTCGTGGCGGATCAGCCCGCTGCCCGCCCGGATCACCAGCCAGTAGGGCCGGAAGGTCCGGGCGGCCGCCGCGTCGGTCGGCTGCACGCGCGTCTCGGTGCTCAGCCGGGTGCGGCCGCCGCCGTGCCCACCCAGCGGCTCCAGCCCGAACGACATCGCCATCAGGACGAAGCCGGGCTTCTCGAACTCCGAGACCTCGGCGTCGCCCACCGGCAGCGCGATCCGCTTGCCGCCGCGCAGCTTCCACGGCTGGCCGGCGGCCGCGATCGCCAGCGCCCGGGGCGCCTCGTCGAGCACGATCCCGAAGCCGCCCGCCACGAAGCGGTCCAGCACGGGCCGGCCGGCGCCGCGCGCGCCCAGGCCCCGCACCGCCGTCAGCAGGCGCGTCACCGGCAGCTCCTTGCCGGTCACCTCGTGCAGCGCGGACCACACCAATTCGGGGGAGGCGCTCACGACGAGCGTGTGGACCTCCCGGTGGGCGAACTGCGGCAGCACGCGATCCAGGGGCGAGTCCATGCGCCGAGTATCGCGGCCTGGCCAAGCGGGGGGCCGGTCGCGCGCCGGGATGTATAGGCTCCGGCGCCGCTGCAACGCTCCCCCTGACCGGAGGCGTACGCCTTGAGATTCTTCGAATACGAAGCCCGCGAGATCGTCAAGCGGGCCGGAATTCCCGTCACCGACTACGGATTCACCACCGACGCGCAGGAGGCGAAGGAGATCGCCGCCCGCATCGGCGGTCCGACCGTCATCAAGTCCCAGGTCCTGTCCGGCGGCCGCATGAAGGCCGGCGGAGTGAAGTTCGCCGACACGCCCGAAGAGGCCGAGGCGTACGCCAAGGACATCCTCGCGCTGGAGATCAACGGGCACATGCCGCGCGGCGTGCTCGTCGACCCGAAGGCCGAGGTCGAGCAGGAGTACTACGCCGGCGTCGTCTGGGACGGCACGCGCAAGCAGCCGGTGATCATCTTCTCGCCCGTGGGCGGGATCGACATCGAGCAGGTCGCCGAGGAGCAGCCCGACAAGGTCGGGCGTCGTCACTTCTCCAACATCCTGCCCTTCAGCGAGTTCGAGGCCAAGGAGGTCATCGCCTCCACCGGCGTGACCGGCGGCGCCCTGAACAAGCTGGTCCCGATCGTGACGCGGTTGGCGCGGTTGTTCGTGGAGAACGACATGACGCTGGCCGAGATCAACCCGCTCGCGCGGATGGCCGACGGCTCGTTCGTGGCGTTGGATGCCCACATGGACATGGAGAACGAGGCCCGCGGACGGCATCGCGGGTTGTTGAAGGACCTCGGCGTCGGCGACGACGAGACGCGCGAGGCGCGGGAGCCGACGGAGTTCGAGCTGGCCGGCGAGGCCGTCGACTCCCAGGACCACCGCGGCGTGGCCGGCAACGTCACCGAGTTCGACGGCAACCTCGGACTGGTCATCGGCGCCGGCGGCGGGTCGCTGACGCTGTTCGACGCGGTCCGCAAGTACGGCGGCGACCCCGCCAACTACTGCGAGATCGGCGGCAACCCGTCGGTCGCCAAGGCCAAGGGATTGGCCAAGTTGGTGCTGTCGAAGCCGGGCGTCGACAAGATCGCGGTGATGATGTCGATCGTGTCGAACACGCGGGTCGACATCGTCGCCCGCGGCGTGATCGCGGCGTGCCTCGAGTTGGGGATGGACCCCGCCGAGAAGATCGCGATCTTCCGCATCCCGGGCGCGTGGGAGGAAGAGGGCTTCAAGATTCTCGAGCAGTACGGCGTCGAGTACGCCGACCGCTCGGTGTCGTTGCACGAGGCGGCGTCGCGCGCCGTCGCGAAGATCCAAGGAGCGGCCGCCTGATGAGCATCCTCGTTGATGCGGAGACGACGTTCATCGTCCAGGGGATCACCGGCCGCGAGGCCGTGAACCTCACGCGCGAGTGCCTCGACTACGGCGCGGGTGCCAAGGTCGTCGGCGGCGTGACGCCGGGGCGGCTGGGCCGCGAGGTCCACGGCGTGCCGGTCTTCGACACGGTCGCCCAGGCGGTCGCGCACCACGGTGCGCCGATCGACGGCAGCGTCGTGACCGTCCCGCCGGCGTTCACCAAGGACGCGGTCTTCGAGGCCATCGAGAACGGCATCAAGATCATCGTGATCGTGACCGAGCGCATCCCGCGCCGGGACGTCGCGCAGATGGTCGAGCTCGCCTCGCTGCGAGGTGCCCGGATCATCGGGCCGAACTGCCTGGGGATCATCGTTCCCGACGTGATCAAGATGGGCGGCATCGGCGGGCCCGCGAAGGACGCGGCCAAGTCCTACAAGAAGGGCTCGATCGGCGTGATCTCGCGCAGCGGCGGCATGACGACCGAGATGTCGTCGACGCTGTCCGCCGCCGGCCTCGGGATCAGCACCGCCGTGTCCATCGGCGGCGACGCGATCATCGGGTCGACGTACGCCGAGCTGATGCCGCTGTTCGAGGCCGACGAGGAGACCGAGGGCATCGTCATCTACACCGAGCCGGGCGGCCGCATGGAGGCCGAGCTGGCGCGGTGGGTCACCGAGAACGACTCGCGGCTCCCCATCGTCGCGTTCATGGCCGGCCGGTTCATGGACGAGATGCCCGGCATGAGCTTCGGCCACGCCGGCACGATCGTGGAAGGCAAGGAGGACACGGCCACCGAGAAGATCAGCCGGTTGGCCGAGGCCGGGATCACGGTCGCCGAGGAGATCTCCGAGATCCCGGAGATCATGAAGGCCAAGCTCGCCGAGAGGAGCGTCGCATGAGAGTCGACGGAACGTTCATCGGGATCGAGGTCGCCGACGCGATCGTCGACGACTCCGCGATCGCCGCAAAGCTCCGCGAGGTGTGCCCGGTCGACATCTACGGCGACGACGGCGGTCGCGTCCAGATCGTCGCGGGCAACGTCGACGAATGCGTCCTGTGCCGGCTCTGCATCGACGCGACGTCGCCGGAGCAGGTGAAGGTGCTCAAGTTGTACGACAACGAGGCGTCGCTGGCTTAGCCCGCTGCTGCCGCGGGCGCCCTTCGGGGCGCCCGCGGCGCTTCGGCCGACCCCCGCGGCCACCGCTTCCCGCCGCTCGATACACGCGCCTCCACCCCGCGGCGCTCCCACCGCCGCCGCCGCGATCGGCCACCCCGGCACAGCCCACGCCGCTGCGACCGACACCGCAGCTGCTGGGATCGCGCAACCGTCGGCTTCTCCGCCACCGCCCCATCCGGCACACGCGCCTCCACCCCACGGCACTCCCATCGCCGCCGCCGCGATCAGCCACCACTACGCAGCCGACGCCACTACGACCGACGACCGGAGTCGTCGACACAGCGCGGCCGTCCCCGTCTCCGCTGGCGCATCGCCGGTCGGGGCATCTAGGGCGAGGAGCGAAGTGGCGGCGCCGGCGCGGTCTGTGTGGCTCGGCCCGTGGGTGCTTCCGGGCGGGTTCGGAGCCGAATCGAGTCAACGGCAGATAGGTGTCTCCTGCGTACCCCTCGATGCCGTTGACCCCGTGGGCGGCCCCGGCGCGACGACCGATCGCGCGAAAGCCGCGTTGGACGCGGGTTCTACGCGATCCATCGCGCGACGCGCCGCCCTCACACCGCCGCCCCCACCGCCCCCCGCTCCGTCGCGAACATCTTCAGCGCATGCCGCCCCGCCACCGACGCCCGGTGCTCCTCCACGACCGGGATCATCGACGGCGGTAGGTCCTCGACCGCCGGCAGCCGCACCCCGTACTCCGGCGGTGCGATCAGGGGTGCTGACAGCGATGCGAACGTCAGGTCCGCGATCGAGAACGTGTCGCCGGCCAGGTACGGCCGCCCGTCGGCCAGCAGTTCGTTCACGCTCGCGAACACCGACCGGAACGTCCGCTCCGCCTCCACGGCCGTCTCGTCGTTGATCACCAGCACGCGCGCGACAGCGAAGGCCAGCGCGCGGTTCCCGTACCTGTAGGCGTAGCGCTCCCAGCCGGGAACGCCGTCGGTCATCGACTGCTCGACCAACCGCGGGTGGTCGAACATCTGGTGGTAGACCCACAGCCGTGTGGCCGGACCGAGCCGCTCGTCGTAGTCACGAGCCAAAACGGAAGCCTCGCCCCCGCACGACACAGAAGCGCCCCGCGCGTCCGCCCACGCCACGATGTCCGACGACTCGGCGACGACCTCGCCGCCCGGGCACACCAGCACCGGCGCCGTCAGCCTGCCGCCGGCGCGCCGCACCGCGACGCGATGCAAAGCAGGCAGGTGGCGCTTCTCCAAGTACGCCATGCCCGCGCGGTCCAGGGCCCAGCGCGCCTTCTCGCAGTAATGGCTGATCGGAATCGTGACCAGCACCGGCTGTCCCGCCGTGCTCGCGCTCTCGTTGATCGCGTTCATCGCACCGGCCATCATCTCCTACTCTGAACGCCAGATGCCGGAACTTCCCGAGGTCGAGTCCGCGCGCGCCCTGATCGCCGAGCACGGCCTCGGCCGGGAGATCGTGGACGTCGACGACAGCGACAGCTACGTCAGCCGCCCACACGCGCCCGGCGAGATCAAGGACGCCCTCGTCGGCCACCGGCTCACCGACGCCCACCGCCGCGGCAAGGCCATGTGGATCGAGACCGACGACGGGCCAACGCTCGGCCTGCACCTCGGCATGGCCGGCCGCATCGTGATCGACGACTCGGCCGCCGGCGACTACTGGCGCGACGGCGGCGCCAAGCACGACCCGAAGTGGGATCGCTTCACCATCCACTTCGCCGACGGCGGCTTCCTCGCGCTGCGCGACAAGCGCCGCCTCGGCCGCGCGGTCCTGGATCCGGACCTCTCCCGCCTCGGCCCGGACGCGGCGGAGGTCGACCGCCAGACCTTCCGCGACCGCGTCGGCCACGGCGACGCGCCGATCAAGGCCCGGATCATGGACCAGTCGGTCATCGCCGGGGTCGGCAACCTCCTCGCCGACGAGGCCCTCTGGCGCGCCAAGCTCGATCCCCGGCGCCCGGCAGCAGGGCTCTCGACCGACGACCTCGACCGCCTGCGCCGCGAGATCCGCGCCACCGTCCGCCGCGCCATCCAGCTCGGCGGCGTCCACACAGGCGACATCATCGCGCACCGCACCCGGGACGGCCACTGCCCGCGCTGCGGCGCCCCGATGGCCCGCGGCACGATCGGCGGACGCACGACCTACTGGTGCTCCAACGAGCAGGACCAGCTCGGCGGCCACGAGGCCGCGATCGCCGCCGCGTAGCACGCCTCACCGTCACCACCGCCCCGCGCGGTACGTTGCCTCGACGTGAACGGTCACAAAACCGGCGCGCCGCGACACCCTGGTCGGGGATGAGGGACGCCGACGCGTTCGCCGCGCTCTATGACCGGGAGGCTCGCTCCGTGCTGGTGTTCATCGCGCGGCGCACGCTCGACCCCGAGCTCGCCCTCGACCTCACCGCCGAGACGTTCGCGCAGGCGTTCCGCGGCCGCCACGGCTTCCGCGGGACGACGCCGATGGAGGAGCGCGCCTGGCTGTTCACGATCGCCCGCCGGCAGATCGCGCTCTACCACAGGCGCGGCCGTGTCGAGCGCGACGCGCTGCAGCTCCTGGGCGCGCAGGTCCCCGAGGCGCACGAGGACGACCTGCGCGAGATCGAGGACGCCGCGGGCCTCCAGGACCTCCGCTCCGCGCTCGGCGCCGAGCTCGCGCGCCTCAACGCCGACCAGCGCGCCGCGCTCCAGCTGCGGGTCGTCGAGGAGCGCCCGTACCCGGAGGTCGCCGACGCGCTCGGCGTCTCGGAGCAGACCGCGCGCGCCCGTGTCTCCCGCGGCCTGCGCGCGCTCGCGCGGGCGCTCGAGCCCCGCAAGACCGTGGAGGAGGACGCGTGAGCGCGCCGCCCCGCCCCCGGATCCTCGACGCCCTCGGCGAGGAGCTCGTCCGCGCCGCGCGCGAGTACGAGGCCAACCACGACAACAAGCTCGGCGGGGCGCGACGTGGCCCCTTCGGACGCTGGACGGCGGGCCGTGGGAACCCCCGCTCACGCTCCGGAGGGGCCGCGTGGCGTCCCGTCGTCATCGCGGTCGCGCTCCTGCTGCTGCTCGCCGCGATCGCCGTCGCCGCGACGCTCGTCATCGGCCGCGGCGACCCGATCCCGGCGCCGCCGGCCGGCGCCGTCCCGCTGGAGCTGCAGCCGGTCGCGGGCACCGCGCGGCTCAACGGGCTGGACGTGGCCGACCCCGACGGCGGGCCGGCGTGGGACGTCCGGACCTCGCGCAGCCGCAGCGGCGCGGTGTGCGTGACCGTGGGCCAAGTGCTCGACGGGACGCTCGGGATCGTCGGCCTGGACCGCCGCTTCCGCGCGCTGCCGGCCGGCGCGGCGGACACGTGCAGCGTGCCGCAGCCCACGGGCGCGACGGTCGCCGCGGCGCGCGAGCTGCGCGGCGGCGGCAGCGGCAGCGCCGTGCACGCGGTGACGGTCGTCGACGGCGTCGTCGCCCCCGGCGTCCGGAGCGCGGTCGCCTACGCCGGGACCGAGCGTCGCGCCCTCAAGATCGGCCCCGACGGCGCGTTCCTGGCCGTCTTCGCCGGCGTCCCCGAGCAGCTGCGCCCGCGCGTCGCGCTGACCGGCGCCGGCGGCCGCACCACCGTCCTGCGGTTCGCCGACACCGGCGAGTACCTCGCCCAGGACCCGTCCGGCGGCACGCCGTGGACGATCCGCGCCGTCACCGGCGACGCCCCGGCCGGCCGCCGCTGCGTGGTCGCCCAGCGCGAGGCCGGCCCGGACTCGCCGCCGCCGCTGCCGCCCGGCGGGCCGCTGCCGACGAACGTCGGCAGCCAGCCGTCGGTCCCGATCCGCTGCGGGCTTCCCGGCACGGCGTTCCTGGACGTGCGGCGCTTCGTCCCGCGCTTCACGACGCGCTCGCGCGGCTCCTCGTGGGACCTGCACCCGGCGCGGACGATCACGTGGGGCGCGGCGCCGGACGCGCGGTCGGTCGTGACGATCGCGGTGGCCGGCGGTCCCGCGCGGCGCGTCGCGGTCGACCCGCGCAGCCTCGGGTTCCTGATGGTCTACGACGGCCAGGTCGACCCCGCGGCGGTGCGCGTGACGGTCGACGGGCGCGTGATCGCGCCGCGCGGCGCGGGCGTGGTCGACGGCGACGGCCGGCCCGTGGCGCGGCTGCCGATCCCGCCGTGGCGCTCGGTCGCGAGCGCCGTCGCCGCGATCAGGCTGCCGGGCGCGTTCAGGGCGGTCGCCAGCAGCGTCGCGCTCCCGCGCACGGCGGCCGACCCGACCGGCGGGCCGCGCTGGGCGCTGCGCGCGTTCACCGGCCGCGAGACGTCGCAGCGGGGCAAGACCACCACCTACCGCTGCTTCCAGATCGGCCTGCCCGGGCCGGGCGGCGCGCTGCGCGAGCCGCTGGTCGGCGGCGGCGCCGGGCGCGCGCTCGCGCTGACGTTCACCGACGCGGCGCAGTGCACGCCGACGCGCGCGTCGACCGCCGCGCCGCCGGCGCCCGTCGTCCGGACCTCCGTGCGCGACCCCGAGGCCGCCGAGCCGCACGTGGCGCGCGTCGTCGTCGCCGGACAGCTCGGTCCGGGCGTGCGCCGCGCGACGCTCACCGGCCTGCCCGGCGGACCGCGGCGACTCAAGCTGGGACGCGGCGGGACCTACCTGATGGTGTTGGGTCCGGAGGCGGCGGGCCGCGCCCTGCGGGTCCGGGCCGGCGGCGCCGCCGTCGTGTCGAAGGCCGCCAACGCCTTCCTCGCGCCGGCCGCGTGCCGCCTCGTGCCCGGCGCGTACGCGACGATCGCCGACCCCGACGGCGCCGCGCCGTGGGTCTCCGGCTCGTCGGGGACCGGCGCGCGGCGGTGCTCGTTCGTCGGCCAGCTCGTCGACCGGCGCCTGGCGGTCGTCGACCAGGGCGACGGCACGCTGCGGCCCGGGCCGTACTCCTACGCGCGCGGCTCGCGGCACCTCGGCCAGACGGGCGCGGCGGCGCACGTCGACCTCGAGGTCGAGGGCACCGACGACCCCGCGACGCCCGGCCTGAAGCCGGCGACCGTGTCGCGCGCCCAGATCGCGCGCCGGACGCTGCCGGGCCGGACGTTCGTGAGCGGCTACGTCAGCGACGACGTCGTCGCGCTCACGCTGCGCACCCCGCGCGACGTCCGGACGATCCGGCCCGCCGGCGGCACGTTCCTCGCGATCTACGACGGGCGCTTCTACGGCGGCGAGGTCGTCGCGACCGCACGGCTGCGCGACGGGCGGACGGTCACCGTGCGCCGGCCCGTCAGCTAGACCGGGTAGAAGCGCTTCATCAACGGCAGGAGCACGGCGCGCGGCGTGTGGCGCCCGGCGAGTCCCACGGCGCGGATCGCGAGGCCCGGGACGACCACGCGCTTGTTCTTGTCCAGGCCGTCGATCCCGGCGCGGGCGCAGTCCGGGCTGGACACGAGCGCGAACGACGGGACCATCCCGAACGCCGACTCCATCCCCGCGCGCTGCGCGAACTCCGTGTCGACCGGGCCCGGGCACAGCGCGGTGACCGCGACCTTCAGGTGCGACATCTCGGCGTGCAGCGCCTCCGCGAAGCTCAAGGCGAAGGCCTTGGTCGCGCCGTAGGTCGCCTGGCCGGGAAGGGGCTGCATGCCGGCCTCGGAGGCGACGACCAGGACGGCGCCGGACCGGCGCTCGGCGAAGCGCGGGACGTAGGCCCCGCACAGCGTCACGACCGCCTCGCAGTTCAACCGCACCATGTCGCTCTCGGAGCGCGCGTCGAGGTCGACGAACTGCCCCGCCGAGCCGTAGCCGGCGTTGTTGATGAGGATGTCGACCGTGAGGCCGAGGGCCTCGATCCGGTCCGGCAGGGCGCGGGTCGCGTCGGGGTCCAGAAGGTCGACCGCGAGCGCCTCGGCGCGCACGCCGTGGAGGTCGTGCAGCTCCTGCGCCAGCGCCTCGAGCCGGTCGAGGCGGCGGGCGACGAGGACCACGTTGTGGCCGCGTCCGGCCAGCTCGCGCGCGAGGTCGGCGCCGATCCCCGAGGACGCGCCGGTGATCAGGGCGGCGGTGGTCGCGGACGGCGCGGGGAGGCTCATGCGGCGACTCTAGAGGTCCGCGCGGTACCTGACCATGAAGCGGCGCGGCCAGTCGGCGTGCGTCTGGGTGCGGAGGCGCGCGACGTCCTCGTGGTGATACGGACTGGTCAGCGACTCGTTGTGGCCGATGACGTCCTTGGTGGCGATCCCGTACTTGGCCTGGAGCCACCGCGTCAGGCGCAGCGACGCCCGCAGCATCTTGATGTTCTTGAGGACGCCGGCCTCCGAGGTCCCGACGTGCTCGATGCCGATCGCCGTGTAGTTCAGCCCGACCGTGTGCCGGCACATCCACTTCAGCGACACGAGCTGGTGGATCGTCCCGGACTGGTCGATGACGAAGTGCGAGCACGTCGCGGGCAGCTCGTGCAGCTCGGCGTCCGGGGTGTCCGGCGCGAACGTGTTGAACGTCGCCGAGAACGACGTGTTCGCGGTCATGTGCTCGACGATGACCTTCGGCGCGATCAGCCGCGCGCGGTGCAGCCCGTAGTGCCGGACGGCGTACGCGCGCGTCTCGGCGATGCGCTGCTCGCCGAACGGGATCGGGTCGTGGACGATCGGCGGCATGGCGACGGCCATGCGGCCGGAGTCTAGGATCCGGCGCCGCGCCGCGCGGAGAAGGGAACGGGGCCGGACCGGCAGGTCAACCTGGTTCCGCTGCTGTGCGTCCAGTGGATGGCTAGCCGCACCGTGCCCGTGGCCACGCCGCGTCCCAGCGTCAGGTCGAGCCACCCCTCGAGCATCCCGCGCCACCCCTTGCCTCCCGAGCGAGCCGTGGGCGGCCGGTGCGCCGTGACGCGGTCGCCGCGCTGGACGAAGAGCTCGCGCACCGGCGTCCACGTGAACAACTCCGCCGACCCGTCGTCGCAGCGCATCCGCACGTCGAGGTACGAGGCGACCACGAGCCCGCCGTCCACGGTGACGGTGGCCCGCCCACGCTGCGCCGTCTTGCCGACCCACGGCTTCGGCAGCGCCGGCCCGCCGTCCTCCCCCGCGCTCCGCGCGGCGCGCGCGTGCAGCGCCAGCACGATCAACCCCAGAAGCACCGGGTAGACGACCAGCCGCACGCCGAGCTTCAGCCGCCGCGCGAGACGCAGCTCGTCCTCGGTAGCGGCCTCCATCACTGCCTCGCGAGCGTCATGCGCACGGGTCCCGCGTTGCACCACACCACGCGGTGGCTGGTCGCGCGCGTCCACAGGACCGAGCCCGAGAGCGTGACGTCGATGGCGTCCTTGCCGACGCTCGCGTCGAAGGTCATGTCGTACGTCGTCGCGCCCCCGTCGCCGGCGGTCCCGGGGCGCTGCACCACCCGGGCGCTCGCCGCCGTGCCGACCTGGACCAGCCCGCGCTCGCCGACCCGCCAGCGCATCGTGAACGTGGCGCCGTCGTTGCAGCGCTCGACGAGGGGAGCCGCGAACAAGACCAGGCGCCCCGCGGACGTCACCGCCTCAGCCTGCACGGCGTCGCGACCCACCCCGCGCCACACCACCGGCGCGGTGCCGGCGCGCGCCACGCCCTGGACGTGCCGAGCATGCAGCGCCAGCACGATCAGCCCGAGCAGCGTCGGGTAGACCACCAGCCGCACGCCGAGCTTCAGCCGCCGCGCCAGGCGCAGCTCGTCCTCGGTGGCGGCCTCCATCACGCACGATGGTGCACCATTGGAGCGCCACTTTCCAGTGCGTTGGACGGAGGGTCTAGGCGCGCGGCGTCGCGCCGCCGCGAAGTCTGCACGATGCCGGGCACGCCGACTGCGCTATTTCCAGTCTGCGTGCCCCGCGACGGCGCGAGCCACGGACGTCTAGCCCAACAGGTAGTTCCAGGACAGCGCGACCTCGTCGACCGGCTCGATCCCGATGCGCTCGCCGTCGACGGTCACCCAGGACCCGTCCGGTGCGACGTCGACGGTCGCTCGGACGTCGTTGCGGACCATGTCGGCGGCGGTCACGTCGCGGCAGCCGCGGACCACGGACCGCCGGCGGGTCGTCGGCAGCTCGGTGTCGGCCGCGGCGGCGCTGGTGAACGCCAGCGAGAGCCGCGCCGCCGCGCCGCCGTGCGCGCCGACCTGGCGCTGGACCACGACCGGCTCGCAGAGCATGGTGGTGGCGTCGGCGTCGCCCGAGGCGCCCCAGGCCGCGACGCCCATCTTGACCACCAGCTCGGGTCGGATCCCGAAGAACTGCGGCAGCCAGAACACGCAGTCGGCGACGCGGCCGGGGGTCAGCGCGCCGACGTCGTGCGACAGGCCGTGGACGATCGCCGGGTTGATGGTGACCTTGGCCAGGTGCCGCAGCACGCGCTCGTTGTCGGCCAGGCCGTCCGCCGCGTAGCCGGCGTCGCCGCGGACGCGCTTCATCACGTCGGCGTTCTGGAACGCGCGCCGGACGACCTCGCCGGCGCGGCCCATCCCCTGCGAGTCGCTCGACAGCATGTGGATGATCCCGAGGTCGTGCAGGACGCCCTCGGCGGCCATCGTCGCCGGCCGGACGCGGGCGCGCGCGGCGGTGCGGTCACCGTGGACGACGCCGGGTTGTAGGACATGCACGGCGGCGACCATCGCCTCGTGCTCGGCGGCCGTATCCACCCCGAACGGGACGGTCGGCGTCGTCGAACTGGTGAGGATCCGCTCGCGGCCGGCCAGCTTGAGCAGGTCCGGCGCGTGCCCGCCGCCCGCGCCCTCGATGTGGAACGCGTGGACTGAGCGCCCACCGAACGCCGCGAGCGTGCCCTCGACCGACAGCACCTCGTTGAGCCCGTCCGTGTGGATCGCGAGTTGGACATCATGTCGGTCGCAGACGTCCAGCGCGGTCCGGATCTGCATCGGCCCGGCGCCGACGTCCTCGTGGATCTTCAGCGCCGCGCCGCCGGCGCGCAGGCCGTCCTCGACGCGCTCGGCCCGCGACGACGACCCGCGCACGAACAGCCCGGCGTTGATCGGCGCGTCCTCCAGCGCGGCCCACGTGGCCGACAGCCCGGCCTCCGGGTTCGTGCCGAGGTTCCAGATCGGGCCGTAGTCCTGGGAGACCATCGTCGTCACGCCGCCGGCCAGCAGCGCGTCGATGACCTGCGGCGACAGCCAGTGCACGTGCGTGTCGATCGCGCCCGGCGTGACGATCATGCCGGTGGCGTCGAGCACCGCGGTCCCGACGTCCAGGACGACGTCGACGCCGTCCATCGTGTCCGGGTTCCCGGCCCGGCCGATGCTGACGACGCGCCCATCGGTCACGCCGATCGACGCATAGCGGACGCCGAGGATCGGGTCGAGGACCAGGCCGCCGACGATCGCGATCTCCACGCCGCCGCGCTCGGCCCGGACGCCGAGGCCGTCGCGCATCGTGTTGCCGAAGCCGGGGACGAGCTGGTCGGGCCCGTGGACGTCGTCGCGCTCCGCGGCGACGAGCAGCGCGGTGTCGCCGAGGCGGACGGGCGCGGTCGGCCAGAGGTCGGCGTCAGGCACCGCGGTACCCCTTCTCCCGGGCGAGCGCGAACGCGCCCTCGCGGACCCCAGGATCGTCCAGCGCGCCGTCGACCAGCTCGCCGTGGCCGCGCACGACGCGCGCGCCGCCGATCGGCGTCAGCCACACCTCGCGCGGCGCGCCCGGCGGGAAGAAGACCTTGGTCCGGGCGGGCACGGCGAGCCGCATCCCCCACGCCGCCGCGCGGTCGAAGTTCAACATGGGGTTGGTCTCGAAGAAGTGCAGGTGGCTGGTGACGCCGACGAGCACGGAGCCCTCGTTGACGACGGTGAGTGCGACGCCGCCTGCGAGCCACGGCACGTCCGGCTCGTCCTCCAAGGACGGCACCGGCGCCACGCCGAGCGGGTCCTCCACGACGACCAGATGCCGCCCGTCGCGGAACACCGCCTCCACCTCGATCCGGCGCACGAGGTCCCGGACGCCCGGCAGGACATCGGCCTCGCCGAGCAAGGCATAGGCCTCGCGCACGACGTCGTCGTAGCGCCGGCCGTCGCGCGCCAGCTCGCAGATCCCGTCGGCGATCACCGCCGTGGCCTCGGCCTGGTTGAGCGCCAGCCCGCGCGCCTGCCGCGCCCGCGCCAGCTCCGCGGCCAGGAACAGCAGCAGCCGATCCCTCTCCTGGGGCAACACCCGCATCGCCGGGAGCCTAATCGGCGGGCGGCGCGGCGTGCCCGATCACGCCGCCGGCGGGAACCGCTGACGCAGCGTCTCGAGGAACTCGGCGAGGTCGCTGGTCACCACGTCGGCGCCCCAGGCGCGCGCGAGGTCCGCCACCGGACCGCGGTACAGCCCGCCGCCCACGGCGAGCACCGGCCGCGGGCGCGCGCGGTGCAGCAGGCCGAGCGCCTCCTCGGCGCCGGGCAGCCGCCCGACCGTCGCGGTCGACAGCGCCACGAGGTCCGGGCACTCGGCCGCGACCAGCGCCGCGAGGTCGTCGGCCGGCGTGCTGGCGCCCAGCGCGATCACCTCCCAGCCGCCGCGCTCCAGGAGGTCGCCGACCATCCGGGCGCCGAGCGCGTGGAGCTCGTCCGGCGTCCCGCCCACCACGGCCAGGCGGCCGCGCGACGGCGCGACGCGGCGCTCGGGCGCGAGCGCGGTCAGCAGCTGCGCGGTCTCCTCGGTCGCGTAGTGCTCGTCGGCGACGGAGACCTGCTCCAGCGACCAGAGCTCGCCGATCTCGTGCAGCGCCGGTGCGAGGACCGAGGCGTAGACGTCGATCACGCGGGCGCCGCGCTCGACCAGGTCCTCGACGAGCGCCCGCGCCCGCGCGCCGTCGCGCTCCAGCAGCGCGGCCTGGTAGGCGACCGCGGCGGACGCCAGCTCGCCGGGCGCGACCGGCTCGGGCACCAGCGTCAGCCGCGGCTCGTCGCCGTGCAGGGCGCGATCGAGGGCGGCGTTGACGAAGGCCGAGAGGTCGCCGCCTTCGCGCGCCAGGCGGACTTCCAACTCCTCCAACAAGACGGTTTGGAACCTGACCGGCCGCACCTCTGTCCCCATAGGCGGAACCCTAGCTGGCATCCTGGCGCCCCTATGAGCACGCCCGCCGCGCAGGGACTGTCGATGCCGCCGGAGTGGACCCGGCACGAGCGGACCCTGATGGCCTGGCCGTGCCGCCGCGAGCTGTGGGACGGCCAGCTGGGCGCGGCGAAGGTCGAGAGCGCGGGCGTCGCCAACGCGATCGCGGCCTTCGAGCCGGTGACGATGGTCGCCCGCGACGCCGCCGACGAGGCCGAGGCGCGCGCGGCGCTCGACGCCAACGTGGAGGTGCTGCGCCGGCCCGTCGACGACTCGTGGCTGCGCGACAACGGCCCGATCTTCGTCGTCGACCACGCCGACGAGCCGTCGCGCCGCGTCGGCGTGCACTTCGGCTTCAACTCGTGGGGCCAGAAGTTCGAGGGCTACGAGAACGACCAGGCGATCGGCCGGATCCTGGCCGAGCACGTCGGCTCCGAGGTCGTGCGCGCGCCGCTGATCCTGGAGGGCGGGTCGATCGGCGTGGACGGCACCGGGACGCTGATCACGACCGAGCAGTGCCTGCTGCACCCCAACCGCAACCCGTCGATGGACCGGGCGGAGATCGAGCAGCACCTCAAGGACTACCTCGGCGTGACCAAGGTGGTGTGGTTGGGCCAGGGCCTCGTGGAGGACCGGGACACCGACGGCCACGTCGACCTCATCGCGGCCTTCACGAAGCCGGGCACCGTGCTGCTGCAGCGCGCGGCGCCGGACAACCCCAACCACGACAACATGGCCCGCAACCGCGAGATCGCGGTGGCCGCGGGGCTCGACGTCGTCGACTTCGACCCGCTCGCCTACGCGACGGTCGGCGGCGAGGAGACCGTCGCGTCCTACATGAACTTCTACGTCGGCGAGCGCTTCGTGATCGTCCCGGTCGCCGGACAGCCGGACCTCGACGCGCAGGCGCTGGACGCGATCGCCGCCGCGTTCGAGGGGCGCAAGGAGGTCATCGGCGTGCCGGGCGTCGTCCACGCCTTCGGCGGCGGAGGACCCCACTGCATCACGCAGCAGGTGCCGGCGCTGGCGACGTGAGCTAGTGGTGGGCGCGCCGG
>DATDMD010000124.1:0-6795 GCA_036518975.1 Baekduia sp.
ACGATCACCACCACCGACGCGATCACCAGCGCCATCCCGACCACCGTCGCGGCCGCGACGTCCTCCGAGAGGAACACCGCGCCGAGCACGACCGCGATCACCGGGTTCACATACGCGTAGGTCGAGACCCGCGAGATCGGCGCGTTGGCCAGCAGCCACGCGTAGCAGGAGAACGCGATGATCGAGCCCACCACGACGAGGTAGGCGAACGCCAGGACCGACTGGGTGGAGAACGCGCCGACGTCGAGGCCGTCGCCCTCGCCGCCGAGCAGCCCGCCGGCGACGAGCACCGCGCCGCCGATCAGCAGCGACCAGCCGGTGCTGACGAGCGCGTCGCGCGGCAGCGCCACGCGCGGGGAGATGAACGAGCCCAGCGCCCACGACACCGACGCCACCAGCACCAGGAGCGTCATCCCGAGCGGGACGTCGTCGGGCCGCCCGCCCGGCAGCATCAGGATCCCGACGCCGACGAACCCGAGCGCGACGCCGCCCAGCGTCCAGCCGCCGGCGCGGTCACCCGTCGCGCCGCGCAGCAGCACGATGACCAACGGCTCGCTGGCGATCAGCAGCGCCGCCAGCCCGGACGGCACGTCCTGCTCGGCGACCGTCACGAGCCCGTTGCCGCCCGCGGCCAGCAGCGACCCGATGACCGCGGCCCACGCGAGCTCGCGGCGGCTGACGCGCACGCCGCCCGGGCCACGCCGCGCGAGCAGGAACACCAACATCGCGCCGCCCGCGATCACGAACCGGACGCCGGCGCCAGCGCCGGCGGCACGGTCTCGACCATCAGCCGGATCGCGAGGTAGGTCGAGCCCCAGATGACGTAGATGGCGCCGAGCGCCGCCCACACCCGCATGGCCTGAGGAGGGGACGGTGAGTGCGAGGCGGCGCTGCGGCGCATCTAGACCCGACGGCGTACTACCCGCGCGCGAGCGCGGGAAGCCGGCGGGCGTTCACGCCCACGCGCCGGAGGATGTCCCGGCGGCCGAGGGTGCTCGCCGTGTCGGCGGCGTGCACCCTGAGGAGGCTCACCAGGTCGGCGGTGGGCGCGAAGGGGTCGGCGATCGTCGCGCCGTCGGCGGTCGCGAGCGCCGCGACGATCCGGCCGTCGCGCTCGGCGACGAGCACGGGACCGGTCAGCGGGCGGCGCGAGTCGAGGCGCGCGAGCCGTTCGAGGACCGCGGCGTCGTCGGGGTACGCGGGGCGGATCGAGACGGCGGCGAAGGGGAGGGGGAGCTTCGGGGAGGGGGCGCTGCTGGGCATGTCCACCATCATGGTGTTTGGGACGTATCAGCTCAAATGACATTTGATGACCGGGCGAGTAAGTTCTGCTTATGCTCGACGTCCGCCGCCTCAGGGTCCTGCGCGAGGTGGCCGCGCAGGGGTCGTTCTCCGCCGCCGCGGAGCGGCTCTCCTACACGCAGTCCGCCGTCTCGCAGCAGATCGCCGCGCTGGAGCGCGAGGCGGGCTCGCGCCTGGTCGAGCGCTCGGCGCGCGGCGTCACGCTGACCGACGCGGGCCGCGCGCTCGTCGCGCACGCCGACGCGATCCTCGCCCGGCTCGCCGACGCCGAGGCGGAGCTGCACGCGATCGCCGGCCTGCGCGGCGGCCGCCTGCGCCTCGCGGCCTTCCCGTCGGCCTGCTCGACCCTGATGCCGCTGGCCGTCGTGCGCTTCCGCGAACGCCATCCCGGCGTCGAGCTGACGCTGTGCCCGGCCGAGCCCGACGACGGGATGCGACTGCTGCGGGGCGGCGAGTGCGACGTCGCGCTGTCGATCGACACGACGTTCGCCAAGCGCCACGACGCCGACCTCGACGCCGTGCCGCTCGTCGACGACCCGATGTACATCATGTTGCCGCGCGACCACCCGATGGCGCGGCGCGCGAAGCTGAGGCTGACCGACCTCGTCGACGAGCAGTGGATGATCGGGACCGCCGGCACGTGCCCCGACACCTCCATCTTCCTGCGCGCGTGCGCGGCCGCCGGCTTCGAGCCGAACATCGCCTTCAACCTGGACGACTACAACGCGATCCAGGGGTTCGTCGCCGCGGGCATGGGCGTGTCGTTCATCCCGGACCTGGCGCTCGTCAACGTGCGCGAGGACATCGTGATCCGCTCGTTCGGCCCGCGGCCGCCGGTGCGCCGGATCGTCGCGCTGACACTGGCCGACTCGTTCCGGTCGCCCGCCAAGCAGGCGATGCTCGACGTCCTCGTCGAGGTCGCGGCCGAGTTCGGGGAGCGCCGCACCGAGCTGGCGCTGGCGTCCTAGCGCGTGGACCTCTTCACGGTCGGCCACTCGTCCCACGGCGTCGACGCGTTCGCGGCGCTGCTGCGCGGCGCCGGCGTCCAGCAGGTGGCCGACGTGCGCCGCTGGCCGCGGTCCCGGCGCCACCCGCACTTCGACGACGACGCGCTGGCGGTCGAGCTCGCGTCGCACGGGATCGCCTACGCGCACGTCGCCGAGCTGGGCGGGCGCCGGGAGCGCGTGCCCGGGTCGCCCAACGACGGCTGGGAGGTCGAGGCGTTCAACGGCTACGCCGACCACCTCGCGTCGGCCGAGTTCGCGCGCGGGCTGAGCAGGTTGATGGCCTTGGCCGCCGCGCGGCCGACGGCGGTGATGTGCGCCGAGGGCGACTGGCGGCGCTGCCACCGCCAGCTGATCGCCGACGTCCTGGCGCTACGCGGCGCGGCCGACGTCCGGCACGTCGCGCTTGACGGGACGATCGAGCGCCACGCGGTCACCGAGCTGGCGGTCTACGCGGCCGACGCGGGCCTGCCGCGGTATCCGGCGCCGCAGCTCGGCCTGGGGTTCTAGACGCTGCTAGCCGCCTCTAGACGATCGGCGCGCTGAGCGTCCCGAGGCCGGGCGCCTCGAGCGTCACGACGTCGCCGGGCCGCAGCCAGCGCGGCTCCTCGCCGGCCTCGCCCCGATCGACGTTGAGCTCCAACAGGCAGCCGCGGTGCAGCGTGCCCGAGCCCAGGACGTCGCCCGGCACCAGCCGCGTCTCCTTCGCCGCGTGCGCGACGAGCTGCGGCCACGACCAGTGCATCGCGCTCGCCGGCGTGCGGACGAGCTCCTCGCCGTTGAGTTCCACCCGCGCCTCGAGCTGCAGCCGGCCGTCCTCGAGCGGCAGCTCGTCGGGCGTGACGAGCCACGGGCCGAGCGAGGTCGCGAAGTCCTTGCCCTTGGCGGGCCCGAGGCCGACGGTCGACTCGCGCTTCTGGATGTCGCGCGCGCTCCAGTCGTTGAACAGCGTGAAGGCCGCGATCTCGCCGTCCTCGCCGATGACCGCGCCGACTTCCAGCTCGAAGTCCAGCCACTCGCAGCCGGCCGGGCGCCGGACGGGCTCGCCCGGCCCGTGGATCGACGCGGGGTTGGAGAAGTAGAAGACCGGCGCCTCGTACCAGGCTTCGGGAACGTCGCGCCCGCCGAGCCGGAAGGCGGTCACGACGTGGCCCTCGTAGGCGAAGAAGTCGCGCACGGACGGCGGGTCGGCCAGCGGGGCGAGCAGGAGGACGTCGGCCAGCGCGTGGTCGCGGCCGGCGGGCGCGTGGCCGTCGCCGCGCAGCCAGTCGAGCATCGTCGGGGCCGACAGCTCGACGACGCGGACGTCGGCGTCGCCGTCGAGACGGCCGACGCGCGTCGCGCCGTGGGGGTCGCGGAACGTCACGAGGCGCATGGGGACGGTGACGGTAGCCCTTCCAGTCCTGCGCGTGTCGGATGGCACGAAGTCGTGCAAAGCCTGCAAAACCGACCATATGTCCCCACGGCTCGCTCCGGTTGCGATAGTGATGCTTCGTGGCGGCGACCAACGTCGACATCGTGCGGCGCGCGTTCGCCGCGTTCGAGGCCCGCGACCCGGAGCAGATGATCGCCATCGCGCGGCCGGACATCGTCTTCGAGCCGGTGACCGCGCAGATCGCCGCGGGCGGCCAGCCGTACCGCGGCCACGACGGCGTGCGCGAGTACTTCGACGACGTCGCGCGGGTCTGGCAGGAGCTGCGGCCGGCGCCGGACATGTTCTACGAGCGCGAGGGCGGCGTCGTCGTCGCGACCGGGCGCGTGTACGCGTGGGGGGCGGGCCGCGTGGTCGACGCGCCGGCCGGCTGGCTGTGGCGCGTGCAGGGCGGGCTGATCGCCTACGGGCGGGTCTTCGAGACGGCGGCGGCCGCGCTGGCGGCGGCGGGGATCGAGAGCGGCGCGAGCGTCTCCGGCACGAGCTAGGCCGTCGCGCCGAAGCGCACGATGACGCGTGTGAGCGTCCGGGCCAGCGTGAGCAGGTCGGCGATCGCGACGCGCTCGTCGACGGCGTGCGCGAGCGCGAAGCCGCCGGTCCCGAACATGACGGTCGGGATGCCGTGGCGGCGGAACAGGCGCATGTCGGCGCCGTAGGGGACGCCGGCCAGGCGCGGTGGCGTCCCGCCGAGCTCGGGCGTGGCGGCGTCCCGGACGAGCGCGACGAACGGGTCGTCGGCCGGCGTCTCGCACGGCTCGAACTGGCCGCCGGACCACGCGATCTCCGCCGGCGGCCCGGCGCCGTCGTCGGCTGCGGCCAGCGCCGCCGCGAACGCCGCGCGCGCCTCCTCGACGGTCTCGCCCACGCGGACGCCGACGCGCGCCTCGAAGCGCAGCTCGTCGGGGACGGAGCTCGACCACTCGCCGGCGGCGATCCGGCCGACGAGCACGGGGTAGGGGAGCGGCAGGGCGCGCATCAACGGATGGAGGACGTCGGCGTTGATCGCGTGCTCGTGCTCGGCCATCGCCTGGTGCAGCGACACGTAGCGGTCGATCGCCGAGACGCCTTCGAGCCGGAACGCGGCGTGGGCGGCGGTGCCGCGGACCGTGCCCGTGCAGGTCAGCGCGCCGCCGTGGGCGAGGACGACGTCGAAGCCGGTCGGCTCGGGGATCAGGCACGCGTCGAAGCGCGCGTCGGCGCGCAGCGCGGCGAAGGTGCCGAGGCCGCCGTCCTCCTCCGACGGGACGGCCTGGAGGACGACCTCGGCGCCCGCGCCGCCGCCCGTGTCGCCCGCCTCCCGCACGGCCGCCATCGCGTGCAGCGCCGCGATCACGGCGCCCTTCATGTCGACCGCGCCGCGGCCGTGCACCCAGCCGTCCGCGATCGCGCCGCCGAACGGGTCGCGCGACCACGGCTCGGCGCCCGGGCCGACGACGTCGACGTGGCCGTTGAGGCACAGCCGCGGCGCGCCGGCGCGGCCGGGCAGGACGGCCGTCAGCGTCAGCAGCTCGTCGCGCGGCGCCTCCTCGCCGGGATGGCCGGGCGCCGCGCGCAGCGCGTCGAGGTCGTGCGCGAGCAGCGTGGCGGGCAGCCCGCGCGCGTCCGCCAGCGCCGCGAGGCGCTCGAGCGCCCCGCGCTCGTCGCCGGTGACGCTGGGCTCGCGCACGAGGGCGGCGGTGTCGGCGGCCAGCGCGTCGGGGTCGAGCGCGGCGACCGCACGGGCTTCGAGCGTCTCGTCCATGCGATGACGCCGGCAAGCTACTGGACCGCCGCGCGAGGGTCCACGCGGGTAGGTTCGAAGGGTGGAGACCGGACAGACGATGCGGTTCAGGGGCGCGGCCGAGCCCGCGTCGCTGGGTCGTCTGCGCGCGGAGCTCGGGGCGTTCCTGACCGCGGCCGGCGCGCTCGAGAACCTCCGCTTCGACGTCATGCTCGCCGTCTCGGAGGCCGCGAACAACGTCCTCCAGCACGCCTACCGGCACCGCACGGCGCCGGGCGCGCTGCTCGTGGCCGCCAGCGCGGACGCGACGGCGATCCGGGTCGCGGTCAGCGACGACGGCTCCGGCCTGGCGCCGCGCGCCGACAGCCCGGGCGCCGGGCTCGGCCTGCCGCTGATGGCGCAGCTGACCGACGAGCTGAGCGTCGAGCGGCCCGCGGCCGGCGGCACGCTGGTCGCGCTGACCTGGCGCCGGCCGGCGTAGTCCGCTCCGCGGTGGCGTGTCGGTCTGCGGTCCGTACGCCGAAGCGGCCACGCCGACCACGTCATGATGGAGGCTCTCAGCTGACCCTTCGGACCAAAGGACCAAGAGAGCTTCATGGCTGACTACGCGGTTGTCGATCCGGCGACGGGCGAGACGATCAAGGAGTACCCGACGATCAGCGACGCCGACCTGGACGCGGCGATCGGCCGCGCCTACGCGGCGCACGACGGCTGGGGCAGGGGCAGGACCGTGGCCGAGCGGGCGGCGATCATCCGCCGCGTCGGCGAGCTGCACGACGAGCGCAAGCAGGAGCTCGGCGAGATCATCGCGCGCGAGATGGGCAAGCCGATCGAGCAGGCCGTCGGCGAGGTCGAGTTCAGCGCGGCGATCTACGCCTACTACGCCGACAACGCCGAGACGCTGATGGCCGACGAGCCGATCGAGCTGCTCGACGGCGAGGGCTCGGCGTTCATCCGCCGCGGCTCCATCGGCGTGCTGCTGGGCATCATGCCCTGGAACTACCCCTACTACCAGGTGGCGCGCTTCGCCGGCCCGAACCTGGCGATCGGGAACACGATCCTGCTCAAGCACGCTCCGCAGTGCCCGGAGTCGGCCGCGGCGATGGAGCAGATGTTCCACGAGGCCGGCGTCCCGACCGACGCCTACATCAACATCTACGCGACCAACGACCAGATCTCGACGGTCATCGCCGACCCGCGCGTGCAGGGCATCTCGCTGACCGGCTCGGGCCGCGCCGGCGCGGCGGTCGCCGAGCAGGCCGGCCGGCACCTCAAGAAGGTCGTGCTGGAGCTCGGCGGCTCGGACCCGTTCCTGGTGTTGAAGGCCGACGACCTCG
>DATDMD010000125.1:0-7702 GCA_036518975.1 Baekduia sp.
GGCATCCGGCTGCGAGCTGGTGGACACGGACGGGCGCACGTACCTGGACGGCGTGTCGTCGCTGTGGTGCACGGTGCACGGGCACCAGCACCCGACGATCGACGCCGCGATCCGCGAGCAGCTCGACCGGGTCGCGCACACGACGATGTTGGGGTTGTCGCATCCGGGCGCGATCGAGCTGGCGTCGCGCCTGCTGGAGGTCGCCCCGCGCGGCGACGGCGAGCGCGAGCTGACGCGGGTCTTCTACTCCGACAACGGGTCGACGGCCAACGAGATCGCGCTGAAGATGGCGTACCAGTGGTGGCGGATCCGCGGCGAGGAGCAGCGGACCAGGTTCGTGTACTTGGACATGAGCTACCACGGGGACACGATCGGGAGCGTGTCGGTCGGCGGGATCGACCTGTTCCACACGCTGTTCCGGCCGCTGCTGTTCGACGGGATCCGGGCCGCGCCGGGCGACGTCGAGGGGCTGGAGCGCGTGCTACGGGCCGAGGGCGACACGGTCGCCGCGCTGATCATGGAGCCGCTCGTCCAGGGCGCGGCCGGGATGCTCCTGCACCCGGACGGCTACCTGCGCGCGGTCCGCGAGTTGTGCGACAAGTACGGCATCCTGATGATCTGCGACGAGGTCGCGACCGGGTTCGGCCGCACCGGCACGATGTTCGCCTGCGAGCAGGAGGGCGTGGTGCCGGACCTGATGAGCGTCGCCAAGGGGCTGACCGGCGGCTACCTGCCGCTGGCCGCGACGCTGGCGACCGAGCGGATCTACGAGGGCTTCCTCGGGCGCTTCGAGGACTTCCGCACGTTCTTCCACGGGCACACGTACACGGGCAACCCGCTGGCGTGCGCGGCGGCGCTGGCGACGCTCCGGGTCTTCGAGGAGGAGCGGACGCTGGAGGCGCTGCAGCCGAAGATGGCGCTGCTCGCCGAGTTGTTGGAGGACTCGGTCGCCGTCCTCCCCGCGGTGCGCGCGATCCGCCGGCGCGGGTTCATGGTCGGGATCGAGTTGGTGGACTTCCCGCTGGAGGCCCGCATGGGCCACCACGTGACGCTGGCGGCGCGGGAGCGGGGCGCGATCGTGCGACCGCTCGGCGACGTCATCGTCCTGATGCCGCCGCTGTCGATCGGCGCCGACGAGCTGCGGCGCCTGGTGGCGATCACCGCCGAGGCGATCGCGGCGGCTACGGGCGCAGGTACCCTCGGCGCGCCCGTAGCCGTCGCTTCGTCGAACGCCTCCTCGTCCTAGTCCTAGTCCTCGTAGGCCACGAAGTCGCGCTTGCGCGCGCCGCACACGGGACAGAACCACGTGTCCGGGATGTCCTCGAACGCGGTTCCAGGCGGGATGCCGCCGTCGGGGTCACCGTCGGCGGGGTCGTAGATGAAGCCGCAGGACTCGCAGATCCACTTCTGCACGGTGGTTGTGCTCTCGCTCATGTTGGGTGAAACGGTACTGGCCGGGCGGCCAGTAGTGTCCCGCGCGTGGACGCAGATCGACCCGGTCCGGGGGAAGAGCTCAACGACACGGGGCGCGTGACGGCGCCGCGCCAGGCGGCGACCGTCATGGTGCTGCGCGGCGGCGCGACGGCCCTTGAGGTGCTGCTCGTGCAGCGCAACCCCGAGGCGCGGTTCATGGGCGGCGCGTGGGTGTTCCCCGGCGGCGCGGTCGACGCGTCCGAGGGCGCGGGCGAGGACGCGCACCGCGCGGCGGCCGTCCGCGAGCTGGAGGAGGAGGCCGCGATCGGCGGCGTCGATCCCGCCTCGCTCGTCCGGTTCT
This sequence comes from Baekduia sp., assembly GCA_036518975.1. GTDB lineage: Bacteria > Actinomycetota > Thermoleophilia > Solirubrobacterales > Solirubrobacteraceae > Baekduia. The sequence continues at coordinate 1,775 of DATDMD010000125.1, forward strand.
CGCGGTGGATCACGCCGCCGCAGGTCAAGGTCCGGTTCGACACGCACTTCTTCCTGGCGCCGGCGCCCGACGGCGTCGAGCCGCGGGTCGACGGCGCCGAGTGCGTCGACTTCGGCTGGTTCACGCCGGCGGCAGCGCTCGCCGCGCATCGCGCGGGCCAGCTGCTGCTCGTGTTCCCGACGATCAAGCACCTCGAGCAGCTGTCGGCGTTCTCGACCGCCGACGAGCTGCTGGCGTTCGCCTCCGGCCGCGAGGTCGTGGCCGTCGAGCCGCGCGTCGTGCTGGGCGGCGAGCACGCGCGCATCCTCCTGCCCGGCGAGCCGGGCTACGAGGACGCGCCGGCGACGCCGTAAGGCGGCGCGCACGCTGACGAACAGGCTTGGCGCAACCGCCTCACCAGGCGTAATGTCAAACCCATGACCGCCACGCTCCCGTCCGACCTGCGCGAGGTGTTCGCACGCTGCACCGTCGCGGAGCTCGTCACCATCGACGACCACCGCCGGCCGGTCGCCCGGTCCGTCGCGCCGCGCTACCACGAGGGCGGTCCCTGCATCGACGTCGCCGACCGCGACGTGGGCGCCGTGCACGACCCGCACGTCGCGCTGCTGTTCGCCGGCGAGGGCCCGACGGTGCTGGTCCAGGGCACGGCGTTCGCGCAGCAGGTCCTGCACGTGCGGCCCGAGCGGGTCTACGCGTGGGACGGCGACGCGCCGACCGTCGAGCCGCGCCTCTTCGACGCCCACATCGAGGAGGTCCGCTCCGGCCACAACGAGGAGCCCGAGGTCGGGCACGCGCCGCCGGAGGGCGGCCACGGCCTCTGGGACCACCGCCTCGACCAGCTGGACTGCGCGCTGCTGGCGTGCGTCGGGCCGGACGGCTTCCCGTTCGCGGCGCGCCTGGAGATCACGCCGGACCCGCGCGGCGGCGTCCTGAAGCTGCGCCGGCTGCCGATCGGCATGCCGCTCGACGACGGCCCGGCGTGCCTGCACGCGACCGACGCCGGCCACTGCGAGGGGCGCGGGCCGCGCATCCACGGCGACCTCGTGAACGGGCCCGACGGCTGGCGGATGATCCCGCACGCCGTCCTGGACGCCTGAGCGACCCCTACAACTCGATGCCGCGCGCGCGGCACCAGCGGATGGCGGCGACCATCCCGTCGAGCAGCTCGACGCTCGGGTCGTAGCCCAGCTCCTCCTCGGCGCGCGCGATGTCGCAGGCGATCGTCTTGTCCATCTCGCCGAGCACGTGGATCTCCTGGTGGTAGATCCCGCGCGCCTGCAGGACGCCGTCGACCTTCTCGGCGACGGTCCCGGCCAGCCGCGGCAGGCGTGGGATCCGCCCGTTGACCTCGTAGCCCTCCTGGCGCAGGGCCTGCTGGACGGTCTCGACGACCTCGCGCATCGGGTACGGCCGGCGGTCGGCGATCCAGTACGCGCGGCCCGCCGCGCCCTCGACGAGCGAGGCGAGCACGAGCCCGTCGACGAGGTTGTCGACGTGCGCCATCGAGCGGCGGTTGGAGCCGTCGCCGACCAGCGGGAAGCGCCCGGTCCGGATCCCGGTGAAGAACCGCGTCTGGCGCTCGGGCTGCCACGGGCCGTAGAACCACGGCGGGCGCACGACGCTGACCTCGACGTCGCCGGCGGCGTGCGCCTCCAGGACGAGCTGCTCGGCCAGCATCTTGGACCGGCCGTAGCCCATCCACGGCCGGTAAGGCTCCTCGGCGCCGAAGACGTCGGTCGGCGTCGGGTTGACGCCGAACGGCGAGTTGGACGAGACGTGGGTGAGGCGGCGCACGCCGGCGCGGCGCGCGGCGTCGAGCACCGCGCGCGTGCCGCCGACGTTGACGCGCTCGAAGTCGCTGACCTTCGGCGGGTGGATGATCCCGGCGACGTGCAGGACGTCGGTCGTCGCCGGGTCGGCGGCGCCGGCGAGCAGCTCGGCCGCCACGCCGGGCGCGCTGATGTCGCCGACGACGACCGCGGCGTCCGGCGCGACGCTCAGGACGTGTGCGCGCTCGGCGTCGTTGAGCACGCCGAGGCGCAGGGCGCGCCCCTCCGCCGCGAGCCGGACGACGAGCGCCGTCCCCAGCCAGCCGGCCGCGCCGGTGACGATCGTGGTGGACGGGACGGGACGCTGCTCGATGGTCATGTGTGGTAAGCCAAGATGTAGAAGAAGACGGTCCACAGCCCCACGACGACCTGCATGAAGCGGTCGGACAGCGCGATCTCGGTGGGCGTGCGCCTCGGGCCGTCGTTGAGCACGACCTGCAGGTAGCGCAGGATGCCGACGACGACGAAGAAGGTGGTCAGGTACAGGTCGTGCGAGCCGTAGCGCTCGACCGCGTAGTCGCTGACGGTGAACAGCGAGTAGAACGCGATCGTGCTCGCCGCCAGGGTCGCCAGCGCCGCGTCGATGAACTCGACCGAGTAGCCGGCCAGCGAGCGGCGGTCCTCCGCGGTCTCCAGCGCGAGGTCCATGCGCCGCTTCCCGAGCCCGAGCAGCAGCGCGAGCAGGCCGGTCGAGAGCACGATGAAGTCCGACGCGGTGACGTCGAGCGCGGTTGTGCCGGCGAGCACCCGCAGGACGAAGCCGGCGGCGATGACGATGATGTCCACCAGGTCGACGTGGCGCAGGCCGAACGAGTAGGCGATGTTGATGGCCACGTAGATGGCCACGACCCCGTAGAACGCGAGCGGCAGCCCGGCCGCGATCCCGACGGCCGCGGCGAGCACGATCAACGCCACCACGATGAGCACCGCGTCGCGGCCGTCCAGGGCGCCGGACGCGAGCGGCCGGTCGCGCTTGAGCGGGTGCTGCGCGTCCGACTCGCGGTCGCGCCAGTCGTTGATGACGTAGACGCAGCTGGCGACAAGCGAGAACACGATCGTCGCGGCGACCGCGTCCACGATCCCGCTCCACTCGTCCAGGCGCTTGGAGAACAGCAGCGGCGCGAGGACGAACGCGTTCTTGGCCCAGTGGCCGGGCCGGATCTGCCGGAGGGCGGCGCGGAGCTTCACGCGGCCAGGTGCTCCGCCACGTTGCGGGCCGCCAGGGCCATGATCGTGCCCTGCGGGTTGATGCCCGGGGCGCTCGGCAGCAGCGAGGCGTCGTTGACCCGCAGGGCGTCGACGCCGTGCACCCGGCCGTAGGAGTCGGTCACGCACTTGGCACGGTCCTCCCCCAGCGGTGCGCTGGAGAACAGGTGGACGGTCATGAGCTTGGCGTCGCGGCGCAGGACGGCGGGCAGCTGCGCGACGTCGCCGGCGCGGCGCAGCGGCCGGCCGCCGGGCAGCGCCGGGTGGACGCTCTCCGCGCCCGCCGCGAGCAGGAGGTGGGCGAGCCGCGCGAGGCCGCTGGCCAGGAGCCGCAGGTCGCGCCGCGACAGGCGGAAGCCGACGAACGGGTCGCGCACGCCGGGCAGCGCTTTGACGACCCCGCCGCCGCTGGGACGGATCGCCGCGTAGTAGACGGCCATGCGGTCGGGCTCGCGCATCAGCGCGCGGCCGGTGGCCCAGTCGTCGGCGAGCGCGAGCGCGAGGTAGCCGGGGCGCGACGCGCTGCCGCCGAACGAGAGGTCGGCGCCGAACTCCTTGACCTGGTGGACCGGGACGTCCTCGGCGGCGCCCAGCGGCTCGGCGAACCGCGCGACGGCCTTGACCGTCGGGTGCATCGACAGCGTCCGCCCCGCGCGCCGGACGCCGGAGCGCTGGAGCAGCGCGGCCGTGGCGATCGCGCCGCCGCAGACCCAGACCTGCTCGGCGTCGACGCGGATCCGCTCGCCGGCGGCGCCGACGGCGAGCGCGCCGACCGCGCGGCCGCGCCGCTGCACGACGCGGGTGACGCGGACGCCGGGCACGACGCGCGCCCCCGCCGCGGCGGCGCGCGGGATGTAGGTCCGGGTCATCGACTGCTTGACCGGCGTGTGCGCGGCGCCCTCGTAGCGGTACCAGCGCGGGACCTCCAGCGCCGACCAGCCGAGCGCGTCGGCACCGCGCCGCAGGACGTTGGACGCCGCCGGCGCCGGGCCGGGCAGGGGCTGGACGCCGAGCGCCGCGCGCGGCTCCTCGCTGAAGCGCTCCAGCTCGTCGACGGTCAGGCCGTCGACCTGCCAGCCGGCGCGCCACCGCGCGACGAGCTCCTCGCCGGCGAGGTGGTAGAGGCCGGAGTTGACCTCGGTCCCGCCGCCGACGCAGCAGCCCTCGGCGTAGGTGACGGGCGGGACGCCGAGCGCGGGCGAGACGCCGGCGTGGCGGTACTGCAGCGCCATCTGCTCCAGCGAGAACATCTCGACGCCGTCCGGATCGACCCACGCGCCCTCCTCGAGGACGAGGACGTCCTGGCCGGCCTCGGCGAGCCGGGCCGCGGTGAGCGCGCCGCCGGCCCCGGAGCCGACGACGAGATGCTGAGCGCGCAGGCGCTTCACGCGGTGGCGCCCGCCTCGTAGATGTAGGTCAACGCCAGCGACCGCACCGCGTCGACGTACTGCCCGGTCAGCGGCAGGCGCTCGAGGCGGCCGAGCCACGCGGTCCGCGCGCTGAGGTCCAGGCGCGCGAACGGCCGCCGCGTCAGCGTTCTGACGAGCAGCGCCGCGACGGTCGCGGCGAGGTCGAGGCCGAACCGCGGGACCGACGGCGCCCCGCCGACGCGCTCAACGGTGAACTCCGCGCACGCGCGGACCGCGTCGGGCGTCAGCTCGCCGACGTCGCGGCGCAGGATCGCGTCGACCAGCGCGGGCAGGAACGCGGGGCTGCGGACCGGCATCCAGCCCTAACCGCGCAGGAGCTTCGCCAGCCCGCCTTCCAGCGGACGCCGGTGCGCGGACTCCCCACGCTCGTGGGCGTGCGCGACGAACCAGTCATAGGCGTTGATCAGCATCTCGGCGTTGGAGCGCTGGGGATGCCAGTCGAGGTCCGCGACCGTCTGCGACACGTCGCAGTAGTACGGCAGGTGCGCGGTCATGTAGTGCCAGGGCGTGAACGGCGAGCGGCCGACCGCGTCCAGCGGCTTGACGACCGCGTGGATCGCCCACACCGGCACGCCGACGAGCCTCGCGTCGGTCCCCGCGTGCGCGATCAGGCGCTCGAAGTCCTCGCGCACCGTCCCGAACTCGAGCGCGCCGACGTTGTAGGAGCCGTTGGAGCGCAGCTCGACGGCCTTGAGCACGGCCGTGCACATGTCGTCGGCGTCCAGCAGCTGCAGCAGGTTGTCGCCCTTGCCGAACAGCGGCACGGCCTTGCCGTCGCGGATGCGCGGGAAGATCACGTCGAAGAGGCCGAGGCGGCCGGTCCCGACGATCGTGCGCGGCCGCAGCGAGGAGATCGTCATGCCCTCGGCGCGCACGCGCTGGACGACGAGCTCCGCCTCGGTCTTGGACCGGCCGTAGGTCTCGAACGGGATGAACGGCGTCTGCGGCGTGATCGGGACGACCGGCGGCTGGCCGTACAGCGAGGTGCTGGAGATGTGGACGACGTAGGCGCCGGTCGCCCGCGCGGCGGCGACGACGTTCTCGGTGCCGCCGACGTTCACGGCGCGGTAGGTCGCGAGGTCGGACTTGGTGACCGGGACGAGCGCCGCGTCGTTGACGATGACCTCGCAGTCCTCGGCCGCGGCGCGGACCGCCGCGGCGTCGCGGACGTCCAGGTGGACGAACTCGTGGGGCGCCGACGGGTCGGGCGGGTTGACGTCCCCGGTGCGGACGGCGTAGCCGGCGGCGGCGAAGTGGTCAGCGAGATGCGCGCCGAGGAAGCCGGTTCCACCGGTGATGAGGACGCGAGGCATATGACGCAGCAAGGTATCTGTTCGAACGCCTATGGTGCAGCCGGATGCACGCTCGATCGATCTGGCTGGGGCGGGTCGGCATGGTGGTCCTGCTCGCTTTCCTGGCCGTTCCCGTCGTCGTCGGGATCGCCGAGACGATGGACCCCCTCG
>DATDMD010000126.1:0-13728 GCA_036518975.1 Baekduia sp.
TGGCGTTCGGCGCGCTGCTGGTGCCCGTCGTGCGCCGGCCGGCGAGTGCGCTGGCGTTGGCCACCATCTTGATCGCCGGAGCATGGGCTGCGCAGGCGCGCACCGCGAGCCTCGAGCGGACGGCCCTCGGCCCGAGTCTCGGGCGCGCGGTCAGCGGGGACGCGACCGTGCTCGCTCCGCCGCGGCCCGACGCCTACGGCGGCGCGAAGGCGCTCGTGCGCTGGCGCGGCGAGCCGGTGCTGGTGCGCGTGCCCAGCTGGTGGCTGGCGCGGCCCCAGGCGGAGCTGCCGCGGGTCGGCGACATCGTTCGCGTGGGCGGGAAGCTGCGCCCACCGGACATGGCGGCTGCGGCGGTGCGAGCGCATGCGACGCTGCGGGCCACCGACCTCGCCCAGACCGGCCGGCATCGCGGGGGCGCGCTGGGCGTCGTCGACGGTGTCCGGCGGCGCGCGGAGCGCGTTCTTGATGGACATCTGCCGACCGGCGAGGCGGCGCTCCTGCGTGGCATGGTGCTCGGGGACGACGCGCGGATGCCCGACGACCTCCGCGACGCGTTCACCACCGCGAGCCTCACCCACCTCACGGCGGCCAGCGGCCAGAACGTCGCGCTGCTCGCCGCGCTGGCGCTCGGGTTGTGCATGGTCGCGGGCGTCGGGGTTCGCGCGCGCTGGGGCGTCGTCCTGGCGTTGATCATCATGTACGTGCCGCTTGCCGGTGGCGGCCCGTCGATCCAGCGCGCCGGCGTGATGGGCGCCGCGACGATCGTGACCGCGCTCGCGGGGCGGCCGGCGCGACGCTGGTACGCGGTGCTGGCCGCGGCGGCGATCACGCTGGCGCTCGACCCGCGGACGGCGGGCGACCCGGGCTGGCAGCTGAGCTTCGCGGCGGTCGTGGGCATCGCGCTGCTGGCCGGGCGGGCGCGTGAGCGGCTGCGCCTGCGGGGCGTGCCCGATGCGGCTGCCGAGGCGGTCGCGGTGACCGTCGCCGCGACCGTGGCGACCGCGCCGCTGCTCGCGCTGCACTTCGACCGCTCGTCGCTGATCGGCCTGCCGGCGAACATCCTCGCCGCTCCGGCGGTCGCGCCGATCATGTGGCTCGGGATGACCGCGGGCGCGGTCGGGCAGGTGGCGCCGCCGCTCGCGGCACCGCTCGTCGCCCTCACCGGACCGCTGCTCGGCTACCTCGTCGGCGTCGCCCGGTTCGCCGCGTCAGCGCCCGGATCGCAGCTCGCGATCCCACTCGTCGCGCTGATCGTGCTCTGCGCGCTGGCGGCCGTGCTGATCGCGTCGCCGCGCGTCGAGCGCGGAGGCGACGAGGCGGGGGAGACCCTGCAGTGGCGCCGGCCCGTCGCGCCAGGGCTGGACGGCTCGCTCGGGCCGGTGGGTGAACGCTCCGGGCGGCGCTGGCGAGCCGGGTCGCGACGGCGCCGCGCACTGCTCGCGGCGGCGGTCGCCCTCGCGGTCCTCGCCGCGATCGGGCCCGCGCTCATCCCGCGGCGCGCCGTCGCTCCGCCGCCGGAGGGTGCCCTGCGCGTCACCGCGCTCGACGTCGGCCAGGGCGACGCGACACTGCTCCAGGCCGGCGGGCACGCGGTGCTCGTCGACGCCGGACCGTCCGGCACGCGGATCGTCGACGAGCTGCGCCACGCGGGCGTCAAGCACCTCGACGCCCTCGTCGTGACGCACCCGCAGCTCGATCACGACGGCGGCGCGCCCGCGGTGCTGAACGCGCTGACCGTCGGGCTCCTGCTCGACGGTCGCGCCGGCGACCGGTCGCCGACCTCGACGGCGATCGACGGTCCGGCGCGCCGTCACGACACGCGCGTGGTCGCAGCGCGGGCGGGGCAGACGGTCGACGCGGGAGCGTTGCGACTCCGTGTGCTCTGGCCGCCCGCGGAGCCTGCCGCGCCCGGAACCGATCCCAACGAGCGAGCTGTCGTCGCGGTCGCCGACGCCTATGGGTCGACGGCGCTGCTGACCGCCGACGCCGAGTCCGACGTGCTCGCGCCGCTGGACCTCCCGACCGTGGACGTGCTCAAGGTCAGCCACCACGGCAGCGCCGATCCCGGCTTGCCGCAGATCCTCCAGCGACTCCGTCCGCGCGTCGCGCTCATCGAGGTCGGTGCTCACAACACCTATGGCCACCCGGCGCCGGCAACGCTCCAGGCCCTCGGCGCCGCGGTCCCGACGGTGGCGCGCACCGACCAGCGCGGCACGGTCCGCGTCGACCTCGACCACACCAACAACAGCACCATGATCACGGCCGATCGCTGACGCTGGCCGCCGACCTAGACTCCGACGCGATGGCGACCTGGAAGCCCGCGTACCTCATCCACGGCGACGACCACGGCCGGATCGCGGAGCGGCGCGCCAGCCTGCGCGCTCGAGCCGAGGCCGAGAGCGGCGCCGGTGGGCTGGAGGTGATCGAGGGCGACGAGTCGACGCCGGAGAACGTCGGGCTCGCCCTGAGCGCGATGACGTTCGCGATCGGACGGCGGTTCGTGGTCGTCGACGGCGCCGAGCGGTGGAAGCAGGCCGACGTCGAGAAGCACGTCGTCCCGGCGCTCGCCGGGCTGGCGCCGGACACGACCGTCGCGTTCTTCGCGCGCGAGGACGGCCGGATGAAGATCCCGGCGGCGCTCCCGAAGGCGGTCGCCAAGGCCGGCGGCGACGTCGTCGAGCAGGCGACCGTCAAGGCGCGCGAGCTGCCGAAGTGGGCCCAGGCCGAGGCGAAGCGCCTCGGGATCGAGCTCGATCTCCAAGCGGCGCAGGCGCTCGTCGCCCAGGTCGGCGACCGGCAGCAGCGGCTGCTGCGCGAGCTGGAGAAGCTGGCGATCGAGCACGGGCCGGGGGCGAAGCTCGCCGCCGAGGATGTGACCGAGGCCGCCGCCGACTCGGCGGAGATCCAGGTCTGGGGGCTGGTCGACGCGCTCGTCGCCCGGGACCGCCGCACGGTCTTCATGTCGTTCTTGGAGCTGCGCGAGCAGGGCGAGGCGGTCGGCCGCCTCATCCCCCTGATGGCTCGGCGCCTCCGCGAGGTGCTGGCGATCGCCGACCGGCTGGAGGCGGGGGAGTCCCCGGCGCAGGTCAAGTCCTCGTCGAAGGGCAGCCCCTGGGCGCTCGACCGACGCATCAAGGAAGCGCGGGGCACCGACCCGGAGGTCCTGCGCCGCGCCCTCGAGACGCTCGCCGACCTCGAGCTCCAGACACGCGGCATGGGCGACCTCGACGACGACACCGCCACCATCCGCGCGCTGGGGCGCATGGCGTCGGCGCATTAGTGCGTGGTGCCGCGACTCGGCGGACGATCGCGCAGGAAGCTCCTGATCGTCCCGTTGAACGCCTCAGCGGCTTCGATGCTGCACAGGTGACCGGCGTCCGACAGGACGACAAGCGTCGACCCGGGGATCGCGGCGTGGAGGTCCTCGGCGACGCTCAGAGGCGCGCGAACGTCGCTGTCGCCGTAGACCAGCAGCGTTGGGACCAGGACGGTGGGCAGCACGTCGCGGAGGTCGGCGGAGCAGGCGCGCGCCATCGCCCGGAGGCCGGCCGGGTGAAACGCCCGCATGCTGGCGCCGAACCCAGCGACCGACTCCGCCGGAGCCCTGTCCGAGAACATCGTCGGCAGCAGCGTCCGCACGAGCTCCTCGGGAGGCAGGTCGGCCAGGACGAGCGCCTGCTGAAGGCGGTGCTCGGCGATGTCGGCGGGCAAGGATCCACGCCAGCCGGCGTACGCCGAGGCCAGGATCAGCGTCGCTGGGACAGCGGGATGCCGGCCGTAGAGCGCGAGGGCGAGCGCGCCGCCGAACGACAGCCCGGCGATGTGCGGCTTCTCCAGACCGAGCGCGTCGATGAAGCCGGCCAAGCAGTCGGCGTAGTCGGCCATGCCGAAGGGCTCCGGCGGATCGGACGATCCACCGACCCCAGGCGCGTCCCAAGCCACGACCGTGAACTCGTCCGCGAGCCCATCGAGCTGCCGCCGCCACGTGGCCGGGCCGTCGCCGGCATAGCCATGCAAGAGCACCAACGGCGGTCCTTGCCCCGCTTGCTCGTAGGCGATCTGAAGCCCGTTCACCTCGATCATCGCGATCGCGCCTCCCGTGACAGGGGTCGGCCCGCCAGGCTCTCACGACGCCTGCACGGAGGCCAATCGCGTCGCGCGCAGGCCAATCGCGTCGCGCGTCCGCCAACCGCGTCGCGCGCAGGCCAATCGCGTCGCGCGCAGGCCAACCGCGCCGGCCGCCCGCCAACCGTGGCGCGCGCCCCCCAACCCTGGCGCCCTCAACCCGTGGCGCCCCCCAAACGGTGGCGCGCGCCCGAGCAGGCCGATGGCCAATGCGCCGATGAGGGATCAGATCGATGGGTAATAGGAAGTAAACGGAATCGTCGTTCATGATGCCTCCGGCGCAACCCCGGTCGCCACCGCCGCCCAACGCCATCGGCAGCGCTGGCCGCCCCACGGCCCCACCGTCGTCCTCCCCCGGCGAGAGACCCGAACGGGCCGACCTTCCCACTCTCACCACGGCCACGGCGGCGTTCGCTCCTACCGTCCGCAGCGGCAACCCAATTGGAGCGCGTGGCATGAAGATCGTCGCACTCGAAGAGCACATGGTCATCCCGCAGGTGCTGGAGGCATGGTCTGCCGCTGGTGGCGCGTGGGCCGATCCGGGCACCCAGCCCGAGGAGGGTGTGATCGCGCGGCGGCTGGCGGAGTTGGGCGAGCAGCGAGTGCGTGACATGGACGCGACGGGCGTCGACGTGCAGGTGCTGTCGCTGACCACGCCGGGGGTGCAGAACCTGGCCGGAGACGACGCCGTTCGTCTCGCGACCGTGGCCAACGACGCGATCGCGGCCGTCATCGCGAGCAGGCCGGATCGCTTCGACGGGTTCGCGACGCTGCCCACCCCGGAACCGGACGCGGCGGTCGACGAGCTACGGCGCGCCGTGGGCACGCTCGGGTTCAAGGGCGCGATGCTCAACGGGCGAACCGGCGGCCGCAACGTCGACCACCCTGACTTCGCCGAGATCTACGCGGCGGCGGCCGAGCTGCACGCCCCGATCTACATCCACCCGAACCTGCCGCAGCCTCCCGTCCGCGACGCGTACTACAGCGGCTTCGGCGACGCCTTCGACGCGATGTTCGCCAGCTGGGGACTCGGCTGGCACGTGGAGACCGGCATCCAGCTGCTGCGCCTGATCTTCTCGGGCGCCTTCGACCGGCACCCGGAGCTGCAGGTCGTCGTCGGGCACTGGGGCGAGGTGGTCCTGTTCTACCTCGAGCGGATCGAGGGCGCGGACCGGATGGGGCTCGGTCTCGACCGGCCGCTCGCGGACTACCTGCGCCAGAACGTGTCCTACACGCCCAGCGGCATCCACAGCCAGCGCTACCTGCGGTGGACGATCGACGTCGTCGGCGTCGACCGCGTGATGTACGCCGCCGACTACCCGTTCGTGGACGTCGGCGAGGAAGGGGCCCGCACGTTCATCGAGCAGGCACCGCTCAGTTTTGAGGACAAGAAGAAGATCGCGCACGGAAACTGGGAGCGGCTGACGCGCAGCGCCCCGGTCGGCCGGCCCGAGCGGTTCGCGAGGGAGGCGTCTCGGCCGAGCGCCGTCACCCGGCCGTCGGCGTAAACAGCCATCCGCGGGAGCGAGCCCGCGCAGGGGCCGGACCGGACCGGAGCGCCGCCGGCGGGCGCGAGCCCGCGCACAGACTGGCCACAGAGCGCCGCCGGCGCGCGCGAGCTCGCGAGGGGCCCCGCCCTAGTCGTCCAAGCTCCCCATCGTCAGATTCACCGTCGTCCCCGTCATCCCGCTCGCCTTGTCGGACGCCACGAACACCGCCATGTTCGCCACCTCCTCGACGACCATCGCCCGCCGCCGGTGCGTCGACCCCGCGATGTAGCCGCCGAACTCCTCCCAGCTGATGCCCAGGGCGTCGGCCTTGCGGTCGTAGACCTCGCGCATCGTGTCGGTCTCCGGCATGCCGTGCGGACGGAGGCCGACGACGCGGATCCCGTACGGCGCGAGCTCGGCGGAGAGGTCGCGCGTCAGCGCCTCCTTGCCGGCGTGCGCCGTCCCGTAGCCACCATTCAGGCGCGAGCCCATCCGCGCGGGGAGCGATGTCACCGTCATGATCACCCCCGACTTCATCGGGAGCATCTGCCGCGCGGCCAGGCGCGCCGTCAGGAAGTACGACGTCGTGTAGTCCCGGACCGGCAGCGCGAACTTCTCGGCGTCCAGCTCCAGGAACGGCACGCCCAGGATCTCGGTGTCCCGGACCCCGACCGCGTTGAACGAGATGTCGACGCGGCCAGACCGGCCGACCACGGACGCCAGGTGCTCCTCGATCGCCCGCTCGTCGAGGGCGTCGACCGCGGCCGTCTCGGCGCTCCCGCCGGCGTCGACGATCGCGTCCGCGACCTCCGCCACCGCCTCGCACGAGCGCCCCGTCAGGTGCACCTCGGCGCCCTCGGCCGCGAACGCGCGCGCCACCGCGCCGCCGATCGCGCCGCCCGCCCCGTAGATCACGGCAACCTTGTCCTTCAGGATCATGGTCTTGCTGCCTCTCTGCTTGAGTGTCAGGTCGACCGTGTAGACACCGAAGCGCGAGCCGGCTGGGCGCCCAGTTCGCCCCTCCGCCGGTGTCCACACGCGCATGGACAAGGTGAACAGCCCCGACGACCTGATCACGAAGGCCCGGACCGGCGACGGCGACGCCTTCCGCGCGCTGACCGAGCCGCACCGCCGCGAGCTCCAGGTCCACTGCTACCGGATGCTCGGCTCCCTCCAGGACGCCGAGGACGCGCTCCAGGACACCCTGATGGCCGCGTGGCGCGGCCTCGACGGCTTCCAGGAGCGCGCGTCGCTGCGCACGTGGCTCTACCGGATCGCCACCAACCGCTGCCTCAACGCGCTGCGCGCGGCCAGCCGGCGGCCGGCGCGGGAGTGGAACGTGCCCCAGTTCGAGCCGCCCGAGCCGACGCGCCTCGGCGAGGTCGTGTGGCTCGAACCGCTCCCCGACGCGATCCTCGAGGGCGCCATGAGCGTGCCGCTCGGCCCGGAGGCCCGCTACGAGCAGACCGAGTCGATCTCGCTCGCGTTCGTGACCGCGCTGCAGCTGCTGCCGCCGCGCCAGCTCGCCGTCCTGATCCTGCGCGACGTCCTCGGCTTCCACGCCAGCGAGGTCGCCGAGATGCTGGACACGACCGTCGACTCGGCCAACAGCGCCCTCAAGCGAGCGCGCGCCAGCCTGGACCGCCGGCGCCCGGCGGTTCCGCCTCCCGCTCCCGGCTCACCCGCCGAGGAGGCGATCGTCGCGCGGTTCGTCACCGCCTACGAGGCCGCCGACCTCGACGCGCTCGTGGCCCTGTTGACCGACGACGTCTTCATGTCGATGCCGCCGATGCCCTTCGAGTACGAGGGCCGCGACGTCGTGGCCCGCTTCATCGCCAGCCTGTTCGGCGCCCGGACGTTCGACCTCGTGCCGACCCGCGCCAACGGCCAGCCCGCGTTCGGGGCCTACCTCCGCGCGCCGAACGGCAGCCGTCACGGCACCGGCCTCATCGTCATCGGCCTCAGCGGGGACCGGATCAGCGCGATGACGCGCTTCGAGAGCAGCATGCTCCCGCGCTTCGGGCTGCCGCGCGCGCTCCCGAGCCGCTAGCGGCACCGGGCCCGAGCACGCGAAAACGGCCCCGGATCCCGGGGCCGCAGACACGGCGCGTGATGGGTTGGAAGCGCTTAGGCCGCCGGCTGCCCGGCACGCGTGCGGGCGGCGCGGGACTTCTTGCGGGCGCCCGTGTTGCGGTGCAGGGCGCCGCGCTTAACGGCCTTGTCGATCGTCTGCACGAGGATGAGATGCTCGGCGTTGGCCGTCGCCTCATCGCCCTCGGTCACCGCGGCTTCGAGCCGACGGAAGTACGTCTTGATCGTGGACGTGTAGCGGCGGTTCTCCAGGCGCTCACGCTCGGCCCGGATGACGCGCTTCTTCTGCGAGGGAATGGTCGCCATGAGCGACGCAGGAGTCTAGCGGGCTCGGGCCGGCTACGCCGCCCGGCACAACGCCTAGCATGCCCGGCCAGTGACGGACGACGCACGACCGGTCGGCGAGCCGGCCTCCGCTGGCCTGCGCGCCCGTGCCCGCGCCCGGGCCTCCGCGGAGGGCCGCGACGTGCCGCGAACGGCCGTCGAGGACGACCCCCGCGCGTCAGCGCGCCCCAACGGCCGCCGCGCGCCGGAGCCCCCCGGCGGCGCCGAGCCGCCTCGCCCCTCGCGCGCCCGCAACACCGCGATCTTCTCGGTCCTCACCGGCCTCTCCCGGATCGCCGGCCTCCTGCGCGAGGTCCTCGCCGCCAAGTACTTCGGCCTCGGCGGCCCGATCAACGCCTTCACGATCGCGTTCTACATCCCCAACGTGGTCCGCAGCCTCTTCGCGGACTCCGCGCTGTCGGCCGCGTTCGTCCCGGTCTTCACCGAGCTCCTCGAGGCCAAGCGCAAGCGCGAGGCGTTCCGGCTCGCCTCGACGCTGTTCATGGTCATGCTCGCCGGCCTCGGCGCGATCGTCGCGCTGTTCATCCTCGGCGCCGGCTTCATCGTCCCGATCTTCACCGGTGACAAGTTCGACGCGCATCTGGACACCCTCGCGGTCGGCCTCAGCCGCGTCATGTTCCCGATCGTCCTGATCCTCGGCCTCAACGGGCTGACCGTCGGGATCCTGCAGGCCTACGACCACTTCACGATCCCGGCGCTCTCGCCGCTGATCTGGAACGTCGTGATCATGATCTTCCTTGTCTTCTCGCGACCGCTGTTCCACGGCGACGCGCAGATGTACGCCTACGCGCTGGGCATCCTGGTCGCGACCGTCGTCCAGTTCCTCATGGCGCTCCCCGTGCTGCGGACGGTCGGCTTCCGCTTCGAGTGGTCCTTCGACTGGCGGGACCCGCGCGTCAAGCAGGTCTTCGTCCTGATGCTGCCGGTCACGCTCGGGCTCGGCCTCATCAACTTCAACGTGTTCGCCAACGGCGTGCTCGGCTCGTACGTCTCGGTCGACGCGCCGCGCGCCATCGACAACGCGTTCCGCGTGTACATGCTCCCGCAGGGCATGTTCAGCGTCGCGATCGCGACGGTCCTCTTCCCGCAGCTCTCGCGCCTCGCCGCCCGCCACGACCTCACCGGCCTGCGCAACTCGGTGGACAACGGCCTGCGCCTCATCTTCCTGATGCTGCTGCCCGCGACGGCGGCGACCCTCGTCCTCTCCGAGCCGATCACCCGCCTCGTCTTCCAGCGCGGCGCGTTCACCGCCGAGGACACCCAGCTCGTCGCCACCGCGCTGTTCTGGTTCTCCTTCAGCCTGCCCTTCAGCGGGATCAACCTGCTGCTGACCCGCACGTTCTTCAGCCTGCAGCGCCCGTGGCTGGTCACCTACCTGAGCGTCGCCAACCTCATCGTCAACGTCGGCGTCTCGATCATCTTCGTCGTGGTCGGCTTCGGCGTCGGCGGGATCGTGGCCGGGACCGCGATCGCCGACATGGCGATGGCCGCCGCGCAGTTCTACGTCCTGCGCGGCGAGCTTCACGGCCGCCTGCTTCTGCGCGAGACCGGCGAGCTCGTCCTCGGGATGCTCATCGCGGCCGCCTGGTTCGGCATCGTCGCCTTCGCGTCGTGGGCCGCGCTGGACTGGGTCTTCGGCCGCTCGCTGCCCGGCCAGATCATCTCGGTCGGCGGCGGCCTGACGCTCGGGACCGTCACCTACGTCTACGTGGTCCTGGCGATGCGCATCCCCGAAGCGCAGCAGCTCCAGCGCATGGTCAAGGTCCGCCTCGCGGCCCGCAGCGCCTGAGCCACCGCCCCCGACACCCTGGCCTCTATCCTGGGCGGCCGTTTGTCCGATCAGAGCCGCATCCGGAACTTCTCCATCATCGCCCACATCGACCACGGGAAGTCGACGCTGGCCGACCGCATCCTGGAGATGACCAAGACCGTCGCCTCCCGGGACATGCGCGAGCAGCTGCTCGACTCGATGGACCTGGAACGCGAGCGCGGGATCACCATCAAGTCCCAGGCCGTTCGCGTCTACTACGAGGCCAAGGACGGCGAGACCTACCAGTTCCACCTCATCGACACGCCCGGCCACGTCGACTTCACCTACGAGGTCTCGCGCTCGCTGGCCGCGTGCGAGGGCGCGCTGCTGGTGGTCGACGCCTCCCAGGGCGTCGAGGCCCAGACCGTCGCCAACACCTACCTGGCGGTCGACGCGGGCCTCGAGCTGATCCCCTGCCTGAACAAGATCGACCTGCCGGGCGCCGAGCCCGAGCGCGTCGCGGGCGAGGTCGCCGAGCTGATCGGCGTGGACGCCGACTCGATCCTGATCATCTCCGGCAAGACCGGCCAGGGCGTGACCGAGGTCCTGGAGCAGCTCGTCGAGCGCGTCCCGCCGCCCGTGGGCGACCCCGACGCGCCCGCCCGCGCCCTGATCTTCGACTCGGAGTTCGACCAGTACCGCGGCGTCGTCGCCTACATCCGCGTCGTAGACGGCGTCTTCCGCAAGGGCGAGGCCATCCGCGCGATGGCGGCCGGGACCGAGGCCGACATCGACGACATCGGGTTCTTCACGCCCGCCATGACGCCGGTCAAGGAGCTCGGCCCGGGCGAGGTGGGGTACTTGATCACCGGCATCAAGGACGTCACCAAGCTGAGGGTCGGCGACACGCTGACGACCAAGCACCACGGCGCGAGCGAGGCCCTGCCCGGCTACCGCGACGTCAAGCCGATGGTCTTCTGCGGCCTGTTCCCGATCGACAACGACGACTACCCGGACTTCCGCGACGCCTTGGAGAAGCTGTCGCTGAACGACGCGGCCCTGTCGTGGGAGCCCGAGACCTCCGACGCGCTCGGCTTCGGCTTCCGCTGCGGGTTCCTCGGCCTGCTCCACATGGACATCGTGCGCGAGCGCCTGGAGCGGGAGTACGACCTGGAGCTGATGGCGACGATGCCGTCGGTGTCCTTCGAGGTGACGCTCACCGATGGGGACGTCATCGAGGTCCACAACCCCTCCGACATGCCCGACCCGGCGCGCATCGCCGAGATCCGCGAGCCCTACATCCGCGCGTCGATCCTCCTGCCCAAGGAGTACGTGGGCGTGACGATGGAGCTCTGCCAGGAGCGGCGCGGCGAGCACGCGGGGATGCACTACCTCAGCGCCGACCGCGTGCAGCTGCACTACGACCTGCCGCTGAGCGAGGTCGTCCTGGACTTCTTCGACCAGCTGAAGTCGCGCACGCGCGGCTACGCGTCGCTGGACTACGAGATCCTCGGCCTGCGGCCGTCCAAGCTGGCCAAGCTCGACGTCCTGCTCGCCGGCGACCCGGTCGACGCGCTGTCGATGGTCGTCCACCGCGACAAGGCCTACGAGATCGGCCGCACGCTGACCGAGAAGCTCCGCGCCAAGATCCCGCGCCAGCAGTTCGACGTCCCGATCCAGGCCGCGATCGGCTCCGCGATCATCGCCCGCGAGACCGTCAAGGCCTACCGCAAGGACGTCACCGCCAAGTGCTACGGCGGCGACATCTCCCGCAAGCGCAAGCTGCTCGAGCGCCAGAAGGAGGGCAAGAAGCGCATGAAGCAGGTCGGCCGCATCGAGGTGCCGCAGGAGGCGTTCCTGGCCGTCCTCGAACTGGGCGACGAGCGCGGGACGAAGTAGGCCCGCGCCATGGACCTCGGCCTCGACGGGCGGGTGTGCGTGGTGACGGGCGCGAGCCGCGGGATCGGGCTCGCCGTGTGCCGCCGGCTGGCGGGCGAGGGCGCGCGCGTCCTGATGGTGGCGCGCGACGTGGCGGCGCTCAGCGCCGCGGCGGGGGAGATCGGCGCCGAGTGGCTGGCCGCCGACGTCACCGACCCGGACTGCGACGAGCGGATCGTCGCGACCGCCACCGAGCAGCTCGGCGGCCTCGACGTCCTGGTCAACAACGCGGGGACGTCCCGGAACGCCAGCCTCGACGAGCTGACCGACGACGACTGGCGCGCCCAGCACGAGCTGCACGTGATGGCGCCGATGCGGCTGATGCGCCTGGCCGCGCCCCGGATGGCCGAGCGCGGCTGGGGCCGGATCGTCAACGTGGCGTCGTCGTCGGGCAAGCGGCCGTCGTCCTCCAACATGTCCTACTCGGTCGCCAAGGCGGGGCAGCTGTCGGTGTCGCGGGCGTTCGCCGACCTGTACGCGTCGCGCGGGGTGACCGTCAACGCGGTCGCGCCGGGCGCGACGGGGACGGGGCTGTGGCTCGGCGACGGCGGGCTCGCCGATCAGGCCGCGCAGGCCCAGGGCGTCTCGCGCGAGGAGGCGCTGGCGGCGGCCGCCGCCAAGATCCCGCGCGGGCGGCTCGGGACGCCGGAGGAGATCGCCGACGTGATCGCCTTCCTGTGCAGCGAGAACGCGGCCAACGTGGCCGGCGCCGCGTGGTCGGCCGACGGCGGCACGGTCAACATCATCATCTAGCGCTTGACCAGCACCTCGACCGGCCCGCCCGCGCCGAGGCGGTCGCCCTCGGCGACCGCGTGCGCGGCCAGGCGCTCGGGCTCGGCGCCGGTCAGGAACCCCGCCGCCGCGACCTTGGCGGCCAGCGACGCGTCGCCGGCCGGGACCGCGACGACCTCGCCGGCGCCCAGCGGCGCGCCCGGCGTGCGGCGCAGCGCGTAGGGCAGGTCGAGCCAGCGCAGGCGCGGCAGCTCCAGCTCGTCCAGCGCGCGTTCGACGACGAGATGGTCGACGTGGCCGGTGAGGCCCAGCGGCGCCAGGATCAGGTCGGGCTCCAGCCGGCCGAGCGCGATCGCCAGGACCGAGGCCACCACCTTGACCGCGTCGTCGCCCTCGCGCAGGCCGTCGTAGGCGGCGAGCTGGTCGTAGCCGCGCTCCGGCGCCGCGTCGCCGGCGAGGTGCACGACGCCGGCCACGCCGAGCGCCTCGGCGGCGGCCGCGTCGTCCGGGTCGCCGTCGGTCGTGAAGACGCTGACGACGACGACCGGATGGCCTTCGGCGGCGTGGCGGTGCAGCGTCGCGCCGGCCGACTGGATGGCGTCGGAGAGCGTGGGGGCGACGGCGACGATCGTGGTCACGCCGCCGATGGTGCCACGACGGCGGCCAGGCGCTCGATCTGGTCGGGGTCGACGGCCCAGCAGAACAGCGTGACCTCGCCGGCGCCGAGCTGGACGTAGGTGTCGATCGCGCGCGCGACCGCCTCCTCGCCGGCGTGCAGGCGCTTGGTCGCGTCGTAGGGCAGGTAGGTGTAGTACTTGCCCATCCGCGCCCGCGCGTCGGCGACCACGTCGTCCGGGCCGACCACGACGTCGAGCTGCGCGACGAGCCGCGGCGCGCCCGCGCGGCCCTCGGCCTTCCAGTCGGCCAGCGCCCGCGCGAACAGCTGCTCGGTCTCGCGCGGCCCGTCGGAGGCGATGACGCCGTCGCCGTGGACCGCCGCGCGGCGCAGTGCGGTCGGCGCGGCGGCGCCGATCAGCACCTGCGGACCGCACGGCCGGTGCGGCGCGGGCCCGATCATCCCCTCGCCACGCCACACCCGGCGCAGCGCCGGCAGCGCCGCGTCCATCCGCCGGCCGCGCTCGCGCATCGGGACGTTGGCGGCCGCGAAGTCGTCGGTCCGCCCGCCGACGCCGAGCCCGAGCGTGAGCCGCCCGCCCGAGAGCCGGTCGAGCGTCGCGGCCTGCTTGGCCAGTAGGA
>DATDMD010000127.1:0-3488 GCA_036518975.1 Baekduia sp.
GCGCGTCTCCCCCGCGATGGCCGAGCAGCCCGTCCCGTCGGCCGCGCAGCGCTGCCACGAGTAGGTGTAGCCCTTGGGATCGTTCGTCCACGTGCCCTGCGAGACCTGGAGGTTGCCGGTGCGCTGCGCGGTCCCGGTCACGAGCGGCGCGCCGACGGTCACCGGCACCGGCTGGTCGGCCACGACCGCCGCCGCGCTGTCGGCGGTCGCCGCCTGCCCCCACGAGGTCGCGGCCTCGTGGAAGGCCAAGGCCTTGCCCTTGTCGGCGACCGCGACGGTGTAGTCCTTGCGGGTCGCGCCGGGGATGTCGACGCACGCGGTGCCGTCGGTCGCGCAGCGCTGCCACTGGTAGCGATCGCTGTTCGTGGGGACGCTCCACAGCGCGCCGACCGCGTGGACGACGGACGCGACCTGCACGGTGCCGGTGATCTGCGGCGCCGTCACGACGGTCAGCGCGCGGCCCTGGACGTCGGCGGTGAAGGTCGACGTGGCGACGGTCGAGATCCCGCTGACGGTCCCGGTCACGCGCGCCGTGATCGTGTGTCCGACGTCCGGGCCGGCCAAGGTGTAGGACTGGCCCGCGCCGACCGTGACGCAGCCACCGAGCGCGGTGGCGCCGGACGGGCAGCGCAGCCACTGGTAGGTGAAGGTCGTCGACGACGGCGTCCACACGCCGGGGTCGATCGTCAAGGTGTTGGTGTCGATCAGCGTGCCGGTGGGCGCCGCGATCGTCGTCGGCGCGACGGGCGGCGAGATGACCGTCGGGGACGCGCCCGAGTAGCCGACGCCGGTGCCGTCCGCGTTGGTGGCGGTGACCTTCGAGCGGACGGTCGTGCCCGCGTCGGCGGCGGCCAACGTGTAGGTCTTGCTGGTCGCGGCCGAGATGTCGACGTACGTGCCGTTGACGCGGCGCTGCCACTGGTAGGCGTAGGACGTGGCGGCGGGGTTCCAGGTGCCGTCGGAGGTCGTGAGCGTCTCGCCGACGCGCTGGGCCCGCGTGATCGTCGGCGCCTGCTGCGAGCCGGGGACGGCGGCGACGGCGGTCGCGGTCTGGGCGGACGTCGCGGTGCCGGTGCCGTCGACGTTGGTGGCGGTGACGACGACGCGGAGAGTCGCGCCGACGTCGGCGGCGACCAGGGTGTAGGTCGGGCTCGTCGCGCCGCTGACGTCGGCGAATCCGGAGCCGGAGTCCCGCTGCCACTGGTAGGTGAACGTGGCGCCGGCGGGCGTCCAGCTGCCGGGCGAAGCGGTCAGCGTGAACGTGCGCTTGGCGGTGCCGGCGATCGACGGCGTGCCGACGTTGAGCGGTGGGTCGGCGGCGACGTTGGCTGTCGCGGCCGACGCGGCGGTGGTCGACCCGAAGGCGTTGGTCGCCGTGACGTTGACGCGCAGCGGGTTGCCGATGTCGATGCCGAGCGGGAGGTAGGAGCTGGTGACGGCGCCGGCGATGTCGGTCCAGCCCGCGCCGGTGTCGGTCTGCCACTGGTAGGTGTAGGACGTGGGCGCGGGGGTCCAGGCGCCGGAGTTCGCGGCCAGCGCGACGCCGCGCTTGGCGGTCCCGGTGATGACGGGCGCGACGGTGCTCGCGGGCTTGCCGGTGGTGATCGGGCCGAGCGTGTTGGAGGTCGCGACGACGGCGGCGAACGGGTTGATCGCAGTGACCCGGACGCGGATCGACGCGCCGACGTCCGCCGGGACCGTCACGTACGTGGGGCCGGCCGCGCCGGAGATGTCGGCGAAGCCGGAGCCCGAGTCGCGCTGCCACTTGAAGCTGTAGCTCTGGCCGGCCGGGAACCACGTGCCGATCGAAGCTGTGAGCGTGGCGCCGCCGACCGTGCTGCCCTGGGCGACGGGCGCGGCGGCGTTGACGGGGTCGCCGGCGATGATCGGGCCGACGCCGTTGGCGTCCGCGCTGCCGGAGCCGGAGGCGTTGGCGGCGATGACGTGGACCCGGACGTGGGCGCCGATGTCCGCGGCGACCAAGGTGTAGGTCGTGGCGGTCGCGCCGGCGATGTCGGCGAAGCCCGAGCCGGTGTCGCGCTGCCACTGGTAGGTCGCGCTGGTGGCCGAGGGGTTCCAGGAGCCGGAGGAGGCCGTCAGGGTCTGGCCCTGGACGAGCGGGCCGGAGACGGTGGGCGCGCCGATGCTCACCGGCGGGCCGGTGGTCAGGCGCAGCGACGGCGGGCCGAAGGGCTGGTCGAAGACGTCGGCGGCGGGGGCGGCGGCAGGGGCCAGCAGCGCGGCGATCGCCGCGAGCACGCAGAGCAGGGCACCGGATGTCCGCCGCACGACCCTTGCAACGGCAGGCGCGGGGGTTGGCGACAGCGTTGTGGACGCATTGCCGAGCGCTGGGGGTCACGGTGTGCGGCTCTTTGCGACGACGCGGGCGTGACGACCGAGGTCGACGTGGTCGCCGTCGTGGACGACCGCGCGGTCGACGCGGCGGCCGTTGACGAACGTGCCGTAGGTCGAGGCGCGGTCGGTGAGGAGCCAGCCGCCGTCGACGCGTTCGAGGGTCGCGTGGCGGCGGGAGACGGTCGGCTCGACGAAGCGCACGTCGCAGGAGCGCGAGCGGCCGAGGAGCAGCTGGGTGCCGGGCGCGACGTCGGGCAGGACGAGCACGGCGCGGTCGGACGGCGTGGGCGCGCGGACGCGCGTTAGGAGACGCAGGCGATCGCCGATCCATCGGCGCGAGCTCACGCGTCTCATCGCTTCCGGAACGCAACCGCCGCGAAGTCGTGACGTTCACGTGCTGATCCGCGAAGGGTCCCTGCATACCGTCGCGACCGTGTCCTCCTCGCCCGACCCGCGCCAGACCCTCGGCCGCCTCGGCGAGCAGCTCGCCGCCGAGCACCTGGAGCGCCGCGGCTTCTCGATCGTCGCCCGCAACCACCGGACGCGCTACGGGGAGATCGACGTGATCGCGACCGACGGGAGCGTTCTGATCTTCGTCGAGGTCAAGACTCGCCGGGGGCGCGGCGAGCCGTGGGATGCGCTGCACGAGGCCAAGCGGGCACAGGTCCGCCGGATGGCGCGTGCCTACCTCACGGAGGCCTCCGACCGCCCGCGCGTCCGGCTGGTGCGCTTCGACGCGATCGGGATCGTGATCGACACGCGGGGACGGCTGACGCGGTTGGAGCATCTGGAGAACGCGTTCTAGGTGTGGCGCGGCGGACGTTCGCGATGCCCAGTGCGGGCCGTCGTGGTGCTGCGTGGCGTGGTCCGTCCTCACCTAGGGCGTGTGAGCGGAGCGGCAGCGCCGGCGTCGCCGGTGTGGCTCGGCCGTGTGGCGGGACGTCGTGGTCTGTGTCGTCTGGTGTCCCTATGCGGGACGTCAGACGACATGGACCGTCGTTCGGAGGCGAATTGGCGGCGCGCCGAGGTCCGTGTCGTTTTGGACGTCATAGAGACGTTGGAAACGACACGGATCGTCGGCCCGTCGAGGTCCGGGTCGCTTTGGGCTCGTATTTGGAGCTCGGAGTGACCCG
>DATDMD010000128.1:0-34152 GCA_036518975.1 Baekduia sp.
GTCGACCAGGTGGTCCTCGGCGTCGACCCGATCACGATGCTCACCGGTCCGCTGCCCGCGACGGCCAAGATCCTGGCGCGCAACGGCATGACGATGGGCGACGTGGACGTCACCGAGATCAACGAGGCGTTCGCGGTGGTCGTCGCCGCGTGGCTGCGCGAGCACGGGCCCGACCTCGACCGCGTCAACCCGCGGGGCGGGGCGATCGCGCTGGGCCACCCGCTGGGCTCCAGCGGCGCGCGCCTCATCACCACGCTGCTGCACGAGCTCGAGGATCGCGACGAGGAGGTCGGGCTCGTGACGATGTGCTGCGGCGGCGGGCTGGGCATCGCCACGCTGGTCCAGCGCGTCTGAGCCGCGCGCCGCGCGGGGCGCTCAGCCCGGCTCGTCGAGCGGCAGCCGCGCCGTCGCCGCGTCGATCAGCGCGCTGATGTCGCGGTGGTAGCCGAGGCCGGAGCGCTCCCACGCGGCGGCGAAGTCCTCGACGTGGCGGCGCGCGATGACCGCGGCGAGCTCGGCGTCGCCGTTGACGATCTCGGAGTTGAGGCGCTCGTGGAACGCGATCGCGGCGTGCGTGGCGCGCTCGTCGCGGACGAACTGCGCGACCGTCGGCACGAGCAGCTGCCCGAGCGTCGCGCGGGCGAGGACGAGCGGGGCGTTGGCGCTCGCCTCGGCGATCGCGACGTGGAACGCCTCGTCGAGCCGGCACCACGTGGCGTAGTCGCGCGCGTGCGCGCGCTGCTGGTCGAGGTTGGCGGCCAGCGCGTCGAGGTCGTGCTGGTCGCGCCGCTGCGCGGCCAGCCGCGCGAGCTCGGGCTCGAGCAGCAGCAGCGACTCGTGGAGCGCCGCGAACGTCACGGTCCGGCGCCGCAGCGCGTGCGTCATCGCCCGGAACGCCGGCACCTCGGTGTGGGCGCGGACCACGAGGATCTTGGGACTCGAGCGCTCCACGAACCCCGACTCCTGCAGGACGCGCAGGGCCTCGCGCACCGTCGAGCGGCTTACGCCGGCCTCGCCGGCCAGCGCCGTCTCGGACGGCAGCCGCTGGCCCTCGGCCAGCTCGCCGGTGAGGATCGCCTCGCGGATCGAGGCCGCCAGCTGCTCGTAGGCGCGGCCGCCGTCGGACGGCTGATCGGACATCGCTGGCACACGGGCGAATATAGGGGCCGGCCGGTCGGTCACCGGGCCTCCGCCGCCACGTCAGCCCTCGCGCACGAGCTGGTCGCACGCCGCGGCCACCGCGGCGGCCTGCGGCAGCAGCGCCTGCTCGAGCGACGGGCTGAACGGCATCGGCACCGACGGCGCGCCGATGCGCTTGACCGGCGTGCGCAGGACGTCGAACAGCTCCTCGCCGATGCGCGCGGCCAGCTCGGCGCCGGCGCCGAAGTCCTGGACCGCCTCGTGGACCACGAGGACCCGCCCGGTGCGCGCGGCCGACGCGAGCACGGTGTCCATGTCGAGCGGCACCAGCGAGCGCAGGTCGACGACCTCGACCGAGGCGTCGGCGGCGCCGGCCGCGGTCAGGCACTCGCGGACCATCTGGCCCCAGGTGACCACCGTTACGTCGTCGCCGGCGGCAGCCACGCGCGCCCGGCCCAGCGGCAGGGGATCCTGGTCGAGCTCGCCGCGCATCCCGTACAGCCGGCGGTTCTCGACGTACACGACCGGGTTGGGGTCCTCGACGGCGGCGACGAGCAGGTCGTGCGCGTCGGTCACCGTCGCCGGCAGGACGACCTTCAGCCCGGGGATGTGGGCGAGCATCGCCTCCAGGCTCTGGGAGTGCTGCGCCCCCGCGGCGCGGCCTGCGCCGGTCTGGGTGCGGAAGACGATCGGGACCTCCCAGGCCCCGTCGCTCATGTACTGGACCTTGGCGGCCTGGTTCATGATGGGGTCGAGGCAGACGCCGATGAAGTCCATGAACATGATCTCGACGATCGGGCGCAGCCCCGTCATCGCGGCGCCCACGGCCGCGCCGACGTAGCCCATCTCGCTGATCGGCGTGTCGAGGACGCGCGCCGCGCCGTAGCGCTCGTGCAGGCCGCGGGTGACGGTGAAGATGCCGCCGCCGGCGCCCACGTCGATGCCCATCAGCACGACCCGCGGATCGGCCTCCAGCGCGTCGGCGAGCCCGCGGTTGATGGCGTCCGAGTAGCGGACGCGGGTGTCAGTGGGCGACGAAGACATGGCCGTAGGCCTCTTGGTCGGCGGGGACGTCGGCGGCACGGGCGGCCTGGACGGCCTCCTCGACGCGCTCCTCCGCGGCGCGGCGGACGGCGGCGAGCTGGTCGGCGCTCGCGACGCCGGCGCCCGTGAGCTGCGCCTCGGCGAGGACGAGCGGGTCGCGCGCCCGCCACGCCTCGGCCTCGTCGGTCGGCTTGTAGGGCTGCCCGTCGCCCTCGTAGTGGCCGTGCCAGCGGTAGGTCGCGGCCGCGATCAGCACCGGCCCGGTGCCGGCGCGGCAGGCGGCGGCCGCGTCGAGCGCCGCGGCGTGGACGGCGCCGACGTCGTTGCCGTCGACGGCGACGGCGCGCACGCCGTAGGCGGCGGCGCGGGCGGTGACGTCGGGGACGCGGGCCATCGTCGCGCTGTCGGTGAACTCGGCGTAGCGGTTGTCCTCGCAGAGGAAGATCACCGGCAGGTCCCAGATCGCCGCGAGGTTGACCGCCTCGTGGAACATGCCCTGGTTGACGGCGCCCTCGCCGAAGAAGGCGACCGCGACGCGGCCCTGGCCCAGCAGCTTGCTCGACAGCGCGGCGCCCGTCGCCAGCGGGAGGCCGGCGCCGACGATCGCGTTGGCGCCCAGGATCCCGACCGACGGATCGGCGACGTGCATCGAGCCGCCCTTGCCGCCGTTGAGGCCGGAGGCGCGCCCGAACAGCTCGGCCATCATGCCGCCGACGTCGGCGCCCTTGGCCAGGACGTGGCCGTGGCCGCGATGGGTGGTCGTCAGGTAGTCGTCGCGCTCCAGCGCGCCGCAGACGCCGGCCGCCACGGCCTCCTGGCCGAGCGAGGTGTGGACGAACCCGGGGATCTCGCCGTCGCGGTAGAGCTTGGCGACCTGGGTCTCGAAGGCGCGGATCAGCGCCATGACGCCGTGGAGCTCCAGCAGGGTCAGCGGCGGCGCGCCCGCGGAGGCGGATGGAGCGCTCGTGGAGGTCAAAACGGGCCTTTCGGGCAGACTGAAATGAGAATCATGGTTGATTTACGGCCTGCAGCGATGTTACGGTCAGACAATCATGACTGCAACCCCAACCGCTCGCCGGCGCCCGTGATCAGCTCCGTCGTCGTGCCGCAGATGGGTCTCGAGGTCTCCGAGGCGACGGTCCTGGAGGTCCTCGTCGCGGTCGGCGCGCAGGTCGGCGAGGACGATCCGCTGATCGAGGTCGAGACGGAGAAGGCGACCACCGAGGTCCTCGCGCCGCGCGCCGGCTACGTGGTCGCCGTCGACGTCGAGCCCGGCCAGGTCGTGCCGGTCGGCGCGCAGGTCGCGCGCATCGGCGACCGCGCGGACGAGCCGCTCGAGGAGCCGCTCGCGACGGTCGCTGCCGTCCCGGCGCCCCCCGGCGTCGCGGCCGCCCAAGCGCCCGGCGCGGTGGTCGCGACGCTGGGGCCGCGCGCCGCGCCGGTCGCCCGGCGCGCGGCGCTGCGCCTCGGCGTCGCGCTGGAGTCGGTCTCCGGCAGCGGCCCGCGCGGGCGGATCACGCTCGGCGATGTTGAAGCCGCGGCCGCCGCGACGCCCGTCGCCACCGCGCCGCCTACGCCTACGCCTACGCCTACACCTTTGCCCGCGCCCGCCGCCGCCGCCGACGGGCTCGAGCCCCTCAGCGGCCTGCGCCGGGCGGTCGCGCGGCGGATGACCGCCAGCCAGCTCATCCCGCAGTACCAGCTGCAGCGCGACGTCGACGCCTCGCACCTGCTCGCGCAGAAGGACGCGCGGTCGGCCGCCGCGGGCGACGGTCCCCGCGCCGGCGTCAACGACCTGCTGATGCAGGCGATCGCCGAGATGGTCGTCCGGCATCCCGCGCTGGCGACGGTGTTCGTCGACGAGCCGCAGCCCTCGCTGCGCCGCCACGACGGCGTCGGCGTCGGCCTCGCGGTCGCCACCGACCGCGGGCTGGTCGTGCCGGTGGTCGAGGCGGCCGAGCGCCTCGGGCTCGGCGCGATCGCCGCGCACCGCGCGCGGCTGGTCGCGGCCGCGCGCGCCGGCACGCTGTCGCTGAAGGAGATGAGCGGCGGCGCGATCACGCTGTCCAACCTCGGCGGGTTCGGCGTCGATCGCTTCACCGCGATGCTGAACCCGGGGGAGAGCGCGATCGTCGCCGTCGGGCGCGTCGTCGAGCGCGTCGTGCCGCGCGGCCGCGGCCTCGCCGTGGTCCCGACGCTGACCGTGACCATCAGCTTCGACCACCGCACGGTCGACGGCGCGGTCGGCGGCGCGGCCCTCGCCGAGCTGGCCGGGCTGCTCGAAGGCGGCATGACATGGCGGCCGTGACGCCGGGGCGCCGGGCGCTGGTCGTCGGGGGCGCGTCGGGCATCGGCGCCGCGTGCGTCGCGGCGCTCGACGCGGCCGGATGGTCGGTCCTGGCGGCCGACCTGCGGCCGCCCGCGGCAGACGCGCCGGTCGCCGAGGCGGCCGCGGTCGACGTGCGCGACGCCGACGCGGTCGACGCCGCCGTCGACCGGCTGGCGGCCGGAGCGCCGATCGACGGCCTCGTCTACGCCGCGGGGCTCGGGCACGTCGCGCCGTTCGCCGACATCACGCCCGACCGCTGGCGCCTGGTCCTCGACGTCAACCTCACCGGCGCGTTCCACGCGGGGCAGGCGGTCATCCGCCACATGCCCGAGCGCGGGTCGCTCGTCTTCATCTCGTCGATCGACAGCACGGCGCCCGTGTCGGGCCTGGCGCACTACTGCGCCTCGAAGGCCGGCGTCGACGCGCTGAGCCGCTCGCTGGCGCTCGAGCTCGGGCCGCGCGCGATCCGCAGCAACGTCGTGGCGCCCGGCCCGGTCCGGACCCCGCTGATGGCCGGCGTGCTCGCCGACCCGGTGATGGAGGACGCGTTCCTGTCCCGCGTGCCGCTGGGCGCGATCGCCCTCCCCGAGCAGGTCGCCGCGACCGTGGCGTTCCTGCTCTCCGACGCCGCCGGCCACATCACGGGCGCGCGGATCCCCGTCGACGGCGGCATGAGCCTGCGCGAGCACCCATCGATGCTGCACACCTACGAAAGGACATCATGAGCACCAGCCAGACCGTGGCCCTCGACGCCGTCAGCGTCGAGCGCTGCGAGCGCCTCCTGACCGAGCTCGTCGCGATCCCCAGCGTCGTCGGCGATCCCACCCGCGCGCACCTGTGGGTGACCCAGCGCCTGCGGGAGCTCGGGATGACCGTCTCGCACTACGCCGTCGAGGGGCGCAAGGCGCCGCTGGTGCTCGGCGTGCTGGAGGGCGAGGGCGACGGGCCGGGCGTCCTGTTCGACGCGCACTTCGACACGGTGCACGCGCGGCCCGACGACTGGTCGCGCGAACCGTGGGGCGCGGTCGTCGAGGACGGCGTGCTCTACGGGCGCGGCGCCGTCGACAGCAAGGGCACGCACGTGGCGATGCTCGCCGCGCTCGAGGCGCTGGTCGGCTCCGGCGCGGCGCGCAGCGGCCCCATCTACTTCATGTCGGACTCCGACGGCGAGGACGGGTTCCGGGGCGCGACGCTGCTCGCCGACCTCGGCGTGACGGCGCGCGTCGGGACGGTGTTCTCGGCCGAGGCGACCAGCAACACCGGCATCGAGATCGCCTACCCGGGCATCTCGACGTGGAAGGTCACGGCGGTCGGGCGGACGGCGCATCCGACCGAGCCCGAGAAGGGGATCAACGCCATCACCAAGATCGCCAAGCTCGTCGAGGCGGTCGACGCGGGCCGGCTGCAGACCCCGACCGGGACGTCGTCCTGGTTCGAGCCGCGCGTCACGCTGCAGGCGATCCGGACGCTGCCCGGCGGCGGCTGGACGATCCCGGGACGCTGCGACGCGGTCGTCTCGGTGATGTCGCCGGCGGGCGTGACGCTGCCGGAGGTCGAGGCGTCGATCGCCGCGTTCCTGCGCGTGCTGGAGCAGGAGGACGGCGAGGTCCGCTACGAGCTGAAGGTCCTGCCGATGGGTGCCGGTCGCCTGTGGCTGCGGCCCGGCGAGTCCAACCCGGAGGCGCCCGGCGTCAAGGCGCTGGAGGCGGCGATCCAGGAGGTCCGCGGCAGCGCGGGCGAGGTGCGCCGCTTCAACGGCGGCTGGGTCGACGCTGTCGAGCTGATGCGGACCGGACCCGACGGCTACGGCGTGCCGACCGTCATCACGTTCGGCCCCGGCGACTTCGAGCAGGCCCACCAGGTCGACGAGCACATCGCGCTGGCCGACGTCGCGCAGGCCGCCGACATCTACGCCCGCGCCACGCTGGCGCTGCTGGCCTAGCGATGGCGGCGCTCGCGCCCGACGACGTCGTCGCCACCGCGGCGGAGGCGGCGTCGGCGCGGCGCCCGCCGCTCATCGTCCTCGAGCCGCTCGAGCGCTTCCTCGACGCGCACGGGATCGGCGCGGGGCCGGTGGACGCGCGGCCGATCGGCGACGGCCACTCCAACGTCACCTACGAGCTGCGGCGCGCCGGCGCGCGGGTCGTCCTGCGCCGGCCGCCGCGCCCGCCGATCGCCGCCTCCGCGCACGACGTGCTGCGCGAGGCGCGCCTGCTGAGCGCCCTGCGGCCGGCCGGCGTGCGCGTGCCCGCGATCCTCGCGGTCTGCGAGGACCCGGAGCCGATCGGCATGCCGTTCTTCGTCATGGAGCACATCGACGCGGAGGTCGTGGGCGAGCGGCTGCCGCCGGCGCTCGACGGCGAGGCCGCGCGGGCGGACATCGGCGCCGAGCTCGTCGACGCGCTCGTCGAGCTGCATCGCGTCGACCCGGCCGCCGCCGGGCTGGACGGCTTCGGCCGGCCGGGCGGGTACCTGGAGCGCCAGGTCCGGCGCTTCGCGGCGATCTGGGAGAGCCAGCGCACGCGAGTGATCCCCGAGGTCGACGCCGTCGCGGCGTGGCTGGCCGACCACCGGCCGGCCGACAGCGGGCTGGCCGTGGTGCACGGCGACTACCGGCTGGGCAACGTCATGTTCGACCGCGCCCGGCCGCGGCTGCGCGCGATCCTCGACTGGGAGATGGCGACGCTGGGCGACCCGCTCGCCGACGTCGGCTACCTCTGCGCGACCTGGGCCCGGCCCGGCGAGCCGGACAACCCGCTGACCGTGCTGTCCGCCGTGACGCGCCGGCCCGGCTTCCCGGCGCCCGACGAGCTCCGCGAGCGCTACGCGCGCGGCAGCGGACGCGACGTCGACGACCTGCGCTTCTACGAGGTGCTCGCGCTCTTCAAGGGCGCGGTGTTCCTGGAGAGCAGCTTCCGCCGCTTCCGCGAAGGCCGGACCGACGACCCCTTCTTCGCGACACTCGAGGCCGGCGTGCCGCAGATCGCCCGCACGGCGCTGGCCCGTACGACGCAGCGCCCTCGCTAAACGCGGAGTGTCTCACTGCTGACAACGCAGGCCGCCTTCACAAGTGGGTCACCCGGCGCGCCGGCACAACCCTGAGGATGCCCGGGCGGGTGCGTGTCATATAACAGGGGATTGTGAACAGTGAGCAAGTCTAGGCGGGCAGACGACGCCGGCGACGCGGGCGTGCAGGTCACGCGCCGGCGGCGGCGCGTCTCGAGGGCCTTCGGCGCGCGGCGCGCCATCGTCGCGGCGGGCGCTACGGCGGTCGTCCTCGTCGGCGCGGGCGTGACGTACGCGACGACGGAGGTGTTCGGCCACAACCAGGTCGGCACGGAGTACCCCAACGGGATCCAGGTCTCCGACGACCAGGTCATCAAGCCGCTCGGGGACCGGCTGCTCACGCAGACCGGCAAGTTCATGGGGTCGACGGTCAGCCCGAACGGGCGCTACCTCGCGGCCACCAGCACCGACCGGTCGGTGGCCGTCCAGGTCTTCGACCTGTCGAGCTACAAGGAGATCTGGTCCGTCGGCACCGCGGCCGGCGTCAACCAGAAGTTCTCCAACGGCACCGTCGGCCAGGAGGGTCCGTCGTACTCGCCGGACAGCCGGTGGCTCTGGGTCCCGGAGCAGGACGCCGTGAGCAAGTTCCCCGTCAACGCCGACGGCACGCTCGGCACGCCGACGACGTTCGCGATCCCGAAGGTCAACGGCCACTCGGCCCTGGTGGGCCAGATCAAGTACTCGCCCGACGGGTTCACGGTCTACGCCGCGATCAACGGGCAGAACACCGTCGTCGCGATGGACCCCAACAGCGGCGCGATCAAGCAGACGTGGGACGTCGGCATCGCCCCGCGTGAGCTCGCGTTCGTGGGCGACAAGCTCTACGTGACCGACGAGGGCGGCCGCCAGGCCCGCCCGGGCGAGACGACCATGGACTCCTACGGCTCCGCGGTCCCCGCCAACGGCTACTACGGCACGTCGACGACCGGGTCGGTCAGCGTCATCGACACCGCGCAGCCGTCGGCGCCGGTCGGCTCGATCGCCGTCGGCCTGCACCCGACCGCGATGTACGTGCAGCCCGGCGCGCCGGCGCCCGGCAAGGGCAAGGGCAAGAAGCAGCCCGAGGACGCGTTGTTCGTGGCCAACACCAACAGCGACACCATCTCGGTCATCAACACCAAGAACGACAAGGTCGTCCAGACGATCGCGACCGACCCGTGGCCGTCGTCGGACACCGGCTACGCGCCGACGAGCATCACGATGGCGGAGCACAACCACCTCCTGGTCACGCTCGGCCGCGCGAACGCCGTCGCCGTCTACCAGTACAACGACAAGCCGCAGCAGCCGGTCAACTACATCGGCCTGCTGCCGACCGACTACTACCCGGCGGACGTGGCGACCGTCGGCCGCCAGGTCGTCGTCACCAACACCCGCGGCATCGACGCGCGCGGCCCCAACCTGTCGTTCAACAAGGGGCAGGGCACCGCCGTCGCGGTGGGCCACGGCACGCACGGCACGACCGCGTCGCTGACCCGCTTCACGCTGCCGCGCGACAAGGACATCACCGGCGTCTACACGGACACGGTGTTCGCCCAGAACGGCTGGACCAAGAACGACGTCCAGCAGGCCAAGGGCAAGAAGGCCGCGCCGGCGGCGGTCCCGACCCGCGTCGGCGACCCCTCGAAGATCAACCACGTCTTCCTCCTGGTCAAGGAGAACCGCACCTACGACCAGATCTACGGCGACATGAGCGAGGGCAACGGCGACGCCGCGCTGGCGCAGTTCGGCGCGAAGGTCACGCCGAACCAGCACGCGCTGGCCAAGCAGTTCGGCCTCTACGACAACATCTACGACGTCGGAACGAACTCCGCCGAGGGCCACAACTGGCTCATGCAGGGCGACAACCCCGAGTACACGGAGTCCTCCGCTGGTGAGTACCAGCGCAGCTACGACACCGAGGAGGACGTGCTGGGCCACCAGCGCTCCGGCTTCCTCTGGACCGCGGCCGAGGACGCCGGCAACACCGCCCGCAACTTCGGCGAGTACGAGTACACCGAGGGCAAGCCGTCCGGCACGTGGCAGCAGTACTACTGCGCGTCGACGAACGTCGAGGCCGGCGGTGACCCGGCCCAGCTGACCACGCCCGAGCTGAAGGGCGACTACGGCTCGGTGATCCCGTCGCTGAACGCGATCGCCGACCACGAGTCGCCGCCGTTCGACACCTCGATCCCGGACATCTACCGGTACCAGATCTGGAAGCAGGACTTCGAGCAGAACGGCCCCGCCAACCTCAACATGATGTGGCTCTCCAGCGACCACACCGGCGGGACGGCGGACCCGGAGGCGCAGGTCGCCGACGGTGACCTCGCCGTGGGCAAGATCGTCGACACGATCTCGCACAGCAAGTACTGGAAGGACTCCGCGATCTTCGTGGTCGAGGACGACAGCCAGGACGGCGCCGACCACGTCGACGGCCACCGGGCTCCGGTCCAGGTGATCAGCCCGTACGCGCAGCACGGCGCGGTCGACAGCACGTACTACTCGCAGATCACCATGGTGCGCACGATCGAGCAGATCCTCGGCGCCCAGCCGCTGAACGAGAAGGTCGCCGCGGCGACGCCGATGTACGGCGCGTTCACCAACACGGCGGACCTCACGCCGTTCGACGCGGTGCCGAACCAGGTGCCGCTGACCGAGGGCGTCGCCACCACGCCGGCCTGCGGGCCGGACACGCCGGGCCAGAGCAGCACGACCCCGCCGTCGACCGCGACCCCGCCGTCCACGGCGACCCCGGCGTCGACCGCGACCCAGCAGCCGGCGGTGCCCGCGAACGAGGTGGCCACCGCCGCGGCGTGGAAGAGCTGGCTGAGCAAGCAGCACACCACCGGCAACGGCGCGATCGCCGACTACGCCAACCCGGAGCAGATGAACCGGTACACGTGGTACCAGACGCACGACTGGAAGGTCCCGTATCCGGGCGACAAGAAGATCTACCTCCCGGCGCAGGTGCCGGGGGCGTACATCCCGAGCCCGGACACGAACTGACACGTGTCTGACGGGCTCGTCGTCCGCGCGAGCGGGCTGAGCAAGGCGTTTGGCGAGGTCGTCGCTCTCAGCGGCGTCGACCTCGCCATCGCGGCGGGTGAAGTGCATGGTCTTGTCGGCCCGAACGGGGCCGGCAAGACCACGCTCCTGGGCCTGCTCCTCGGGCTGGCCCAGGCCGACTCCGGCGATCTGGAGATCCTCGGGAGCCCGGTGCGCCGGACGCTGGCGCTCCCGGAAGGGGTCGCCGGGTTCGTCGACGGGCCGGGGCTGTACCCCGCGCTCTCCGCGCGGCAGAACCTCGCCGCGCTGGCCCGCCTGCGGGGCGACGGCACCGACCGCATCGCCGACGCGCTCGACCAGGTCGGGCTCACCGACGTCGCCGACGACCGCGTGCGCGGCTTCTCGCTGGGGATGCGGCAGCGCCTCGGGCTCGCCGCCGCGCTGCTGACCCGACCGCGGCTGCTGGTGCTCGACGAGCCGGCGAACGGCCTCGACCCGGCCGGCACCCGGCACGTGCACCGCGTCCTGACTGGGCTGGCGGCGCGCGGCACGGCGGTCGTCCTCTCCAGCCACCGGATGGACGACCTGGCCGCGCTGTGCAGCGACGTCACGCTCCTCGCCGGCGGCCGGGTGGTCTTCTCCGGTCCGCTGGGCGAGCTCGCCGCCGGCGCCGACGAGTTGGACTACAAGTTGCGGACCTCCGATCCCGCCGCGGCCCAGCGCGTCGCCGCCGGGATGCCGCAGGTGCGCGTGCTGCCGGACGACGACCTGCTCCGGCGCCACGACGCCGGGGCGCTCGTGGTGCGGGCGGCGATGCCGGCGCTGGACGACCTCGTCGCGGCGCTGGTCGGCGCCGGCGTCGGGGTGCGCGAGCTGGCGCCGGTCGTGGCGCCGCTCGAGGCGGCCTTCCTGGCCCTGACCGGGGCTCCGAACGTGCAGGACGAAGGGTGAGGAACCAGTGACCGACGTCGCCGCAGCCGTCGCGCTCCCGCGGGCCGCGACACCGCAGACCCCCGTCTGGCGCACGTACCGCTTCGAAGTGGTCAAGCTCCTGGCGCAGTGGCCGATCCGCCTGGTGCTCGCGGCCTGCTGCCTCGGCCCGGCGGTGTTCGTGGCGGTCGTCAGCCAGCAGAGCTCGCTGCCGTCCGACACCGTCTTCGGCCGCTGGATGGGCCAGACCGGCTGGGCGGGAGCGCTCGTGATCCTGTCGTTCGCCTGCAGCTGGCTGCTGCCGCTGCTGACGTCGCTGGTCGCCGGCGACGTGTTCGCCAGCGAGGACCGGCTCGGCACGTGGCGGCACCTGCTCGTCGCGGTGCGCTCGCCGCGGCGGATCTTCGCGGCCAAGACGCTGGCGAGCCTCACCGTCATCCTGCTGCTCGCGGCCGGCCTGGCCGCCTCGGGCATCGTCGGCGGGCTGGCGGCCGTCGGGAACCGCCCGCTGGTCGGCCTCGACGGCCAGCTGCTCTCGTCCGGGCAGGCGGCCGGGGCGGTCCTGCTGGCCTGGGTCAGCGTGCTCGCGCCGACGCTCGCGTTCGCGGCGATCGGGCTGCTCGGCTCGGTGACGCTCGGCCGTTCGCCGCTGGGGCTGATCATGCCCGCGCTGCTCGCGCTGGTTCTGCAGATCGCGCAGCTGCTGCCGCTGCCCGTCGACGTGCGCGTCGCCCTGCCGAGCTACGCGTTCATCGCCTGGCGCGGGCTGTTCACCGATCCCAGCCAGACCGGCCCGCTGCTCGTCGGCGTCGCCGTCGACGTCGCCTGGGCGGTCGTCGCCGCCGGGCTCGCCTACCGGCTGTTCATGCGCCGCGACTTCACCGACCTGGCCTACGACGGGATGGGACGCCGCGTGCTCGTGCAGGCGGTGCTGCCGCTGGCGGCGCTGCTCGTCGTCAGCGTCGCGGTGGTCGCCGGCACGACGTCGGCCTCCGGCTCCGGGATCGGCAGGCCCAAGCTGGACCGCTCCGTCGCGACGGCGTTCGCCCACCTCTACGTCATGCAGACGGGCGAGCTGTATCGCCCCAGCGTCACCGAGGCGCAGCTGCACAGCCGCGCCGCGTGCGACAAGGGCGGCTCGCGCGTCGACGACGTCGGGCCGGGCAACGACTGGCGCTGCGTCGTGACGTGGCGCCTCCCGGGCTCGGCGGCGACCGGCTCGGCGATCTACCAGCTCGACGTCACGCCGGACGGCCGCTTCGTCGCCGACGGCGACGGACCGCAGGAGGTCAACGGCTTCTTCCAGGTCCGCACCTCGACGGGCGACGCGCCGAACCCGCTCTGGCAGTTCGACGCGGCGGTGGACCTGCTGACGCCGGTCGACGGGGGCTAGGCGGCACGCCCTGGTCGACCTACCGGCCGACCAGGTTTTTGCCCTTTGGAACCGCGTCGGGCGATGTGATCACCTGAGGACGGGGATCCATCGAGCTCCAGAAGGAACAAGCGCATGCGCCTGGGCGAACCGGCCGCGGACGGCTTCTATGTCTCCTCCGACGTCGGCGGCACGTTCACCGACACGGTCGTCGTCGATGCCTCGGGCGTGCTGCGCCGCTACAAGGCGGCCAGCACGCCCGGCGACATCGTCGGCGGCGTGCTCGCCACGTGCGACCTGGCCGGGCGGGAGCAGGGGATGGAGCTCTCGGAGTTCCTGGGCCGGGTCAACCTCTTCAGCCAGGGGACCACCGTGGCCACCAACGGGCTCCTGCAGCGCCGGGGCGCGACGGTCGGCCTCCTGCACACCGCGGGCTTCGGCGACACCCTGTTCGTCTCGCGCGTGTGGAAGGCGTTCGGGCTGGACGACGCATCGCTCCGGGACTACCGCCACCTCGTGAAGCCGCGGCCGCTCGTCGAGCGCCGGCTCACGCGCGAGGTGCCTGAGCGCGTCGACTACAAGGGGTCGGTGCTGCGCAGGCTCGACGAGGACGCGGCCCGCACCGCCATCCGCGAGCTGCTGGACGAAGGGGCCGAGGCGTTCGTCGTCTCGCTGCTGTGGTCCTTCAAGCACCCCGAGCACGAGCGGCGGATCAAGGAGCTCGTGCTGGAGCAGGCGCCGGAGGCGTTCGTCACCGCCTCGAGCGACCTGCTGCCCCGGATCAACGAGTACGAGCGCACGGTGACCGCGACGGTGAACGCCTTCCTGGGCCCCGAGGTCGCCGGCGCCACGGCGCGGATGCGCAGCGACCTCCAGGACCGCGGCCTGCGCTCGTCGCCGCTCCTGATGCTCTCCAACGGCGGCGTCGGCGGCGTCGAGCAGGTCGCCCGCGAACCGGTCAGCATCCTGCTCTCGGGACCGGTCGGCGGCATCGTCGGCTCGCGGTTCGTCGGCGAGCAGCTCGGCGAGCCGAACGTGATCACGACCGACATGGGCGGGACGAGCTTCGACGTCGGCATGGTCGTCGACGGCCAGCCGCTGATGCAGGCCTCCACCGTGATCGCGCACCAGCCGATCTCCACCCCGTCGGTGGCGATCGCGACGATCGGTGCCGGCGGCGGGAGCATCGCCCGCGCCGACGGGGGCCTGCTGACGGTCGGGCCCGAGAGCGCCGGGGCGGTTCCCGGCCCCGCCTGCTACGGCGACGGCGGGACGGAGCCGACGGTCACCGACGCCGACGTGGTCCTCGGCCTGATCAACCCCGACAACTTCCTCGGAGGGCGGATCAAGCTCGACCCCGGGCTGGCGCGCAAGGCCATCCGTGAGCGGATCGGCGAGCCGCTCGGCCTCTCGGTCGAGGCCGCGGCGGCGGGGATCAAGCAGATCGTCGACTCGCAGATGGCCGACCTGATCCGCAGCGTCACGATCCACAAGGGCTATGACCCGCGCGAGTTCGTGCTGCTCGCGTTCGGCGGCGCCGGGCCCGTCCACGCTCACGCCTACGGCGCGGAGCTCGGCGTCAAGCGCATGATCATCCCGGTCACGGCGTCGGTGCACTCGGCGTACGGGATCCTGGCGTCCGATCTCGTCATCACCCGCGAGCAGACGCGGTCGTTCTTCACCCCGCCCGGAAGCGAGGGCGCCGCGCGGTACGTCGCGGCCGACGCGGTCAACGCGGTCCTCGACGGGCTCGAGCGCGACGCGCGGGACACGATCGCCGCGCAGGACGTGGATCCGAGCGCGTTCGCGACGCAGGCGTTCGTGGACATGCGCTTCCGCTTCCAGATCCACGAGCTGACGGTCGAGATCCCAGTACGTCCGCTGACCGCTGAGCGTCTCGACGCGTTGGTCGAGCGCTTCGTCGAGAACTACGAGCTCCGCTTCGGGGCGGGCTCGGCCTTCACCGCCGCCGGGGTCGAGATGGTCACCTGGCGGGTGGTGGCCACCGGCCGGCTCGACAAGCCGGCCCTCGCCCGCGGCGCCGCGCCGAACGGCGCGGGCGTCCACGCGCCGAAGCGGCGGCGGGTGTACCTGGCCGGCGCGTGGCGCGACGCCGAGATCTACGACGAGTCCGCGCTCCGGGTCGGCGTCACGTTCCCCGCACCGGCGATCATCGAGCTTCCCGACACCACGATCGTCGTCGGGATCGATCAGGTCGCGTCCGTGGACGCCGACCGCAACGTCATCCTCGACGCGGCCTAGGCCGCCCGGAGCGATCACGATGAGCCTCGCCGCGAAGCGCACCCTCGACCCCATCACCTACGAGGTGGTCAACCACCGGTTGCGATCCATCAACGATGAGGGGTCGACCACCATCGTGCACGCGTCGGGGTCGCCGGTGGTCCATGCCACCGACTACAACTTCGCCATCTACGCGGCCAACGGCGATCTCGCCGTCTCAGGCGTGTTCTACATGCTGCCCGTCTACACGATGCAGCTGTTCGTCAAGGAGGTGATCGGCCGCTTCGCGGACGACGTCAACCCCGGCGACGTGTTCATCACCAACGACCCGTTCGTCGCCGGCATCCACCAGTCCGACGTCCAGTTCGTCTCGCCGTTCTTCCACGACGGGCGGATCGTCGCCTGGACCGGCTGCATGGCGCACGTGATGGATCTCGGGGGCATGAACCCGGGCTCGTGGTGCCCGACGGCGACCGACGTCTACCAGGAGGGCACCCGCGTGCCGCTCAACCGGATCGTCGACGGCGGCACGGTCAACCGCGCGCTCTGGGACACGATCCTCGCCAACTCCCGCATGCCGTCGATGGTGGCCAACGACTTCTCGGCCTTCCTGTCCGCGCACCGGGTCGCGCAGGCCCGCCTGGCCGAGACCTGCGAGCGGTACGGCGCGACGGCGGTGCTCGACACGGTCGAGCAGACGATCGACCTGGCCGAGGAGCGCACCCGCGAGTGGCTGCGCGAGCTGCCCGACGGCGACTTCCAGACCGCGGGGTACATCGACCACGACGGCCACGCCAACAACCTCTACCGCGTGGACTGCACGCTGCGCAAGCGCGACGACGAGATCGTGTTCGACTTCGCGGGCTCGAGCCCGACCATCGCCGGCACCGGCAACGCCTCGCGCTCGGGGACCTACGGCGCCGTCGGGTGCGCCGTCCTCGGCGTGTTCGGGTCGGTGCTGCCCTGGAACGCGGGGCTGATGCGGCCGGTCTCCCTCGAGATCCCGCCGAACACGTGCGTGAGCGCCGAGGAGCCGGCGCCGATCTCGGCGGGCTCGGTGTCGGGCGCGTGGGTCGCGCTGTCGCTGGCGGCCGGCTGCCTGGCGAAGCTGCTCGCGTTCTCGGCCCGCTACGAGGACTTCGCGTTCGGCCCGCCCGACGGGTCGTGGGTGCTCAGCCAGTTCGGTGGGCTGAACCAGTACGGGGAGCCGTTCGCCACCATGATCATGGACTCGCTCGGCTGGGGCGGGCCGGCCTTCCGCCACCGCGACGGCGTGTCGGCCGGCGGCTCGCTGATCGTGCTCGGCGGCGGCTCCAACGACGTCGAGCTGCACGAGAGCCACCAGCCGCTGCTCTACCTGTGGCGCCGGGAGGTCAAGGACTCCGGCGGTGCCGGCCGCCGTCGCGGCGGCAACGGGATCGAGTTCGCGCTCGCGGTGCACGACTCGGAGGCCGTCACGGCCACGTGCATCGCGCAGGGCGTGGTGATCCCGACCGGCGTGGGGCTGTTCGGCGGCTACCCCGGCGGCACCTCCCGGTACGAGATCGTCACCGGCGCCGACTGGCTGGCGGACATGGCGGCCGGCAGGGTGCACGCGACGATGCGCGACCTGCCGGGCGAGCACCGCGTCCCGCCCGCGAAGGAGACCGTTCCGATGAGCCGCGGCGACGTGATCAACAACGTCACGCAGAACGGCGGCGGGTACGGCGACCCGCTCGAGCGCGATCCGGCGCTGGTGGCGGCCAACGTGCACGAGGGCAGCGCCGATGCCGCGGTGGCCCGTGACGTCTACGGCGTGATCGTGACCGCGGACGGCGGCCATGACGCCGCCGCCACCGACGCCCGGCGTCAGGCGCTCCGCCAGGCCCGTCTGGCCGATCTGCGCAACCGCCGCGACCACTACGAGGTCAAGGACCTCGAGGTGCTCCACCGGTGGGGAGACGTGCTCAACCTCTGCCGCGACGGCGAGGAGATCGTCGTGCAGGCCGCTGCGTCGAAGGTGGTTCTCGGTCCGCTGGGGGAGAACTGGCGCGAGGCGGCGCCCTACCGGGTCCCGGCCGCCGCCGAGCTCGGACCCCATCTGACGCTCGACGAGCGGCTCGAGTTCCGCCACTACGTCGATCCCCTCACCGGTCGGTCGCTGTGGCTGGACTTCCAGCACCTCGAGGCGCCCCTGACCGTCGACTTCCGCCTCACCGAGGTGCAGGGGTAGCCGACGGGATCGACGCCGCGATCACGGTGCCGCCGGCGGCCGGGCTCTCGACCCGGAGCGTTCCGTCCAGGACCGCGAGCCGGTCGCCGAGCCCGACCAGCCCGCTCCCGTCGGCGTGCGCGCCGCCGATCCCGTCGTCGCGCACCTCCACCTGCAGGTGGTGGTCGTCGAGCTGGGCGCGGACCGCGGCATGGCGTGCGCCCGAGTGCTTCGTGACGTTGGTGAGCGCCTCGGCGACGACGAAGTAGGCGGTCGCCTCCACCTCGGCGGGCAGGCGCCCGGACACGACGTTGATCTCGACCGGGATCGACATCCGGGAGGCGAGCGCTCTGACCGCGCCGTCGAGGCCGCCGCGCGTCAGCACGGTGGGGAGGATCCCGTGCGCGAGCGCGCGCAGCTCGTTGGTCGCCGTCTGCGCGTGCCACAGCGCCTCGTCCATGAGCGACGACGCGGCGGGCCGGTCGGCGTCCAGGGCCTGTTGGGCCAGCTTGAGCGTCACGACCGTGCTCACCAGTCGCTGCTGGGCGCCGTCGTGCAGGTCACGGACGACGCGGCGCCGCTCGTCGTCCGCCGTGGCGATGACCCGAGCATGGGACGCCGCGAGATCGGATCGCGCCTGGACGTTCGCGATCGCCGTCGCCGCCAGCTCGGTGAACTCCGACATCCGGTGCTCGGCGTCGGCGGGCAGCGGCTGGGGCCCGGACGTCCCGGCCGCGATCACGCCCCACAGACGCCCGTCGACCACGATCGGGCTTCCGACCCCTGAGCGGATGCCCAGCTTCGCCGCGCTCGCCGCGATCGACCCCTCGGAGGACGCGTAGGCATCGAAGCGGGCGGGCCGCCCCGTCCGGTAGACCGTCGCGGCGACGCTGTTGCCCTCCAGCCTCCAGCGGCTGCCGACCGCGAACGACCGGCGCAGCGACCCGTGGCTCGCGACGATCGTGCTCTTGCCGTCGGGGTCGAAGCGGTGGATCACCGCGGTCTCGGCCCCGCCGATCCGCCCGACCTCCTCGACGACCCTGGCGAACAGCTCCTCCGGGGAGCCTTCGCGCGCGACCGTCGTCGCCACCCGCCGCAGCGCCGCCTGCTCCTCCGCGAGCCGGCCGAGCTCGCCGATCTCGACGTCGTGGTGCGCCGACACCAGCGCGCGCAACCCGAGGTCGGCGCACCTCAGCGTGGCCTCCACGAACTCGAGCAGCACGCCGTCGCCGACGTCGAGCTCGCCGGAGCGCGCGCGTGCCTCCTCCCGGATGACCTCTGGACCCAGTTGCCACCCCTCGAGCAGCTCGTCGCTCGTGATCCCCCGGCGGGCCCAGGTCTCCCCGGCCGCGCGGTAGTCGATCTCCGCGCGGCCGCGATCCGCGCCGGGATCGCGGATGGCGTCCAGGAGGTGGCGCGTGCCGGCCAGCACGAACGGCATCAGGTCGTCGTGGTCCAGCTTTGCATAGGAAGGCAGCAGCTCCTGCATACGCGCGGCCGTGCGCTCAGCGATCTGCTCGACGTCGCCGGACAACACCCCGGCAAGCCGCGATGCGCTGCGAACGTTCACGGCATCAGGGTAGACGTTGAGCGCAATGGCACCGGGGTCGTGGCGTTCGCGGTGAGCCGAGCCGATCCGCCCAGCGGTTAACGTCCTCACCATGCGGCTCGTCCTCAACGTCATCTGGCTGGTCTTCGCCGGCTTCTGGCTGTTCTTGGGGTACATGGTCGCGACGCTCGTCGCGTTCATCTTCATCATCACGATCCCGTTCGGCGTCGCCGCGTTCCGGATCGGCTTGTACAGCCTGTGGCCGTTCGGGCGCACGGTGATCCCGCAGGAGGGCAAGGGTGCGGGCTCGACGATCGGCAACGTCCTCTGGTTCGTGCTCGGCGGGTGGTGGCTGGCGCTGGTGCACCTCGTGACGGGCGTCGTGCTGTGCCTCACGCTCATCGGGATCCCGCTGGGCATCGCGAACTTCAAGCTCATCAACGTGTGCCTGCGGCCGTTCGGCCGGCGCATCGTCCCGATCGAGACGGCGCGGGCGCTCGGCGCCCACGGCGTCATCGTCTCGGCCGAGCCGAAGGGGAGGCTGCCGGAGACGACCTGAGCGCTACCGCTTCTTGGCGGGCTTGAGCGTCAGCGCCGGGGTCGTCTTGACGGTTGTCGACTTGCCGTTGACGCCGGTGAGCGTGACGGCCGCGCGGACGGGCAGGCGCTTGAAGTGGGTCAGGAGGCTGCGGCCGGCCTTGGTCAGCGCGAGCGTCAGCTTGGTGCTCTTGCCCGCGGCCAAGGTGTAGGACTTGGTCCCGACGGTCACGCGGCGCTTCGTCGTGCTCGCGGCGCTGAGCGCCACCACGCGCTTGTGCGACAGACGCTCGTTGGTCTGGAGGCGCACCGTGCCGCGGCAGCGTTTGCCGGCCGACGCGGCGCAGGTCAGCGTAAGCGTCGCGCCGCTCGACGTGGCGGCCAGGCGCGAGACCGACACCTTGATGAACGGCGCCGTGGTGAGGACGCTGGGCGAGAGCGGGACGCTCGGCGTGACGACCGGCGTGGCGGGCGTGGCGAAGCTCTGGTCGGGACCCGCGCTGAGCCCGTCGGGCGTCGTGACCTCCAGGCGGAAGTGGTAGGTCGTCGCCGGCGGCAGGCCGCCCAACCCGGCGGTCACGCCCTGCGTGGTCGTCGCCGCTGGCAGCGTCACCGGCTCGGTGAACGCGCCGTAGGCGCTCGTCGGCCCGTAGGCGAAGCGCGCGGTGCCGCCGAGCCCGGCGGTCCCGGCGAGGCCGTGCAGCGTCGCGGCGCTCACGGTCAGGCCGTCGGCGAACGCCGCGCCGAAGGCCACGGCGACGCGCTCCACGGCGCCGACGTCGCAGCCGCCGCCCTGCGGCCGCGCGACGCCGCGCTGGTCGACGCTCGCGCACGCGGCCGCGTCGCCCTGGTCCACGACCGGGCTCCCGGCGGCCGGCAGCATGGTGTCGGTCGGACCGCCGTTGTCCTGGAGCGGGCCGAGCGCGAGGACCAGGTCGGTGTGGTCGGTGGCCTTGAAGCTGCCCTGGCAGTCGGAGTCCGGGTTCGAGTCGTGGTCCTCGACGTTGTGACCGAGCGACGTCAGGACCGAGAAGGAGCTCAGGTAGCAGTCGTTGCCGCTGGCGGCGATCCCGCCGCCGACGATCGTGTTGCGGATGCTCGCCGGCATGCTGCCGTTGAGGCGGAAGTCGCCGCCCTGGCCCGCGGGCGCCTGGTTGCCGACGATCGTGTCGCCGTCGAGCAGGAGGCCCGGCGCGGTCGTGGAGATGCCGCCGCCAGAGCCGCTGCCTGAGACCATGTTGTCGGCGATCGTCGAGGCGACGATGCTCGACCCGGTGACCGAGCCGGTCAGGACGATCCCGCCGCCGCCGGTCGACTGGTTGCCGGCGATCAGGCTGTGGTCGACGAGCAGCGGCTGGGCACCGCCGCTGGCGATCCCGCCGCCCTGCGCGGTGGTGGCGTTGCCGACCACGGCGACGCGGTGCAGGGTGAGCCCGACGCTGGCGGCGATCCCGCCGGCGCCGCTCGTCGACTGGCCGCCGGTCACCGTCACGTCGCTGATCGTCACGCCGGGCCCGCTGGTGCTGATCACGCCGCTGGTGTGGTTGGCGTCGATCGTCGTGACGCGCGCGCCGGCGCCGGTGATCGTGACGCCGCCGGGCACCGCGAGCGCGCCGGTGCTCAGGACGTAGTGACCGGCCGGAAGGGAGATGACGTCGCCGGTCCCCGCCGTCGCCAGCGCGTCGCGCAGCGTCCCCGCGCCGTGGTCGGCGGTGCTGGTGACGGTGATCGTGGCGGCCGCGGCCGTCGAGGCGAGGGCGAGCGCGACGGCGAGGGCGAGCGCGACGACGAGGCTGGGGAGGCGGAGCGGCATCGCGCCAAGCTAAACGGGACCCCGGGATGCCACAAGACCGGTGAGACCAACATGAGACGGCGTCGGTCAGCCGTGCTTGACGTGGACGCTCGTCGTGCCCTCCGTGTAGCGCGCCTTCGTCACGGTGACGGCGATCGACGCCTTCGCCGTCGGGCCCAGCGTGATCGAGGCGGTGCCCTTGGCGTTGGTGGTGGCCGACCGGCCGGCCGCGTGGACCGTCGC
Organism: Baekduia sp.; assembly: GCA_036518975.1. Taxonomy (GTDB): domain Bacteria; phylum Actinomycetota; class Thermoleophilia; order Solirubrobacterales; family Solirubrobacteraceae; genus Baekduia. The sequence continues at coordinate 21,420 of DATDMD010000128.1, forward strand.
GCCCTTCACCGGATCCGGGTCGCTGACCGTGAACTTCACCGTCGTCTTCTTGGTGCTCTTGATCGTCGACGGCGACGCCTTGACCGTCAGGCCCGGCAGCACCTGCGTGTGCCACTGCGCCGAGGAGGTCGTCGCGCCGAACAGGCCGACGAGGTCGAGCGCCGAGCTCTGCGCGTTGCCGCTGAGCTTGAAGCCCGACTGCTGGCCGGGCGGCGCGCCGGCGGCGACCGCCGGGCCGAACGCGGTGGCGGCCTTGTTCGAGCGCCGCGCGAACACCGTCGGGTGCGGGCCGCGGAGGATCCAGAACACCCACAGGCGCCCCTCGGGGTCGGCGGCGAGGCTCACGATGTGGTCGGCCGGGCGCTGGTCGAGCGTGACCGCGCTCGACGCGCCGACGCGCCACAGCAGCGCCTTGTTGGCCGTCGGGTAGCCGCCGCTGTAGGCGACGTACACGCCTCCGCCGACGCGCGCGGCGATCGGCGTGCGCGAGAGCTGCTGGCTGGAGGACGGCGTGCCGTTGAACGTCGTGGTACTGCCCGGCATCTGCGCCGGCGGCGCGGTCGTCTGGCCGCTGCCGGCGTCGAGGGACTGGGCGAAGACGCCGAGGTGGCCGGTCGCGTTGGAGTACCACGCCACCGTCGGCGCGCCGGTGGCCGTGTCGACCGCGACGTCGGGGCCGTACCCGCAGCAGGCGCCGAACTGCGCCTGGAGCGGGACGTTGGGCTGGGCGGGATCGAGCCCACGGTGGACGAACGCGCCGGAGCCCGTGCCGCCGAACGCCACGATCGGCGTGCCGTCGGCGAGGACCGCGGCGCCGTCGTCGGCGCCGTAGGCCGCGTCGGCGGTGACGGTCGTCCCCGAGAACAGCGACCACGGCGCGCCCGCGGCGGGCGCCGTCGCCGTGTTCATGTTGCTGTTGGGCTCGTCCGGGCCCGTCGTCCGGATGCCGCCGAAGAAGACGCGCAGGCTGCCGTCGGGCAGCGTGACCAGGTCCGGGACCGCGGTGATCGCGGCCCAGCCGGACACGATCGGGACGGGCGCCGCGGCCACGCCGTTGGCGGCGATCGCGGCTCCGACGACGCTGTCGCCCGCACCGCCGCTGTTGTGGCTCGGGATGGTCCACGCCGCATGCAGCGTGCCATCCGCCGTCCGCGCGAGCGCGACCTCGTCGATGTTGTCCACATTGCTCTGGCCGAGCTTCGTCCACTGGCCGGGCTTGCCGGCGAGCGCGGCCGGCGGGGCGAGCAGGAGGGCGGCGCAGAGGGCGAGGAGAGCGTGTCGGAGGCGCATGGCGGCCGGAACCGTATGGTGCGGCGCGGTCGTCCGCAAGCGCGCTTGAGACTCGCGCGACAGGAGAGACTGCACCCCGTGAGCGATCCCAGCGTCTGGAACACGCCGTTGCGACGCGGTGGTGTGCGAGCCGCCGGGATCGTGTGGCTCGTCGCCGGCGTGATGGTGGCGCTGGTGCGGGCTGGCAGTGACACGAGCCGAGACATCGGCTACGGGGTGCTGGCGGAATGCCGCGCCTCGTGGGCGAGTCAGGTGCCGCAGCTGGCGGTCGCGGCAGTTGGTGGCTCGTTGCTGATCGTCGCGGCGGATCGGCGGGTCGTGACGCCGCGGGTCGGGATCGCGGCGGTGGCGGTGCTGGCGGTCTGGGTCGTCGTGCTGATCGCCCTGCCGGGAGCGTTCGACGCGGTGTGCGTCAACTAGATGGCTCACGCGCCCGTCGGCTGGTCCTCCGGCAGCACCTGGCCCAGCTGGTTGCGTGACGTGATGTCGAGCTTCGTGAACACCTTGCGCAGGTGGTATGCGACGGTGTGTTGACTGATGAACAGGCGTGCGCCGATTGCGGCGTTGGACAGGCCGTCGCGGGCGAGGCGGGCGATCTGGGACTCCTGAGCGGTGAGCTCGTCGCGGAGCTCGACGCTGTGGCGGCGGAGCTGCTCGCCGGTGGCCAGCAGCTCGCGCTCGGCGCGGCTCGCGAAGGGCTCGGTGCCCATGCTCCTGAACAGCTCCAGCGCCCGGCGCAGCTGCACGCGGGCGTCGACGCGGCGGCGCTCGCGCCGCAGCCACTCGCCGTAGAGCAGGTGGGTCCGCGCGAGCTGCAGGCGGTTGCGGGTGCGGCCGAGGCGTTCGAGCGCTTCGCCATAGAGCGCGTCGGCGACCTCGCCGTCGCTGAGCAGCGCCCGCGAGCGGGCGGCCAACCCCAGGCCCCAGTCGGTGCCGGCGGCGCGGGCGCTCTCCGCCAACCGCTCCAGCGCCCGCTCGGCGAGCCGCTCCTCCCCGGACCGGACGGCCGCCTCGATCAGCTCGGGCATCGTCCTCGGCGACCCGAGCTCGTCGAACGGGTCGACGTCGACGGCCTCGCGCACGGCGGCCAGCGCGACGTCGAACCGGCCCAGGCCGTTGTTCAACGCGGCCGTCGCCTGCCTGCAGATCCCGAGCACGAACCCCTCGCCGCGGCTCACGGCGTCCGTCGACGTGACCTCGACCAGCTCCGCGAGCTCGTCCTCGCGCCCCCGCAGCGCCGCCACCCAGAGCGCCACGTAGTTGTACGAGGGGATGCCGGTCGCCTCGGTGGCCGCCGTGATCTCGTCGAGCAGCGACTCGGCCAGCGCCACCTCGCCCGAGATCGCGCGGATGTAGGCGAAGACGCTCACTGCCAGCGGCATCGCCGTCAGCGCGCCGTCGCCGCGGGCGCTCTCCAGGTCGCGCTCGGAGAGGACGCGCCAGGTCTCGTCGTCCCAGACGTCCGCCGCCGCGTACGCCGCGAGCGCGAGCCACCGCCGCGGCAGGTCGGGCTCGCGCACGAAGCCCCTCAGCGCCTCCTTCACGAGCGGCGCCCCTGCCGCGAACCCCTCCGTGTACTGAATCGCCCGGCCCTCCAGCAGCAGGTCGGGCGGTCGGGGCGGCGACGGCGGCCCCGGGCCGGCGAGCGCGGCCTCGCCGACCTCGCGCAGCCCCGTCCCGCGGGCCAGCCGGCCCGCGAAGCCCGCCGCGCGCATGGCCTCCAGGTAGGCCGCGCGGGCCAGGCCCGCGTCGACCGCTTCGAGCTCGCGGGCGGCCTTGAGGAGCAGCGCGGGCGCGTCGCCCTCGCGCCGGGAGGCGAAGGCGATCTCGGCGCGCAGCGCGTCCGCGCGGGCACGGTCGAGGTCGTCCAGGGCGGCCACGTCGGCGCCGTCCAGCAGGACGAGCGCCTCGTCGAGCGCGCCGGCGTCGGCCTTGGCCCGCGCCGCCGCCAGCGCGCGGTGGGCCCGCGACGACGGCGCCGGGGTCAGCGCCGACGCGCGCTCCAGGAACGCCGCCGCGGCCGACCAGCCGCCGCGCGCCTGGGCACGGCCGGCCGCGTGCTCCAGCTCGACGGCGACGTCCTCGTCGGGGCCCGCGGTCGACTCGGCGAGGTGCCAGGCGCGGCGGTCCGGATCGAGCCGCGCGTCGGTCGCGTCGGCCAGCGCGCGGTGGGCCTCGCCGCGCTCGCCCGGCGTCGCCGCGCGGTAGAGCACCGAGCGCACGATCGGGTGGCGGAAGCGCACGCGCCGGCTGCCGACCTCGATCAGCCCGGCGGTCTCGGCCGGGTCGAGCACCGGGCCGGCGATCCGCAGCCGCGCGCCCGCCCGCCACAGCAGGGCCGGATCGCCGGTCGGCTCGGCCGCGGCGACCAGCAGCAGCCGCTGGGTGTCGTCCGGCAGCGCCGCGAGCCGCTGCCGGAAGCTCTCCTCGATCCGGCTCTCGAGCGACAGCGCGCGCGGGAGCCCGAAGCCGCCGGCCAGCTCGGACGGCGTCAGCCCGCGCGGCAGCTCGAGCAGCGCGAGCGGGTTGCCGCGCGCCTCGGCGACGAGCTGGTCGCCCACGCGCTCGTCGAACGGCCCCTGGATCATCGACGCCAGCAGCGCGCGCGCGTCGGCGTCGTCGAGGCCCCCGACGGGCAGCTCGGGCAGCCCCGCCAGCTCGGCGGTCGGCGTCCGCGCGGCGAAGAGGATGACGACCGACTCCGCCAGCAGCCGGCGCGCGGCGAACGAGAGCGCCTGACCAGAGGCCCGGTCCAGCCACTGCGCATCATCCACGATGCAGAGCAATGGGCGCTCCTGCGCGGCCTCGGAGAGCAGGCTCAGCGTCGCCAGGCCGACGAGGAACCGGTCCGGCACCGGCCCGGCGCGCAGCCCGAACGTGATCGCCAGCGCGTCGCGCTGCGGCCCCGGAAGCCGGTCGAGCCAGCCGAGCACCGGCGCGCACAGCTGATGCAGCGCGGCGAAGGCGAGCTCGACCTCCGCCTCCACGCCGACCGCGCGCAGGACCGTGAAGTCCGACGCCGACTCGACGGCGTGCTCCAGCAGCGCGGTCTTGCCGAACCCGGCCTCGCCCCGCAGGACCAGCACGCCGCTGTGGCCGCCGCGCGCCCCGGCGAGCAGCGCGTCGAGCAGCGCGCTCTCCTCGCTGCGCCCGCGCAGCGCCGGCACGTCGGGCACGGAGGCGTCGCCGGCCATGATCAACTCTAACCCGGTGGCTGGGGAACGGCTTGTCGTCGGGCCCATCGCTCCTCGTTCATCCCGTTGTGCGGTGCTCTTCCGACAGGAAAGACCACGCGCGGCCCGCGGCCCATGTCGTCGGGTCCCAAAGCCGGGTCCGTGGTTTGGGGTCATCAGCCTCCGTCCGGCCGCTCCCGCGGGCTATATGCGCTGGGTCTGGCGGCGCGGCGGGCGCGGTCTTGCGCCGGCAGCCGCGCCGGGCGATGGTGGGTCGACCGACGCAGGAGGACCCGATGGCCGACGACATCACCAAGCGCATCGCCCGCTTCATCGAGCCGTTCCGGGTGACGCCCGGATCGCACGTCAAGCTGGCCAAGGACTTCGACCCCGCCTTCCACGCGGGCATCGAGACCAAGAAGGACGGGGAGGGGCTGCTCCACGACGGGATCGCGATCCTGTCCGACTACCAGCAGCGGCTGGCCGCGCAGGCGACGCACGGCGTCGTCGTCGTGCTCCAGGCGCTGGACGCCGCGGGCAAGGACGGGACGATCCGCCACGTGATGAGCGGGGTCAACCCGCAGGGCGTGAGGGTCGAGAGCTTCAAGGTCCCGTCGGCGGCGCAGCTCGACCAGGACTACCTGCGCCGCTACCAGGAGCGGCTGCCCGCGCGCGGCGAGATCGGGATCTTCAACCGCTCGCACTACGAGGAGGTGCTCGTCGTCCGCGTGCACCCCGAGAACCTCGTCGCCCAGAAGCTGCCGCCCGACGCGCGCAAGCACCACGTCTGGAAGCGCCGCTACCACGCGATCAACGAGTGGGAGCGCTACCTGACCGAGAACGGCTTCCGGGTCGTCAAGCTCTTCCTCAACCTCTCCAAGGAGGAGCAGCGCCGGCGCTTCCTGCGGCGCATCGACCTGCCCGAGCACAACTGGAAGTTCTCCAGCCACGACGTCCAGGAGCGCCGGCACTGGGACGCCTACCAGGACGCGTTCTCGGAGATGTTCACGCACACGAGCACCGAGCACGCGCCGTGGCACGTCATCCCGGCCGACCGCAAGTGGTTCGCGCGCGTCGCGGCCGCCGCGGTCATCGGGCAGGCGCTGATCGACATCGACCCGCGCTACCCGACGCTCGGCGACAACGCGCTCCGCGACCTCCAAGAGGCCAAGCGCGAGCTGGAGGCCGAGGCGCCCGACGGCGCGCCCGCGGACCCGTTCGCGACGCCGGCCGTCGAGCAGCCCGCATGAGCGCCGCCCGACTCGTCGCCGCGATCGACCACGGCACGACGAGCACGCGCTGCATCCTCTTCGGCCGGGACGGCACGCCCGCGGCGACCGCGCAGCGCGAGCAGACGGTGACGTTCCCGCGCGCCGGCTGGGTGGAGCTCGACATGGCGGAGGTCTGGCGGCGGACTCAGGAGTGCGTCCACGAGGCGCTGGGCAGCGCGGGCGCGACCGCCGCCGACGTGGCGGCGATCGGCATCGCCAACGAGCGCGAGTCCGTCGTCCTCTGGGACCGGCGCACCGGCCGCCCGGTGGCGCCCGCGATCACCTGGCAGGACACCCGCACCGCCGCCGCGGCGGACGCGCTCGCCGACGACGGCGGCATCGACCGCTTCCGCGCGCTCACTGGTCTGCCCATCTCCACCTACTCGTCGGCGCTCAAGCTGCGGTGGCTGCTCGACCAGGACCCGGCGCGGCGCGCGGCGGCGCAGCGCGGCGACCTGCTGTTCGGGACGCCGGACACGTGGCTGCTGTGGAACCTGACCGGCGGCCCGGACGGCGGCGTCCACGCCACCGACCCCACCAACGCCAGCCGCACGCTGCTGATGGACCTGCGCACGCTCGACTGGGACGACGGCCTGCTCGACGCCCTGGCGATCCCGCGCGCGCTGCTGCCCGCGATCCGCTCGTCCAGCGAGGTCTACGGCCACGCCGCCGGCGAGCTGGCCGGCGTGCCCGTGGCCGGGATCCTCGGCGACCAGCCGGCGTCGCTGTTCGGCCACACCTGCTTCGACCACGGCGACGTCAAGAACACGTACGGCACCGGCGCCTTCCTGCTCTTCACGCTCGGGACCGAGCCGGTGATCTCCGAGCACGGGCTGATCACCACCGTCGCGTGGAAGCTCGGCGACGCCGACGCGGTGTACGCGCTGGAGGGCTCGGTCGCCATGGCCGGCGCGCTCGTCCAGTGGCTGCGCGACAACCTCGGCCTCATCGACGACGCGGCCGCGGTCGAGCGGCTCGCGCGCTCGGTCGACGACTCCGGCGGCGTGGTCTTCGTCCCCGCGTTCTCGGGCCTCTTCGCCCCGTACTGGCGCGACGACGCGCGCGGCGTGATCGTCGGCCTCACGCGCTTCGCCAACAAGGGCCACCTCGCGCGGGCGGCGCTGGAGGCGACGGCGTACCAGACCCGCGACCTCGTCGAGGCCATGCTCGCCGACACCGGCCTGGCGCGCCTCGGCGAGCTGCGCGCCGACGGCGGCATGACCCGCAACGAGCTGCTGATGCAGTTCCAGGCCGACGTCCTCGGCTCCCCGGTGGCCGCGCCGGCCATCGCCGAGATGACTGCCACGGGCGCCGCGTACGCCGCCGGGCTGGCGACGGGCGTCTGGTCCGGGCTCGACGAGCTGCGGGCCAACTACGCCATCGCGCGGCGCTGGGCGCCGAGCATGGACGACGACGCGCGCGCCGCCGGCGTGGCCGGCTGGCGCCGGGGCGTCGACCGCACGCTCGGGCTGGCGCCGGCTACGCCGCGGCGAGGACGGCCGGCCCGAGCGCGGCGGCCAGCGTCAGCGCGCACGTCAGCTCGATCGGGCGCTCGCTGACACGCCGGCCCAGCAGCTCCTCGGCGCGCTTGACGCGGTAGGCCACCGTGTTCTGGTGGACGTGGAGCTGCTTGGCGGCGCGCGTTCCGCGCCCGCCGGAGGCCAGGAACGCGAGGACCGTCTCGCGCAGCCGCTCGGCCGCGTCGTCGGGCGCGGCGAGCGCCCCGAGCTGGCGCAGGACGAACGCGCGCGCCCGCGGCAGGTCGGTCGCGAGCAGGGACATCAGCTCGACGCCCTGGTAGCCGGTCACCGGGCCGGCCGCCGCCGGGGCGAGGCTCGCGATGCGCGCGGCCTGCACGGCCTCGGCGTGCGAGCTGCGGAAGCCGGCGACGCCGTGGGCCGGCGCGCCGAAGGCGACGCGGATGCCCGCGGGCGGCCGGTAGTCCTCGAGGCGCTCCACGCTGGGCGTCTCGAAGGCGCCGCACCAGACGTCCAGGCTCGCCGCGCCCGACAGGACGACGAGCGGCGCGCCGGGCCCGAGCAGCGCCGCGGCGTCGGTCGCGGCGCGCTCCAGGCCGCGGACCGCGGCGGCGCCGCCGCTGAGGCGCAGCGCGACGTGATGGCGCCGCAGCGCGTAGCCGAGCCGCTGGTCGGCGACCTCCTCGTCGACCGCGTCGCCGGCGAGGATCGCCCGCACGGTCTCGGCGCGGACCTGCGCGGCGCCGCGCATCAGGCGCTCGCGCTCGGTCCCGTAGGCGTCGACCAGCACGCCGGAGATCCCGTCGATGTAGGCGAACAGGAACGCGGAGCTCTGCTCCTGGGCGACGAGGAGCTCGGCGGCGTCGGTGACGCGCTGCGTCAGCTCCTCGCACCAGACGTCCCAGAACCACGCGTGCCCGAGCCGGTAGGTGCGCAGGAGCACCGCGAGCGTGATCCCGCGGCGCACGAGGCCGCGCACGTACTCCGCGGCGTCGGGCGGGACGACCAGCGCGTCGGCGCCCGCGCCGAGCTTGAGCAGCCGCAGGACCTGGTCGACGTTGCCCTGGACGCTGGCCCGCGTCTCCTCGCGCAGCTCGTCGTCGCCCGCCGGCAGCTCGTCGATGTTCGCGACCAGGTGGTCGGTCATGCCCTGCGCCAGCTCCGGCGCGCGCGGCAGGAGCTCGGCGGCCAGCGCGCGCACGGCCGCCGGCATGCCGCCCCGCGGGGCGCGCGCTGCACCGGGCGACGCCAGGGCGCTCATCTGGAGCCGATCGTACTCCTGGCCATAACCGCGAGCGATGGCCGGTGTCGGATGGAGATATCGGCGCGGCGCGGGCGCGCCGGTACGGTCGCGGCCACCGCGTCCAACAAGGAGCTCGAAGATGACTGATCCGCGCCACCTGCTGCTCGTCGGCACCGGTCCCGGCCTGGGGGCGGCCGTCGCGCGGCGCTTCGCGCGCGAGGGGTTCCGCCTGACGCTGGTCGCCCGGTCGCCGGGGACGATCGCGACGCTGGCCGACGAGCTGCGCGGGACCGGCGCCGACGTCGCCGTCGTCCAGGCCGACGCCGGCGACGCCGGGAGCCTGCGCGCGGCGCTGGGTCCGGTGGTCGCCGACTCCGGCGCCCCGGGCGTCGTGATCTACAGCGCGGCGCTGGCGGCGCCCGACGAGCTGCTCACGGTCAGCCCGGAGCAGCTCGCCAACGCGTACGCCGTCGACGTGATCGGCGCCGTGATGACCGCGCAGCTCGTCGTGCCCGCGCTGCGCGCGGCGGGCGGCGGCACGCTGCTGTTCACCGGCGGCGGCTTCGCCGACGCGCTGCCGGAGCAGCTCGCGACCCTCTCGCTCGGCAAGGTCGCGCTGCGGGCCGTGGCGACCATGCTCGCCCGTCAGCTGCGCGACGACAACATCCACGCAGGGAGCCTCACCATCCTCGGGCAGATCGTCCCGGGGACGCCGTTCGACCCGGACGCGATCGCCGACGCCTACTGGGCGATCTGCCACGAGGGGCCCGACGCGTGGCAGGAGGAGTACCGCTTCGAGGGCGCGCCGGCGCCCGCGGCCTAGTGTCGTGATGCGTTAGGGCCTATTCGCAGGTAGCAATGGCCGAGAGCTGCGGCTGGGGCATAGCGGCGGTGGTTCACCGAGCCGACCGGGGCTGGGCGCCCGGCGGGGGTTCCGTAGCGAGCGTGATTTCTACCGTTGTTTGGCAGGAATACCTTCAAGAACTGGAAGAAATCTCCAGATTACGGCGCACTCCCAGCGCTCATAGCTGTGGTGCTCGCCGGTGAGCGCGAGCATGCGCTGGGAGACCTCGGCCTCGAAGCCCCCGAGCGCCTCGCGGAAGTGCGGGGCGCGGCCTAGGAGCCTGTTGAAGCTTCGTCCGGTGTGACGGGCAAGGTGTAGGTCATGGCTCGTGTGGCGTTGCGGTTCGGTCGGGCGACGAGATCTGCCTTGACGATCTGGTGCCGGCCGATGACGAGTTGCGTCGGATCGAGGCGCTACTCGTAGTCCTTCGCGCCGCCCGCGCCGCCGGGCGCCCCGTAGGCGTCGTGGACCTCTTTGGTCAGGCTCAGGATCTGCTTGGAGAGGTCCAGCAGCTCCTGGTTCTGCTGGTCCTCGTCCTGCACCGTCCGCCACTGCTGGTTGGCCAGGACCTGGCGCTTGGCGTCGGCCCGGTTCTGGCTGATCATCACGAACGTGGACAGGAAGATCGCCTCCAGCGAGACGATCATCGTGAGCAGCCCGAAGGGGTACTTCTCGACGCGGAAGCCGATCCAGCAGCCGAACCAGAGGATGTGGAGGTAGACGAACGCAATCGACCCCGAGAAGGCGGTGACCTTGTCGGCGATCCGGTTCTGGACGCTGTCGGCGCGCTCCTCGGCGTCCTTCAGCAGCGCGGGGTTGACGGGACGCGGCTGGTAGGGCAGCAGCCCGCGCCGGAAGCGCTCGGCGCGCGTCGGGTGATGGCCGTTGGTCGTCGCGGCGGGCGCTGGCGCGGCGGTGGTGTCCTGCGGCATGGGGTTCCTCCTCGGCCGGGGTCGGCGGTGCGCCGTCCGCTCGAGCCGCGTCATCTCCGCGACGATGCGGCGTTCGAAGCGTGGATCAAGCGTCACCCGGCCATCTGACCGCCGCTCCGCGCCCCGGCCGCAGACCGGCCCGGCGCACGCGCCAGACCGGCCGCTTATGGCCGCGACGAGCGAGCTGTCGCGTCGCTCAGTAGTCGACGACGATCTGGTCCTCGACGGTCCGCACGCCGGGTGCCGACCACGCGGCGTTGACGGCGGCGTCGTGCTCGATCCAGGACTCGACGTGGCCCGCCAGCGTCACGGTGCCGTCGAACGTGTCGATCGAGAGCGCGTCGGCGTCGAGGCTGGCGTCGCGCCGGAACGCCTTGTGGATCGACTGCCGGACGTCGGAGGGCGTGGGGTCGGCGATCGTCAGCTCGATCTCGTCGTCGACGGCGAGCACGCCCGGGACGTTGCCGGCCACGAACTCGGCCTCGGCCCGCTGGTAGTTGTACGGGGCGACGCCCCGCAGCGTGACGATCCCGTCCGCGACCGAGGCGTCGATCGACGACGGGACCATCGCGTCGAGCATCAGCGCCTGCAGGACGCCGCCGCGCACGTCGGCGTCGTCGCGCCGGTCGCCGTCGAGCAGCCGCACGCTGAGCTCGTCGTCGACCTTGGTCACGCCGAACACGCGCTTGGCGGCGCCGGCCGCCTCGCGCTTCTCGCGGAAGCTGCCGACCGTCCCGCGCAGCGTCACGCGCCCCTCGTCGGCCGCGACGGCGATCGCCGCGTTGTCGACGCGGGGCTCCCAGAAGAGCTCCTGCTCGACGTCGGTCCGCAGTTCGTCATTGGACATGATGTGCTCCTTTGATGTGTGTGTTTGATTGAACCATGAGCGCAGGAGGATCTGGATCGCGGCGGCGATCGGGATGGCGAGCAGGGCGCCGAGGATGCCGAGCAGCGACGCGCCGATCAGGACGGCGAGGATCGTGACGATCGGGTTGACCTTGAGCGCGCGGCCGTAGACGACCGGCTGGATGAACGAGTTCTCGACGCGCTGGTAGATGATGATGAACGCGATCCACACCAACGTGGCGGTGGGGAAGTCGACGGTGGCGGTGGCGACCCCGACGAAGATCGCGCCGAGCGTCGCGCCGATCAGCGGGATGAGGTCGAAGAAGCCGACGAGCAGGCCGAGCGACAGCGCGTAGGGGACGCCGAGCAGCGTCAGCACCAGCCACGTCGAGACGGTCGCCAGGCCGCTGATCGCCACGTTGCCCAGCATGTACTTGGCGACCGCGCGGTTGATCTCGATGACCAGCGCCCGGTAGCGCGCCTCGCGGGCGCCGGTCAGCCGCAGCGCCATGCCCATGTACTCGCGGCCGTGGAGCATCAGCAGGAACGCCAGCGACAGGACCGTCAGCAGCTGGCTCACCACGCCGAACGCCTGCACGGTCACGCGCTGCAGCGGTCCTGCCGCCCGTTGGAGCCGCGCGGGCAGCGCGTTCGCGTCGCGCCGCAGCTTGGGCGTGATCGCGTAGCGGTCGTCGTAGCGGCGGAACGTCGGGTTGCGACGCAGGTCGTGGAGGTAGGTCGGCGCGTCGCGCGACAGCTGCTTGACCTGCCGGACCGTGCTGGGGACCACGACGGCGCCGGTCACGACGATCCCGCCCGCCAGGATCGCGTAGAGCAGCAGGATCGCGGCCGCGCGCGGCACGCGGACGCGGCGCTCGAGCGCGTCGACGATCGGCTGCAGCGTCAGCGCCACGAACAGCGCGATCGCCGCGAGCCGCAGCACGCCGCGCGTGCGCCAGACGAGGTAGAGCCCGATGGCGCAGACGGCGACGATGCCCACCAGCCGGACGACGCCCCGGAGGGAGGGCGCCGCCAGGCGGACGGTCGGGCCGGGGTCCGGCATCGGCGTGACCGTACGTCGCCGCGGCGGGCGGACCAGACCGACGAGGCCGCGCCGCCATACGCGTCGCGCCTAGGCGGCGATCGGGCACGGTCCCACGCTGGGCGCCATGACCACCGCCTTCGTGCTCAGTGGCGGCGCAAGCCTCGGGGCGACGCAGGCGGGCATGCTGCAGGCCCTCTACGAGCGGAGCATCCGCCCGGACCTGCTCGTCGGGACGTCGGCGGGCGCGCTGAACGCCGCGTTCGCCGCCGCCCGGCCGCCCACGGTCGACACCGCGGTCGCGCTGCAGCGCCTCTGGCGCGGGCTGACCCGCTCGCAGGTGTTGCCCGCCAGCCCGCTGACGGCGGCGCTCGGCGCGCTCGGCGTCCGTGATCACTCGTTCTCGCTGTCCGGACTGCGGCGGGTGATCGAGCGCCACTGCGACTGCGGGCGCCTGGAGGACGCGGCGATCGCGCTGCACGTCGTGGCCGCCGACGTCCTCACCGGCGAGGAGGTCGTGCTCTCCGACGGCCCGGTCGTCGACGCGCTCCTCGCCAGCGCGGCGATCCCCGGCGTGTTCCCGCCGGTCGCCCGCGACGGCCGGCTGCTGATGG
>DATDMD010000129.1:0-33847 GCA_036518975.1 Baekduia sp.
GGAGTCGTGCTCCGGCGCGAGCCGGTGGAGATCGGCGAGCTGGTCCGGGCGGTCGCGGCGGAGTTCGCGCTGCGCGCCGACGCGCGCGACGTGGCCCTGGTCGTCGTGCCGCCGACCGGACCGGTCTGGGCGGCCGGCGACCCGGGCGCGGTCGCCCGCGTCGCACGCATCCTGATCGACAACGCGCTGCGCTTCTCAGGCGCCGGCGATGCTGTGAGGATCACCGCCGCCTACCACGGCGAGCGGGCGACGCTGACGGTCGCCGATGTCGGGCCGGGCGTCCCGGTGGAGGAGCGCGACCTGATCTTCGAGCGCTTCCAACGCGGGTCGCGCACCGGCGGCGAGGGCGGCTTCGGCCTCGGGCTGGCGATCGGGCGGGAGCTGGCGCGGCGGTTGGATGGGGAGCTGGAGCTGGCGGCGCCGGGCGCTGGTGGCGACGGCGGGGCGCGGTTCATGTTGGCGCTGCCGATCGAGATGCCGCGGGGGTCGGGGGATGGCGGCGAGGCGGAGCCGGCGGAGGCCGGCGACGCGCCGGCGGGAGAGCCGTCGCTGCCGGCGACGGTGAGGGGGGAGCGGTAGTTGGGCGCCGGCGTTGGTTGGCGAGCAGTGCGGCGCGCCGGCGGTGCTGCGAGGCGGGGTCTGCTTGGCATCTAGGGCGAGGCAGTTGAGGTGATGCTCCGCGCTGTCGGCGTGCCTCGGCCGCCGTGGGGCGGGCATTTCGGGCTGCATCGCCGGGACGCCGAGGGTCCAAGTCGTCTGACCCCCGCATATCGGGGGCGAGACGACTTGGACCACCGTTCGGAGGCGAATCCTGGCCTCGCCGAGGTCCGTGTCGTCTTGTCGTGAACTATTCACCACGAAACGACACGGACCGTCGTTCAGAGGCGAATCCTCGCCTCGCCGAGAGGTCCGTGTCGTCTTGAACGTCATAGAGACGCTCAAAACGACACGGATCACCGCCGCGCCGAGCTCCGGGTCACTCCGGGCTCGTATATGGAGCCAAAGGTGACCCGGACCCCGGCATCCCGGCAATTCGGCCCCGAACCCGCCCCGGAAGCAGCACGAGGACGAGCCACACCGACAGCGCGGAGCGCCACCGCTAACTGCCTCGCCCTAGATGCGAAGCAGACCCCGCCCCGCACCACGTCCAACGCCTGCGCTGCTCGCCACCAACGCCGGCTCGTGGAGGAATGGCGGCAGCGAGGACAAGACGTTGCGCCGCAAGCCGAGCCAGCCCTGCGCCGCAAGCCGAGCCGGCCCAGCGCCGTCGCCGCGCCGCAAGCCGAGCCAGCCCAGCGCGCCAGCGCCACCTCCGCGCCGCGCCAGCGCCACCTCCGCGCCCCGCCCCAAGCCGAGCCAGCCCAGCGCGCCAGCGCCACCTCCGCGCCGCGCCCCGCCCGCCCCCTACCCCCCCGCCGCGCACTCCGCGCAGCGTCCCTCCACCACCAACTCCGCCCCCTCAGCATCAAACCCCGCCGCCCGCGCGGCGCGCAGCGCGCCCCTCGCGTCCAGCGGGATCTCAAGGTCCTCGACCCGCCCGCACACACGGCAGCGCACATGCGCGTGGTCCGCGACGCGTGGGTCGTACAGCACCGGGCCGCCGACGCTGACGCGGCGCGCCTCCCCCAGCTCGGCCAGGAGGTCGAGCGTCGCGTAGACCGTCGGCAGCGACATCCCCGGCAGCTGCTCCGACGCGCGCCGCAGGACCTCCTCCGCCGTCACATGCCGGTCGAGCTCGCGCAGCAGCCGGCCGATAACCAGCCGCTGCGACGTCACGCGTTGACCGCGCGAGCGCAGGGCGGCGGCCAAGCGGGCATCCGCATCGACAGCCGCCGCGTCCTCCTGGGCAGTTCGGGTCCCCTTCATACTCGCTCGCACATGTTAGGACATCCTTATTTTAATCGCCTTGTATTATCGACTCCGTGAGCGAACAGGTCCTCCATCTCCCCACCCACGCGCCCGCCGAAGCCGAGCGGCGGCGCCTCGTCCTGCAGCGCATCCAGCCCGGGCTCATCGGGCTGATCGACGGCACGATCTCCACGCTGGCGCCGATCTTCGCCGCCGCCTACCTCGGCGGCTCGCGGGCGGCGCTGCTGGTTGGCCTCGCCTCCGCGCTGGGCGCCGCGATCTCGATGGGCCTCAGCGAGGGCCTCTCCGACGACGGCTCGGTCACCGGCCGCGGCTCGTCGCTCTCGCGCGGGCTGATCACCGGCGGCGCCACGTTCCTCGGCGGCACGTTCCACGCCCTGCCGTTCCTGATCTCCGACACCTCGACCGCGCTGGCGGTCGCCTACGTGGTGGTCTCGATCGAGCTCGTCGCGATCGCCCTGATCCGGAAGCGCTTCATGCACGTGGCGCTGCCGGTGTCGCTCGTCCAGGTCACGCTCGGCGGCGCGCTCGTCGCGCTGGTGGGCATCCTGGTCGGCCACGCGTAAGAATCCATCCGAAGCGCATGGCCTTCGCCCGCAACCCGTCGACCCACGCCTACTACGACGCCCGCGCCGGCGAGTACGACGAGTGGTACGCCGGCGACGGCCGCTTCTCCGACCGCGACCGGCCGGGCTGGGACGACGAGGTGCGGCAGCTGACCGACCTCGTCGCCGCGCTCCCGCCCGCACGCACGCTGGACGTCGCCTGCGGCACCGGCTTCCTGACCCGCCACCTGCACGGCTACGCCGTCGGCCTGGATCAGTCGCCGGCGATGGTCGCCCTCGCTCAGGACCGCCTGCCACACGGCCTGGCGCTCGCCGGCGACGCCCTCGCGCTCCCCTTCGCCGACGGCAGCTTCGACCGCGTCCTCACCGCCCACTTCTACGGCCACCTCGTCCCCGACGAGCGCGTCGCGTTCCTGGCCGAGGCGTCCCGCGTCGCGCGCGAGTTGATCGTCATCGACAGCGCCCGCCGCGACGACACGCCCGCCGAGCGCTGGGAGGAGCGGATCCTCAACGACGGCTCGACCCACCGCGTCTTCAAGCGCTTCCTCGGCGCCGCCGAGCTGCTCGAGGAGCTCGGCGAGGCCGGCGGCACCGGCGAGGCGCTCATGGACGGTCATTGGTTCGCGGCCGTGCGCGCCACGCTGTGGACCGCCGCCCCGTAGGACGACCGACCTCCTTAACGACCGACGGGCCGCCTAAGGCGACCCGTCGTCGTTGCACGCACGCCCGCCATGTACCCCGCGGGCGCGCTGCGGCAAACCTCGTCTACGCCTTGCTGACCAGCGGCTCCGTCTCGTAGACCGTCTTGGGCAGCTTCGCGTAGGGCTGCTCGGTGTCGGCGTCGGTCTGCTCCTCGTGGTAGACCGACTCGACGTTCACGGCCCAGATGTCGTGGCCCTCGTCGCGGAGGATGTTGTCCACCGCGCGCATCGCCGACAGCATCGAGTGATCCGAGTTGTTGTAGCGGTGCAGGCCGTTGCGGCCGACCTGGACGAAGTCCTGGAGCGGGTCCAGCCACGAGCGGATCGTCTCGACGCGCTGGGCGTAGGTCTCGTCGTACATCGGGTACGCGAGCGGGACGCGCACGACGTAGCCGCGCTTGACCTGCTCCGGCCGCGCGAGGCCGAGCTGCTCGAGCTCGCGCGCCGCCAGCTCGACGAGCTTGTCATCGTCCATGGTCCAGAGGTCGTCGCCCTTGAAGGCGAAGTACTCGAGGCCGACGCACGCCGTGTCCGGGTCCGGGACCATCCAGGGCGACCACGAGCGGTAGTTCTGAATGCGGCCGACGCGGACCGCCTCCTCGTGGATGTAGATCCAGTTGTCCGGGAACAGGTCCTGGCCGTCGAGCACGAGCGCGACCGTCAGGAAGTCGCGGTAGCGCAGGCCCTGCGCGGCCTGCTGGACCTCGGCCGGCGCGCCCGGCGAGGTGAGGCCGACCATGTGGCGCAGCGGCAGCGAGGACACGGTGCCGCGCGGCTCGATGATCCCCTGCGGCGTGTGGATCCGGACGACCCGGCCGTCCTCGACGTCGATCTGCGTCGCGGGCGCCTCGAGGCGGACCTCGCCGCCCATCTCCTCGATGCGGTTGGTCATCATCTCCCACATCTGACCCGGTCCGTACCGCGGGTACTGGAACTTGTCGATGAGGGACGTGATGTCGTCCTTGTTGCCGAGGAACGCGGCCTTGGCGGCGGAGAAGAAGTTGAGGTTCTTGATCCGCTGCGCGGCCCAGTCGGCGCGCAGCTCCTTGGTGGAGACGCCCCAGACCTTCTCGGTGTAGGACTTGAAGAAGTGCTGGAACAGCCGCTTGCCGAAGCGGTTGGAGACCCAGTCCTCGAAGGTCTCCTCCTTGCCCTTGGGCTTAATTGCCGCCCACATGTAGGACAGGCCGCAGCGCACGAGCTCGACCGGGCCGAGCTTCTTGATGACGTCGGTGCCCTTGAGCGGGTAGTCGAGGTACTTGCCGCGCCAGAAGATGCGGGACATGCGCGGGCGCATGAGGAACTCGTCGCCCATGATCTCCAGCCAGAGGTCGTTGACCTCCTTGTTCTTGGTGAAGAACCGGTGGCCGCCGAGGTCGAAGCGGTACCCGTCGGGGTCGACGACCGTCTTCGCCAGGCCACCGACCTGGTCCTCCGCCTCGAGCACGATGACCTTCCGGCCGGCCTTGGCCAGCAGGTAGCCGGCGGACAGTCCGGCGGGGCCGCCACCGATCACGACGTAGGGTCGCGTGTCCCCGCGGCCTCCGTCGTCGTGGGTGGGCAGCGTCGGCGGTTCGTCGACAAGCGTCATGCCCTGCACGATGCCCGTTATGGGTACGAAACAGGGGCTCCGCTAACGCGGCCTAACAGTTCTTCACTGAACGAATCGCGCCTGATAGCGCGGGTTTTGCGGCCCGCGGGGTCAGGCGCGGGCGACCTCCGCGTTGCGGTCCACGACGACGTCGTAGACGCCGTTGGCGACGACGTAGTCGACGTACTGCGCCGCCGCCTTGACCTGGTCGGCGTAGCCGTGGTCGTCCTGGCTGGCGTTCAGCTCCTCGATCGTGCCGTCGAAGAAGCCGAACGTGATGACGACGTCGTCGTCGGTGGCGGCGCCGGCGCGCGGGCGGAGCATGACGAAGCGGACCCAGCCGGTCGGCGCGACGACGTCGTCGGGCGGGCTGAACGCCTTCGCGAAGTCGTCGAACGTCCCCGGCTTCAGACGGCGGACGGTGTGGGCGCACAGCATGGTGGTGCCTCCGATCGTGGTGAGGCGCCTCCCGCGACGATGCTCCCACCTCGGCGCTCAGGCCGCCACCGGCGAGCGCCGCTTCTTCGCAGGCGCCTTGCGGATCGGATGGCCCAGGGCGCGCGCGCCGGCCATGATCCCGACCGCGACCAGGACGGCGATCACGATCCCCAGCAGCACCGGGTTGCGCGTGTCGCTGCCGGCCATCAGGGCGTGGATCCCGCCGAGGATGAACGCGGCGGATGCGAAGCGGTGGGCGGAGCGCCAGCGCCGGGCGCCGATGCGGCGGCGCTGGTAGAAGCTGAGCGCGAACGCGACGAGGCAGTAGAAGGCGATGATCCCGAGGCCGGTCCAGAACGGCTTGTAGCTCATCGTGAAGGGGATCGCGATGCCGGTCAGGCCCGGCTTGAGCCAGCCGTCGGCGAGGAAGAACAGGCCGTGGGCGGTGATGCAGGCCAGACCGGTGAGCGCGAGGCGCTCGTGGTACGGGCGCAGCCGCGCGGCGTTCGCGGGGCTGACGAGCTTCAGCGCCGAGACGAGCCCGAGGATCGCGACGACGGCAAGCGCGAGGAAGCCGACGATCCCGGCCGCGCGCGCGGCCAGCCACCAGGTGTAGTCGAAGGGGTTGCTCATCGGGAGTGGTCAGGCGGTCGCGGCGGTCGCGGCGGCGAGGTCGCGGACGGCGCGGTCGGCGGCGCGGCGCAGCGGCGGGATGACCTCGACGGCGCCGTCCTCGTGGACCAGGACGCCGCCGAGCGCGGCGAGCGTCGCGCGCGCTCCGCGGGGGCCCTTGAGGTAGGCGGTCTTGGCGAGCGTCTCGGCCTCGGTGGCCGAGCGGCCGACGGCGGTCGCGGCGAGCAGTCCCGTCCAGGCCGGGCGGCCGGTGCGCGGGTCCAGGAGGTGGTGGGCGGGCGCGCCGGTTCTGTTGTCGACCCACATCCGGCGGTGGATGCCCGAGGTCGCCACGCCGCCGCCGTCGATCCGGAGGACGTGCGCGGGCGCGCCAGTGAGCGGGTGGGTGACGGTGACGTCGTGGTGGCCGCCGCCGCCGTGGCCGAGCGCGAGGTCGCCGCCCACGTCGACGATGTACCGCAGGCCGACGAGGCGCCGCGCGACGAGGTCCGCCGCCAGGCCCTTGCCGATCCCGCCGGAGTCGAGCGTCGCGCCGATCGGCCGGCGGATCGTGCCGGCGTGCCGGTCGACCCCGAGCGCCTGCCAGCGCGCGGCAGGGTCCGGCGCGGCGGCCGCCCGGGGCGGGGCGGCCGCCAGCGCCGTCTTGAGCGGGACGGTCTGGGAGCCGTCCCAATGCGAGGCGTATCCCGCCTCGACGATCTGGGCGCCGAGCGTGATGTCGACGAGTCCGCCGGACGCGCGGCCGGCCCAGGCGCCCGCGCGGACGAGCGCGCGCAGGTGCGCGCTGGCGTCCGGGACGACGGCGTCGGGATGCGCGGAGGCGCGGTTGAGCTCGGAGTCGGGGTCGAAGCGCGTCCAGGCGCGGTGGAGCGCGGCGAGGAGCGCCTGGGCGTCGTCGGCCGCGTGCGTCAGGCGCGGCGAGGGCTCGGCGGACGCCGCGCGATCGGCCAGGACCAGGCGCGCGGTCGCGCCCATGGTCGGGAAGCTGCGGTCGAGGAGGCTCATGACGCGGAGGTGGTCGCGCCGGGGGTCGGGGTGACGGCGGGCGCGCTCTGCTGCTCGCTGGTCCCGGACGAGTCGTCGGATGACGTCGCGCCCGTCGTGGTGGTCGTGGTGGTGTTGTTGGTGGCCTTGGTGCTGGCGAGCCCCGGATCATCACCCTCGCGGACGCGCAGGGCGAGCACGCCGAACACCGCGACGAAGCTGGCCAGCGCACCGGCCGCGAACTTCCGGCCACTCGGCGCCCGCATAGCCCGCCGCGGCGGCTTCGCTGGCTCCTGCCGGTCGTGCATGGGTGCAGGGTCTGCTGGAGGCATGCCAGCAGCATCGACGCCCCGCCTGAACCAACCTTGAAGACCCGCTGGGAGGTTCCTGAGCTATCGCCGCCGCGGGGAAGGACCGGCCCGCGGCGGTGTCACCGCGACGTGCGCCTACGGCGCTGCCGGACGAGCACGGCCCCGCCGAAGGTGAGCGCTGCGATGACCGGCGCGATCGACCAAGGCACGACGAGGTTGGTCAACAAGACGAGCGCGAACACCACGACGGCGTAGCCCGCGGCTTCCCTGGCCCTCGGCAGGGTGTCGGGCACCTCGACGCCGCGGCGCCGGGCAACTCGCCGGTCGAGCGGCCCCTGCAACCACCATGGGTTCCGGCCCTTGACGATGAAGGCAAGCCCGACGACGGCCACGCCGGCGACACCGGCGCCCACGACCACCAGCGCCCAGTCTCCAACCACGGCACCGCGCACGAGCACGACCAGACCGCACGCCAGGATGGCGACGTGGAAGACGGCCTTGAACGGATGGTTCGGAGGCTCATCCACGCACCGCGTCGTACCCGGTTCCTCACGACCCACCCGGCCTACGCGCCGCGCCGCGCGCTACTTCTTCAAGTACACGATCGCCCGCACGCCTCGCGGCAGCGCGCGGCGTTTGAAGGACGGCACCGGCCCGATGCGGACGAAGTGCGGGTCGTCGTTGACGGCCCGTTCCCATTGGGGTGCGCGGTGGCGGATCTCCGCGGTCCAGGGTGCGCCCCAGGAGGCCGTGCGGATGATCGGCATGATGAGGATCAGGTGCTGGCCGGACTTCACCGTCGGGTCGAGCTTGGCGAGGGTGCGCTTCGGGCCGGCCGCCTTGAAGCGGTCCAGCGCGTTGCGCCAGTCGAAGACGCGGTTGTCGGTCACGGGCCCCAGCGCGTCGGCCCACTTGTAGCCGCCGCCGAGGTAGTAGCGCATCGCCGGGCCGTACTCGGGATGCACGGCGACGACGAGGTCGCCCTTGTCGATGAGCTTCTCGTCCTTCAGGGTCCGTGCCACGCGGTAGGCGTCGCTCTTGCCGCGGATCTGCCGCTCGCGCGGGTCGAACCACAGCACCAGGACGACCGCCAGCACGATCAGCCCGACCTTGCCGAAGCGCACGAGCCCGGCGCCGGCCAGCAGCAGCGCCGGCCCGACGAACACCGCGAAGTACCGCGACGCCCACGCCGGCGACGCCTGCGACACGATCCACGCCAGCGCGACCGCCACCGCCATCGAGACGGCGAGCGCGGTCACCGCGCGCGACACGCCGGGACCCTCGCGCCGGACGCGCAGCGTCGCCAGCCCGGCCACGCCGACGACGAGCAGCACGAGCGCGGTCTCGATCCCGCCGACCAGGTTCATCAGCCCGTTCAGGAGCCCGCTGAAGTCCGGCGCCTCCGCCCACGGCGCGCCCGTGTGCCGCGCCTGGAACAGCAGCGTCGGCAGCCACGGCAGGTACAGCACGGCGAACACGCCGAAGCCGATCACGCCGTCGCGGAAGAACGCGCGCCGCCCGGCGGCCGGCTCGGCGCGCAGCAGGACCAGGAACGCCGCGGCGAACCCCAGCGCGAGGAACAGCCCCCAGTTGTGCGTGTAGACGGTCAGCGCCAGCGCCACGCCGAAGACCACCAGGAACCGCCGGTCGCGCATCCCGTAGGCCAGCGCGAACGACCCGCTCGCGCACAGCCCCATGAGCGCGATCAGCGAGTACATCCGCGTCTCCTGCGCGTAGTACGTGAGGAACGGGAGCGTCGCGCACAGCGCGGCCGTCGCCCACCCGGCCCGCTCGCCGAACAGCCGCCGCCCGAACCACCAGCCGGCCGGAATGGTCAGCGTCGCGAACAGGAGCGAGAGCGCGTGCGTCCGGGCCTCGCCGTCGCCGCCGACGACGCCCATCCAGACGTGGAGCAGCATGTAGTACAACGGCGGCGAGCCGTCCTTGCGCAGGACGCCCGGGATCGACCAGAAGTCGTGGTGCGCGATCCCGACGCTCAGGCCCTCGTCGATCCAGAACTTCGCCGTGATCGCGTGCGACCGCAGCCAGACCGACACCACCATGATCGCCAGGACGCCGACGACGCGCAGCGCCGTCGAGTGCCGCCACCACGCCGAGCCGCGCACGGCGTCGCGGACGGCGTCGCGGACGCGCCCGGCCGCGCCGGGCGCCTCAGCCGCCGGCGCCGACGACCCCTCGACCACCGCACTCACGCCCCCGCGCTCCCGCCGCCGCACGAGGCGACGATGCGCCACATGCCATCGGTCGCGAGCGTCTTCTCGTCGCCGACGTCGCGCAGCGTCGGCACTGGCCGGGCGCGGCTGGTCGTCCGGACGCGGAACACGACCGCGGGGCGCCGCGGCGTCACCCCCACGTCCAGCGTGTGGACCTTCAGGTTCCACGCGACGACCGGGACGAGGAACGGCCCGGTGTAGGGGTCGCCGCAGCGCTTCAGCGCCGCCGCCCCGCCCGCGTCGCGGATCAGCCCGGGCAGCGCGTTGGTCAGCTGCGCCTGGTACTTCAAGTTCTTCATGTTGGTGCCGAACCGCTGGAAGCTCGGGGCGGCGAAGACCACGCCCACGATCACCGCGGCCACCAGGACCACCGCCGTCGCCGGCCGCCGGCCCACCGCCGCCACGCCCGGCGCGCGCCGGCGCACGAGGACGACGACCTGCTCCAGCGCCCAGCCGATCCCCGCGCCGCCCAAGACGATGAACAACGCCACCGGCGCCATCAGGTAGCGCTGGTTGCCGCTGAACCCGTCCGACGTCATGTACGCGACCAGGCCCAGCCACGCGACGGCCATGACGATCAGCACGGCCAGCGCCCGCGACCGCTTGACCATCACCATGACCCCGGCGCAGAACAGCCCGACGATCAGCGGCGTCGTCAGCATCAGGCCCGCGTCGCGCAGGACCTCGCGCGCCGGGTTGGCCGCGTAGGTCGGCGCGCCCGGGTTGACGTCCTTGGCCCGGTGCGCTGCGCGCAGCAGGTCCCCGGACCCCCACCACTCCGGCAGCAGCCACAGCGCCAGCACGCCGATGCCGGCGACGACCACGACGCGGACCGGCAGCGCCCGCACCCACATCAGGTACGCGCCGTACACGGCCAGGAACGGCCACGCCTCGGGGCGCAACAGCCCTGCGCCGACCGCGAGCCAGAACGCGAAGCGCCGATCGCCGGCCATGTGCCGGTCGATCGCGCCGAGCAGGCAGGCGACGATCAACCCCTCCGAGTTGCCCAGCGCCGCGCTGCGGATCCACCACGGCGCGATCAGCAGCGCGCAGGCCGCCGCCGCGCCGCCCACGACGCCGCCGCCGAGCGACCGCGCGACGCGGAACGCCAGCACGACCGCGGCGATCGCGCCCGCGCGCGCCACCACGAGCCAGAGGTCCGGCGCCGCCGAGCCGAAGAGCGAGAACACCGTGGTGAACAGCACCGGCAGCGGCTTCCACGACGGCCCGCCGGTGGTCATGAGGTCGAGGTGCGTGATCTCGCGGCCCCAGATGATCCAGGCCCACGGGTCGTACGTCGGCGCGCTCGGCAGGAGCAGCGTCAGCGCGGCGATGACGACGCACGCGCCCACCAGGAGCAGCGCGCCGTGCGTGCGTGCAGAGGCCAGCGCCGTACGGGACGGAGCCTGCGGAGCCCGAAGGGCGGCGGAGCGTTCCTCGATCAGCACGGCGGTGAGCAAGGGTATGCCCGAGGGCGGCGGGTTTCCCGCCCCCCTTAACGAAGCGCAACGCTGCCTGCCGAGCCGATAGGGTCGCCCGCCATGAGCCACGAGGCGGTCAACCTCACGCTGAGCCCGTCCGCGCAGGTCGGCACGGGCGTCACGTTCGGCGCCAACGTCGTCGTGCACGACAACGTCGTGATCGGCGACGGCGTGATCATCCAGGACGGCGCGATCCTCGGCAAGCGTCCGAAGCTCGCGCCGACGTCCGGCGCGGCGCCGGTCGGCGACGAGCCGCTGGTCATCGGCGCCGGCGCAGCGATCTGCGCCCAGGCGATCGTGTTCGCCTCGGCCAGCGTCGGCGAGGGCACGATCATCGGCGACCAGTCCTTCGTGCGCGAGCGCACGCGCGTGGGCGCGGGAACGGTCATCGGCCGCGGGTCGGCCGTCGACAACGACGTCGTGATCGGCGACCGCGTGCGCATCCAGACCTCCGTGTACATCACGGCGTTCTCGATCATCGAGGACGACGTGTTCGTCGGCCCGTGCGCGATGACGACCAACGACGACACCATGAACCGCCACGGCGACGACTACCAGCTGGCCGGCGCGACGCTGCGGCGCGCGTCGCGGATCGGCGGCGGCGTGGTCCTGACGCCGGGCACCGAGGTCGGCGAGGAGGCGTTCGTCGCCGCCGGCGCCGTCGTCACCGCGGACGTGCCGCCGCGCGGGTTCGTGATGGGCGTCCCGGGCCGGGTCGTGCGCCAGGTCCGCGACGAGGACCTGCTCGAGCGCTGGCGCTGACCCAGCGCCGACTTCTGGGGATGGCGGCCCATCCCCTCATCTGGGGTTCGGGCTAGAACGGACGTCCAGTTCCGGGCGGTCCGGGTGGGGCTGACGGCGCGCCGACTCGATCAGGACCGGGCACACGCCGTACGCCGCCCGAGGTCCAGCCGGGTGCGTGCGGGATGAACGCCCATGCGCCCCGACCGGCCCCTTTCTTGGTCGGTGGCGTCGGTCACCCCAAGGAGATCCGCTGGTCATGCCGAGAAGCCTTGCCGCACCCCTGGCCGTGCTTGCCTGCCTCGTCGCCGCTGCCCCCGCCGCCGCCGCGTTCACCGATCGAGACCACGACCGCCTTCCCGACACGTGGGAGAAGCAGTACGGGTTCTCGACCAAGGCGCCGTCGGCCTCCGCCGATGTTGATCACGACGGCCTGACGAACCTGGCCGAGTACACCATCAAGACCAACCCGCGCAAGAAGGACACCGACGGGGACGGTCGCTCCGACGGCGCGGAGGTCACCGCGCACACCAACCCGCGCGACCCGAACAGCCCCAAGCGCACGTCGCCCAAGCCGCCGAAGACGACGACGCCGCCGCCGGTCACCGCCCCGGCGCCGGACCCGACGCCCGCGCCTGATCCGACGCCCGTGCCGGACCCGACCCCCGCGCCGGATCCCACGCCTGCGCCCGACCCGACGCCTGCGCCCGACCCGACGCCGACCCCGACGCCGACCCCGACCCCGACGCCGACCCCTGATCCCACGCCGACGCCGGACCCGACCCCGACGCCGACCCCGGATCCCACGCCGACGCCGGACCCGACGCCGACCCCCACGGCGTACGACTACCCCGCGTGCACGAAGACCGTCACGACGGCCTCGTCGGCGACCTCGTCGGTCAGCTCCGCCACCGCCGGCGCGGTCATCTGCCTGGCTGACGGCACCTACGGGACGATGGCCTTCAACGCCAACAAGTCGAGCCAGACCGTGATCCGGGCCCTGAACCCCGGCAGCGTCCAGGTGGGCAACATCACCACCAACGGCAGCAACCTGGCGTTCATGGGCCTGCGCTTCGTCAACGGCGACATCCAGCTGCAGCCGCCGGCGCACGAGATCCTCATCCAGCGCAACTCCTTCACGGGCGGCGGCTTCGCCGTCGACATGGCCAGCGCCGACGCGAACATCTCCGACGTGACGATCCGCGCCAACCGGATGGTCGGCCCGTTCGGCGAGGACGCGATCCGCGCCAACCGCTACCACGACGCCGACGGCGACGGCTACGGCCTGCTCGTCGAGGGCAACGAGTTCACCAACGTGGTCCAGCAGGCGGGGTCCAGCGCGCCGCACGCCGACCTGCTCCAGAGCGTCTGGGGCGGCGACCACATCGTGTTCCGCAAGAACTACGCCCACGACAACCGGGCGGAGAACTTCTTCATCAAGGACCAGCCGGGCACCGTGAACGGCGTGACGGTCGACAACAACCTCATGGTCCGCAACGGCGTCCCGGTCTCGGGCGCGGGCCAGCCGTCGATCGTCAACCTCTACGGCCCGACCAGCGGCATGGTCGTGAAGGACAACACGATCTGGGACACGCAGGGCGACAGCCCGATCTCATGGCAGGGCTCCAACTGGGGCACCATCGACTGGGACCACAACATGCTCTACCGCGCCTGGGGCTCGGGCACCGGCGGCACGTGGACCCTCAACAACAACACGTACTGCGACTGGACCGGCACGCTGCCCTCGGCGTCGGGCCTGACCAAATCGTGCAGTCCGACGTTCGTGGACCCGAGCACCGACGACTACCGCGTCGCCTTCTCGGATCGCGGCATCGACTGGCGCCCCGCGGACCAGGTTTACGGTCCGTAACGGGACGGACACGCCTAGGCATCTGAGGGCTGGTGCCTGGTACGGGCACCGGCCTCCGGGACCGTCTCTAGACACACGCCCGGTCCACACCGAACTTCGGTGTGGGCCGGGCGTTTCGTCGTTCAGGGCCTGTGGTACTAATGCTCGCGTCACAAACCTCGAGCTGGCGGGGCAGGGGGCTCTCGGGCTTCTCGCCAGGCTCGTACATCTACTTCGCGTCACTCGGGGTCGGGGTCCAGCGACACTCGGGATTCGCGATTTCCCTGATCCGTTCCCATCAGACCGGAGGAATCGCCATGCCGCATCCCATCGGCGCCTTTGCGCGCCGTCGCTTGTCCACGCCCTTCTCGCGCGCCGCCGCGCTCGCCTCGGGGGCCGCGCTGCTGGCCTCCGGCGTCGCGCTCGCCGCTGGAACCGGTCCCGGTGACCGCTCCGCGGCCACCGCCGCCGCCGCGCCCGCCGGCCTGGTCGGAGCCTGGAGCTTCGACGAGGGCTCCGGCTCCACCGTCGCCGACGCGTCCGGCCACCACAACAGCGGCACCCTCGGCGGTCCGACCTGGACCGCCGGCAAGCACGACGACGCGCTGAACTTCAACGGGCGCAACGCGCTCGTCACCGTCCCCGACTCCTCGAGCCTGCACTTCTCGCACGGGCTGACCATCGACGCCTGGGTCCGTCCGACCGCCGGCAGCATCGGCTGGCGCACGATCGCCGCCAAGGCGGGGCCGAACGGCAAGAGCGTCGTCTTCGGGCTCTACGCCAACACGACCCGGACGCGCGCCTCGGCCGCGCAGCAGGCCGTCGCGGTCCGGTCGAGCCTCCCGCGCTACCAGTGGTCGCACCTCGCCGCCACCTGGGACGGCAACGTCCAGCGCATCTACATCAACGGCAACCAGGTCGGCGCGGCCCGCTACGACGCGGCGGACCTCGCCGCCGCCACCGGCCCGCTGACGATCGGCGGCTCGCCGACGTCCGACCGGGACTTCATCGGCGACATCGACGACTTCCGCGTCTACGACCACGCCTTGAACGGCGACGAGATCAAGTCCGACCTCGCGCAGGCCGTGACGACGCATCCCAGCGGCGGCGGTGGCAGCACCACGACGCCGCCGACGACCACGACCCCGCCGACGACGACCAAGCCGCCGACGACCACGACCCCGCCGTCGACGACCAAGCCGCCGACGACCACCACCCCGCCCACGTCCACCACCCCGCCCCCCACGGGCGGCGGCGGCACGACCCCGCCCCCGAGCGGCGGCGGCAGCACCGCGCCGGTCGGCTACCCGGCCTGCACGCAGACCGTCACGTCGGCCTCGGCCGCGTCGTCGGCCGTGAGCTCGTCGGCCGCCGGCGGCGTCATCTGCCTGGCTGACGGCACCTACGGGTCGATGTCGTTCAACACCAACAAGTCGGGCCAGACCACGCTCCGCGCCGCCAACCCCGGCAAGGCGCAGGTCGGCAACATCACCACCAACGGCAGCAACCTGACGTTCATGGGGCTGCGGTTCGTCAACGGCGACATCCAGCTGCAGCCGCCGGCGCACGAGATCGTCATCCAGCGCAACTCCTTCACGGGTGGCGGCTTCGCGGTCGACATGGCGAGCTCCGACGCCTACATCTCCGACGTGACCATCCGCCAGAACGACATGGTCGGTCCGTTCGGCGAGGACGCGATCCGGGCCAACCGCTACCACGACGCCGACGGCGACGGGGTCGGCCTGCTCGTCGAGGGCAACGAGTTCAGCAACGTCGTGCAGCAGGGCGGCAGCAGCGCGCCTCACGCCGACCTCCTGCAGAGCGTGTGGGGCGGCGACCACATCGTGTTCCGCAAGAACTACGCCCACGACAACCGGGCGGAGAACTTCTTCATCAAGGACCAGCCGAGCACGGTCTCCAGCGTCCTGGTGGAGGACAACCTCATGGTCCGCAACGGCGTCGCCGCATCGGGCGCCGGCCAGCCCTCGGTCGTGAACCTGTACGGCCCGATGACCGGCCTGACGGTCCGCAAGAACACGATCTGGGACACGCAGGGCTCCAGCCCGATCGCGTGGCAGGGCTCCAACTGGGGCACGATCGACTGGGACCACAACCTCCTCTACCGGGCCTGGGGCTCGGGCAGCGGCGGCACGTGGACCCTCAACAACGACACGTACTGCGACTGGACGGGCACGCTGCCGTCCGCTTCGGGCCTGACGAAGAACTGCGCCCCGAAGTTCACGGACCCGAGCACCGACGACTACCGCGTCGCCGGCTCGGACCAGGGCGTCGACTGGCGCCCGGCCGATCAGGTGTACGGCCCGTAGCACCAGCGGGACAGCGGCTCGGGGACGAGCCGTCAGGGACTTCCGGTCGGCCGCGTGAGAACACGCGGCCGACCGCCGTTGGTGGGGTGCATGTCGCGCCCCAAGATCATCTCCGTCATCGGCGCCCGCCCCGAGATCATCCAGGCGGCGCCGGTCAGCCGCGCCTTCGCCGGCGTCGTCGACGAGGTGCTGGTCCACACCGGTCAGCACTACGACGAGGCCATGTCCGGAGCGCAGATCGGCGCCACCGGCCTGCCGCGGCCCGACTACAACCTCGGCGTCGGCTCGGGCGCGGCGAAGATCCAGACGCAGCTCGGGATCGACGGCCTGCTCAAGGTCATCGACGCCG
Organism: Baekduia sp.; assembly: GCA_036518975.1. GTDB lineage: Bacteria > Actinomycetota > Thermoleophilia > Solirubrobacterales > Solirubrobacteraceae > Baekduia. Next base: position 16,075 of record DATDMD010000129.1, read on the forward strand.
AGCGCCCCGACGCGGTCCTCGTCCGCGGCGACACGAACGCGACGCTCTCCGGCGCGCGCGCCGCCGTCCAGGCCGGCGTGCGGCTCATCCACGTCGAGGCCGGGCTGCGCTCGTTCCGCGACGACATGCCCGAGGAGCACAACCGCGTCGAGACCGACCGGCTCTCCGACCTCCTGCTCGCCCCCACGCCCGGCGCCCAGCGCATGCTGGAGTCCGAGGGCGTGCGCGGCGCGATCCGCGTCACCGGCGACCCGCTCTGCGACATCCTCGAGAGCCGCCGCGCCGAGATCGTCCCGGCCGAGGGCGAGTACGTCCTGGCGACGGTCCACCGCAACTACAACACCGACGACCCGGACCGGCTCGCCGCCGTCTTCGCCTGCCTGGCCCGGAGCCCGCACCGCGTCGTGTTCCCGCTGCACCCTCGTACACGGGCGCGCGTGAATGAGTGGCAGATCGCGGTGCCCGGCAACGTCGACCTCGTCGACCCCGTCGACTACACGCGGATGCTCGAGCTGGAGCGCGGCGCGCAGTTCATCGCGACCGACTCCGGCGGCGTCCAGCGCGAGGCCTACCTGTGGGGCGTCCCGTGCGTGACGCTCCGCGAGGAGACCGAGTGGGTCGACACGGTCGAGACCGGCTGGAACACCATCGTCGGCGTCGACGCCGACGCCTTCGCCGCCGCGCTCGCGCGACCGCGCCCCGCGCAGCGGCCCCCCATCTTCGGCGACGGACACGCCTCGGAGCGCATCGCTGCGATGACCGTCGAATGGCTCAGCGACGACTTGGAGAACGCAGCATGAACAGCACGGGCGATCTGCGGGTCGGCGTCATCGGCGTCGGCGTGATGGGCGGGTTCCACGTGGACGTGTGGGATCGCGTCGACGACGCGACCCTGGTCGCGGTGGCCGAGCCCGACGAGGCGACGGCCATGAAGCGCATCGGCCGCCGGCCGATCCAGTGGCACGCGGACTGGCGCAACCTGCTGGAGCGCGACGACATCGACGCCGTCTCGATCTGCACGCCGTCCGAGCAGCACGCGGAGGTCGCGCTGGCCGCGATCGAGGCCGGCAAGCACGTGCTCGTCGAGAAGCCGATCGCCACCAAGCTGGAGGACGCGCTGCGCATGGCGGCCGCCGCTGGCCAGGCCGGCGTCAAGCTGATGGTCGGCCACGTCGAGCGCTTCAACCCCGCCGTCGACAAGATGGCGTCGCTGATCGCCGAGGGCCGCATCGGCCGGGTCTTCCGCGCCCACGCCACGCGCGTCGGGCCGCTGCCGGCGCGCATCCGCGACGCGGGCGTCGCCATCGACCTCGCCACGCACGACCTCGACATCATGCAGGTCGTCCTGGGCCGGGACATCTCCAGCGTCTACGCCGAGGGCACGCGCTTCTCGCACCCGACCCAGGAGGACATGATCACCTGCCTCCTGCGCTTCGGCAACGGCGGCCCGTTCGGCCTGCTCGACGTCAACTGGCTCACGCCGGAGAAGCGCCGCGAGCTGTGCGTCATCGGCGAGGGCGGGATGCTCACCGCGTCCTACATCACGCAGGACGTGTGGTTCACCGAGATGGCCGAGACGACCGGCGGCTGGGAGGAGCTGGCCCGCGTCCGCGGCGACGCCGAGGGCTCCGTCCTGCGCTTCGCGCTCCGCAAGGTCGAGCCGCTGCGCGCCGAGCTGGCCGCGTTCCGCGACTGCGTCGTCAACGACACGCCCGAGCCGGTGAGCGCCTACGACGGCTGCCGCGCCCTGATCGCCGCGCTGGCCGTCCGTGACTCGGCGGCCAACAACCGCCCGATGACCCTGCTCTCGATGCCGGCACCGGCCGCCCGCCCCGCGACCGTCGCCGCCTGACCGCCCTGCCCACCGCGCACCGACCCGAGGACCGACCATGATCCGCTTCGTCATCCCCGCCTACAACGAGGCCGAGAACATCCCGCGCCTCCTCGCCGACCTGGCGCCCCGGGCGCGTGAGCTCGGCGCCCGCGTGATCATCGTCGACGACGGCTCGACGGACGGGACGCTGCAGGCGATCGAGGAGCACCGGCAGGACCTCCACCTCGTCGTCGTGCGCCACCGCAAGAACCGCGGCCTCGGCACGGCGATCAACTCCGGCCTGCGCGCCGCGCTCGGCGAGGCGGCCGACGACGACGCGATCGTCACGATCGAGGCCGACAACACGTCCGACCTCGACGACCTGCCGACGATGCTCGCCCGCTTCTCGGAGGGCTACGACATCGTCCTGGCCTCGGTCTACGCGCCGGGCGGCCAGATCCTCGGCGTCGCGCCGTGGCGGCTCGCGGCGTCCAAGGCGGTCTCCAACGGCTTCCGGGTCGCCGGCGGCCTGAAGGAGATCCACACGCTCTCGTCGCTGTACCGCGTCTACCGCGCCGGCACCCTGCGCCGCGCGGCCGACACCTACGGCTACCTCCTGGTCCGCGAGCCGGGCTTCGCCTCGGGCGTCGAGCTGCTGCTCAAGCTCTACAACGCGGGCGCGACGGTCGCCGAGGTCCCGACGACGAACGACTGGAGCAAGCGCGCCGGCGTCTCGAAGATGAACCTCAAGCCGACCGTGATGGCCTACGGCCGGCTGATGGCCGCGCACCTCGTCGGCCGCGTGCAGCCGCCGCCGATGTCGCCGCTGGCCAACGAGGACCTCGAGATCTGCCCGCCGCAGATCCCCGCCCAGCTGCCGACCAGCACGCTCGCATGAGCCAGCCGCGCGTCGCCGTCGTCGGCGGCGGGATCCTCGGCACCGTGCTGTCGCTGCGCCTCGCGCAGGCCGGCGCCGCCGTCACGCTCCTGGAGCGCGGCCCGTCGCTCGGCGGCCTGGCCGGCGCGATCGAGCTCAACGGCCACCGGATCGACCGCTTCTACCACGTGATCGTGCCCTCGGACGAGCGCATGCTCGCGCTGGCCGAGGAGCTCGACCTGACCGACGAGATCTCGTTCCACCCCGTCGGCGTCGGCTTCTGGGCGAACGAGAAGATGTACCCGTTCAACGGGCTCGGCGACTTCGCGCGCTTCCCGGTCCTGTCGCCGCTGGGCCGCGCCCGCCTCGGGTGGTTCGTGCTCCAGTGCCAGCTGCGCCGCAGCTTCGACGGGCTCGAGGACGTACCGCTGATGGACTGGCTGCGCCGCCAGTGCGGGCGCGAGGTCACGGAGAAGATCTGGAAGCCGCTGCTGGACTCGCGCTTCGACGGCTCCTACGACGAGCTCCCGGCGACCTACCTGTGGGCGCGGACCAACCGCATGCGCAGCGCGCGCACGTCGCAGGGCTCGGGCGAGACGATGGGCTGCCTGCGCGGCGGCCACGAGCGGCTGATCGAGGCCGCCGGCGACCGCGCCCGGAAGCTCGGCGTCGACGTCCGCGTCGACGCGGGCGTCGAGGGCCTGGTCTACGACGAGACCGGCGCGGTGACCGGCGTGCGCGTCGACGGGGTCGACGAGACCTATGACCTGGTCATCCCGACGCTGCAGCCGCCGGCGCTCGCCCGCCTGCTCGGCGACCAGCACCGCGACCTGCTCGAGGCCTACCCCAAGCGCTTCCTGGGCGTCGTCTGCCTGATCCTCGAGCTGCGCCGCTCGGTGCTCCCGTACTACTCCGTCAACATCTGCGAGCCGACGCCGATCACCACCGTGGTCGAGACGTCGCACGTGGTCGGCACCGACCACACGGACGGCCTGCGCCTGGCCTACCTCCCGAAGTACTGCGAGGCGTCGGCGCCCGAGTTCACCGAGGACGACGACAGCGTCTACCAGCGCTTCACCGGTCAGCTGGCGCGGATGGCGCCGGAGTTCCGGCACGAGGACGTCGTGGCGTGGACCGTGCAGCGCGCTCCACTGGTGGAGCCCGTCCACGCACGCGGCCATCAGCCGCGCACCGCCCCGATCTGGCCCGGCGTGCCCGGCCTGGCGCTCGCGTCCGCGACGCAGGTCTACCCGCGCCTGCTCAACGGCGACTCGGTCGTCCGCCTGGCCGAGCAGGTCGCCGGCGAGGTCTCCGAGCGCCTGTCGCTGTCCCCCGACGCACCCGTCACGGCCCCGGTGGCCGTGACGTGAGGCCGGCATGATCGCCAAGGGCGTCGTGGTCGCCGCGGAACGCCGCGACGGCGCGCCGGCGAGCCCGGGACGTGACGCCGCGCAGCACCTGCAGCCGATCGCCAACCGGCCGATCCTGCTCCACGCGGTCGAGGGGATGCGCAACGCCGGCATCCACGACGTCGCCGTGGTCGTCTCGCCGAGCACGCGCGACGCGATCGAGGACGTGCTCGCCGCCAGCCCGGTCGCGGGCGTCCACGTCGAGGTGCTGGTCGACGACGACCATCGCGGCGCGGTCTCGGCGCTCCAGGCTGCCGGCGAGTTCGTCGCCGGCGCGCCGTTCCTCGTGCAGCCCGGCGACGGCCTGCTGCGCCACGACCTGCCCGAGCTGCTCGGCACGCTCGACGGCGGCGGCCCGGACGCGATCGCGCTCGTCGGCCGCGGCCCGGACGGCGCCCCGCCGCCCGGCCTGGACCTGATCCACGGCTGCTGCCCGACCGACACCGGCGTGCCGCCGACGTGGTCCACCGGCGCCCAGCTCTTCGGCCGCGACTTCGTCGACCGCACGCGCCCGCACCTGGAGCGCCACCGCGACGACGCGTCGCTGCACGGCGTGCTCGAGGACCTGCATCGCGACGCCGGCCGGATCGAGGCGCGGCTCGTGCGCTGGTGGAGCCGCTTCGACGGCGACCCGCGCGCGCTGCTGGCCATGAACCGCATCGTGCTCGACGACCTCGACCCCGGGCCGGTCATCGTGCCCGAGGGCTGCGACGTCGAGGGCCGCGTGCTCATCGACCCCACCGCGCGCATCGAGTCCACGGCGATCCGCGGGCCGGTCGTGATCGGCCCGAACGCCACCGTCCTCGACGCCTACATCGGCCCGTACACGGCGATCGGCGAGGGTGCGCTCGTCGAGAACTGCGAGGTCGAGCACAGCGTGATCTTCGCCCAGGCGCGGCTGCGCCATCTTGGCGGACGCCTCGACCGGAGCGTCATCGGGCGGCGCGCGAGCGTCGTCCGCGACTTCGCCGTTCCGAGGGCTCTGCGCCTGCACATCGGCGACGGCGCGCAGGTCGAAGTCCCGTAAGAATCGCATAGGAATCGCCCTCCCCGAAGGTCTAGATCGATGTCCCGAACGGCCGGGACCAGAGTAAACACGGTCACCGCGAACGTTCTCACGGTGACATCGGCACGAGGATCAGCATGACTTCTGGACGGACCCATTCCTGGCAGCGAGCGTTTGGCGCGCTGCTTCTAAGCACTTTGATCCTCGTGGCCGGCGGCGCGGGACGCGCCCAGGCTGCGGTCAGCTGCCCCAACGGCAACCCGATCCTGCAGGAGAACTACTGCGCAGGCACCGGCACGTCCGCGTGGCAGCTCAACAACGTCAACGAGAACATCGCCGGGTACACGACCCAGGGCTCGTTCGCCAAGGGCGCCGGCATCCCGCTGAAGATCGCGCGCAACCAGCCGACCTTCCCCGCGACCAAGGTCAACATCAAGGTCTACCGCCTCGGCTACTACGACGGCCTCGGCGGGCGCGAGATCACCGCGGCCGGCGCGACGAACGTCACGGTCAACAACAGCTTCGCCTGCAACACGCCGGACCAGGCGACCGGCAAGATGGACTGCAACAACTGGGCGACGACCTACACGATCCCGGGCACGGCGCTGCCGGCCACGGGCGTCTACCTCGCCAAGCTGACCACCGCCGACGCCGGCGCGTGGGAGAACTCGGTCGTCTTCGTGGTCCGCGACGACACCCGAGCGACGCCGTCGAAGATGGAGTTCGTCGTCCCGACCGCCACCTACCAGGCGTACAACACCTGGGGCGGCAAGTCCCTGTACTTCGAAGGGCCCTCAGGCCAGAACACCGGCTACGACCCGGCGGCCACGCACACCGACCGCGCGGCCAAGGTGTCGTTCAACCGCCCGATCGACGACCCGGACCGCTACCTCAACCGATTCCCCAATGGCCCTGACCAGTCGATCGTCTCCTGGATGGAGCGCGAGGGCTACGACGTCACCTACACCGACGACTACAACGTCTCGGCCAACCCGACCGAGCTCAAGCAGCACAAGGTCATCGTGCTGGGCGCCCACTCCGAGTACTGGTCGGGCGAGCAGATGGCGGGCTACAAGGCCGCCCGCGACGCGGGCGTCAGCATCCTCAGCCTCGGCGGCAACACCGGCTACTGGAAGGTCCGCTACGAGGACGGCGGCCGCACGCTCGTCTGCTACAAGACCGTCCAGGGCAGCGGCAGCACGGGCAGCGGCGCCGACGGCGTCAACGACCCGGGCCCCGACGGCATCACGGGCACCGCCGACGACGCGCTCGGCGCCGACGGCAGGGCCGGCACCGCCGACGACAACCCGCAGAACGCCACCACGACGTTCCGCGACAAGGGCGCCGCCGACGGCGACCCCAACGCGCCCCCAGGCGGCCGCGTCGGGCCCAACACGCCGGAGAACTCGCTGCTGGGCAACATGTACGCCGGCGACAACGACTCCTTCAACTACCCGCTGACGATCCCGGCGGCGGACGCCAACAGCCAGTACGCCGGCGACCGCATCTGGCGCAACGCGGGCATCGCGTCCAACGTCGCGACGACCGTCAACAACGACATGGTCGGCTGGGAGTGGGACACGGTCCCGACCCAGGCCCAGTACCTCGCGCAGCAGCCGGCGAACGTCAAGAAGCTCACGTCGTCCACGACCACGTCCAACACCCCCAACTTCCTCCAGGACCAGGGCCGCCTCTACAGCACGGTCCCGCCGCCGGGCCAGCCCGGCACGGTCAACGCGGTCAAGTACCGCGCCGCCAGCGGCGCGTGGGTCTTCGCCGCGGGCACCTGCGACTGGGGCCTCGGGCTGGACGACAGCCGCATCGCGCAGGCGACCTACAACATGATCTCCGACATGGGCGTGCAGCCCGCCGCGCCGGACGGCATCACGCTCGACCCGGGCGGCACCAACCAGCCGCCGACCGCGAGCTTCACGACGACCGCCTCGCAGCCGCTGAAGCCCAACACGGCGATCACGTTCAACGCGTCCGCGTCGACCGACGCCGACGGCACGATCACCAAGTACGAGTGGGACCTCGACGGCGACGGCGTGTACGAGACCAACACCGGCACGACGAAGACCGTCACGAAGACCTTCACGAGCGAGGGCACGTTCGACGTGCGCCTGCGCGTGACCGACAACGGCGGCGCGACCGACGTCACGGTGCGCACCTACACGGTCATCCAGAACCAGCCGCCGGTCGCGGCCATGACGGCCAGCCCGAACCCCGCGATCGCCACGCAGACGATCACGCTCGACGGCTCGGGCTCCACCGACCCGGACGGCACGATCAGCAAGTACGAGTGGGACCTCGACGCCAACGGCACCTATGAGGTCAACGGCGGGACGACGAAGACCCGGACGCTGACGTTCGCCAACGCGGGCACGTACAACATCGGCCTGCGCGTCACCGACAACGGCGGCAAGACGGCGACCACGAGCGTGCCGATCACCGTCAACAGCGGCGGCCTGAGCAACTACGGCGACGAGATCCTCGACACCTCCGGCCTGCTCGACTACTGGCGCATGGGCGAGACCGCCGGTCCGACGCTCGCCGACTCGAAGGGCACGAGCCAGGCCACCGCGGTCGGCGGCCCGACGTTCGCGCAGCCCGGCGGCGTCGCCAGCGACCCGAACACGGCCGTCGCCTTCGACGGGCTCGACGACGCGGCGCACGCCTCGCTCAACCTGTCGAGCACGCCGACGCTGACCGTCGAGTTCTGGCTGAAGTGGAACGCCTACAGCAACAACGACGCGCTGGCGATGGAGTTCACCAACAACTTCAACGACAACCCCGGCGGCTTCCTGATCGATCCGAACGCACCGCAGAACAACGGGACCTTCGGCGTCGGCATCGGCAACGGCGACTCGCGCAACAACGTGTTCTTCACGCGGCCCAGCGCCGGCGCCTGGCACCACTACGCGTTCGTCCTGGACGCGACCGCCGCGGCGGCCAGCCAGATCACCCCCTACGTCGACGGCAGCCCCGTCACGTACACCAAGACCGCGAGCGGCACGGGCATGGGCAACTTCGCCAACGCCCTGCTGCACTTCATGTCGCGCAACGACACGACCCTCAACGGCGCGGGCACGCTCGACGAGGTCGCGATCTACGGACGCGCGCTGACCGCGGCGGCCATCAAGGAGCACTACCAGTCGTTCGGCACCAACCGCCGGCCGGTCGCGCGCTTCACGATGACGCCGAGCTCGATCAAGGCCAACCAGAGCGTCACGTTCGACGGCTCGACCTCGAGCGACCCGGACGGCACGATCACCGACTACGCCTGGGACCTCGACGGCAACGGCACGTACGAGACCGACACGGGCACGACGAAGACCGTCAGCAAGACCTACACCCAGACCTCGGGCAACGTCGCCGTGGGCCTGCGGGTCACCGACAACGGCTTCGGCGCCGACACCGAGACGCACACGCTGACGATCGGCGACCAGCCGCCGACCGCGGCGCTGGCCATCACGCCCAACCCGGCGGTGATCGGGCAGCCCGTGACGTTGAACGCCACCGGCTCGGCCGATCCGGACGGCACGATCGCCAAGTACGAGTTCGACCTCGACGGCAACGGCACCTACGAGACCAACGCCGGCACGACCAAGACCGCCACGACGACGTTCGCGACGACGGGCACGTACACGGTCGGCGTGCGCGTCACGGATGACGGCGGCAACACCGCGGTCAAGCAGCTGCCGCTGACGGTGAACTCGAGCGGCGTCAGCAACTACGGCGACGCCGTCCTCGACACCCCGAACCTCGTCTCCTACTGGCGCATGGGCGAGGCGTCCGGCACGACGCTGGCCGACTCGGCCAACGCCCATTCGGCCACGACGCAGGGCGGCGTGACGCTCGGCGTGCCGGGCGCGGTCGCCAACGACCCGAACACGGCGGCGCGCTTCGACGGCGTCGACGACGCGGCCAAGGCGACGGTCGACCTCAGCGGCACGTCGAAGGCGACCGTCGAGTTCTGGTTGAAGTGGAACGCCTACGCCAACGACGACGACCTGGCGATGGAGTTCACCAACAACTTCAACGACAACGCCGGCGGCTTCCTGGTCGACCCGAACGCCCCGCAGAACGGCGGCACCTTCGGGGTCGGCATCGGCAGCGGCGCCTCGCGCAACAACGTGCTGTTCACGCGGCCCAGCGCCGGCGCCTGGCACCACTACGCGCTCGTGTTCGACACGACCGCGCCGGCGGACAGCCAGATCACCCCGTACGTCGACGGCCAGCCCGTGTCCTACACCAAGGGCTCGAGCGGCACCGGCGCCGGGGCGTTCGCCAACGCGACGCTGAACCTGATGTCGCGGGCCGGCAGCGGGCTGTTCGGCGCCGGCGACCTCGACGACGTGGCGGTCTACAGCGGCGCGCTCGACGCGGCGACGATCGCCGACCACTACGCCTCGCAGGGCACGAACCGGCGCCCGGTGGCCTCGTTCACCGCGACGCCGAGCTCGGCCAAGCCCAACCAGGCAGTGACGTTCAACGCCGCGGCGTCCCACGACCCCGACGGCACGATCACCAAGTACCAGTGGGACCTGGACGGCAACGGCAGCTACGAGACCGACACGGGCTCGACCCCGACGGCCTCTCACAGCTACGCGACGGCCGGTGACGTGGCGGTCAAGCTCAAGGTCACCGACGACCAGTTCGCCACCGACACGCAGACGCACACGGTGACGATCGGCACCGCCGCCCCGACCGCCGCGCTGGCCGTCTCGCCGAGCCCGGCGGCGCCGGGCCAGACGGTGACGCTCGACGCCACCGGCTCGAGCGACCCGGACGGCACGATCGCCAAGTACGAGTTCGACCTCGACGGCAACGGCACGTTCGAGACCGACAACGGCACGACCAAGACCGCCACGACGACGTTCGCGTCGCCCGGCACCTACACGGTCGGCGTGCGGGTGACCGACAGCGACGGCCTGACCGCCACGGCGACCAAGGCCGTCACGGTCAAGGCCGGCAGCTACGCCACGACCGTGCTCGGCACGCCGGGCCTCGTGTCCTACTGGCGCATGGGCGAGCCGTCCGGCACGACCCTGGCCGACGCCTCCAGCGGCGGACACGACGCCACGGTGACCAACAGCACGCTCGGCGTGGCCGGGGCGCTGGCCGGCGACACGAACACGGCCGTGCGCTTCAACGGCACGAGCTCGTGGGCGAGCGCCGCGCTGAACCTCTCCGGCACGCAGACGGTCACCGTCGCGTTCTGGATGAAGTGGAACGCGTGGGCCAACGACGACGCCCTGGCGATGGAGTTCACGGACAACTTCAACGCCAACGGCGGCGGCTTCCTGGTCGACCCGAACGCCTCGACCGGCTCGTTCGGCGTGGCGCTCGGCAGCGGCGGGAGCCGCAACACCGCGTACTTCGCGCGGCCCAGCGCGGGCGTGTGGCACCACTACGCGTTCGTGCTCGACGCCACGGCGGCCGGGGCGACCGAGGTCACCCCGTACGTCGACGGCGTCCCCGTCAGCTACTCCAAGGGCGACAGCGGCACCGGCGCGGGAGCGTTCGCCAACGCGAACCTCTACTTCATGTCGCGCGCGGGCGGCGGCCTCTTCGGCGGCGGCGACCTCGACGAGGTCGCGGTCTTCGACCGGGCGCTGACGAGCACGCAGATCGCCGCGCAATACAGCGCCGGCACGCCGTAGTCCGCGGGGAGCGGCGCGGCGACGCACCGCTTTCCCGACCTGGACCTTCGATCGGTCCCTGGCCTCCGGGTCAGGGACCGAGAAGAAACGCGCGTCTCGGACCGTTCATAGGTCGATGAGCACCACCGCAACGCCGCTTCCCGCCGCCGTCGCCGGCCCCGCCGCCGAGGCTCAGCCCGACACGCGCAGCGAGGCCCGCGCGGGCATGGCGATGTCGATCGCCACGTTCGCGATGGCCGCCGCCTCGGCGATCCAGGCCGTGCTCTACCTCTCGCGGTTCGGCACCGACGGCCGCACCGACGGCTTCTTCGTCGCGTTCGCGCTCTACACGACGTTCGGCGTCTTCAGCCAGAGCCTGCGGCTGACGTCGGTCCCGCTGCTCGTCGACCCCGCGCGCCTCGGCCTGCGCCAGTTCACCGCCGTCCTGGCGATGATCGCGCTGCCCGTCTTCGTCGCGACCTGCCCGCTGGCCGGGCCGTTCGCCTCCATCCTCGCCCCCGGCCTGGACGCCGCCGACCGCGCGGTCACGCGCGACGCGCTCCCGATCCTCGGCCTGGCGACGATCGCGCAGCTGTGGGCCGCCGGCGGCGCGACCGTCCTGGCGATCCGCGGGCGCTTCAACGACGTCGCGCTGGCCTACATCGTCGGCGCGGGCGCCGGCCTGTGCGCCTACCTCGCGCTGATGGGCACCGCGGGCGAGCTCACGCTCGGCTGGTCGATGCTCGCGATGGGTGCCGTGACGTGCGCGTTCATGCTGATCGGCGTGCGGCGCTCGGGCGGCTTCGGCGAAGGCCCGGGCCTCCGCCTGACGCGCGTCATCCCCGACACCGGCGTGGTCCTGGGCCGCACGGTCGTCTACCTGGCGTTCAACTCGCTCTTCGTCATCACGCTCTCGTTCGCCAGCCACTCGTCGGCCGGCGAGACGACGGTGCTGTCCTACGCCTACCTCTTCGCCAGCTACCTCGTGGCCGGCACCGGCATGGCGCTCGGCATGTCGCGCATCCCGGACATGACCCGCAGCGCGCGGGGCGAGCGCCAGCGCGTGCTGCGCGAGACCGTGCCGCAGGGCTTCCGCTACTGCGTGCTGCTGGTGGCGCCGATGCTGGCGGCGCTCGTCGCGGTCGGCGCGCCGGCGATCCACGACATCCTGCCGTCGAGCCTCGACGCCGCCGAGGTGTCCTCGCTGCGCCTGTTCACGGCGCTGCTCGTGCCGTGGACGCTCGGCGCGCTGCTCGTCAACTTCCTGCTGCCGGCGATGTTCGCCGTCGGCCGCGCCACGCTCGTCAACGTGCTCGCGATCCCGCTCGTGATCGTCCACGTCGTCATCGGCCTGGTGGCCAACGAGCTGTGGGGCATCGACGGCGTCGTCGCCACGTTCTGCCTGGCGCCCGGCGTCTTCGGGATCGTCCTGCTCTTCGTGGGGGCCGAGGAGCGGCGGGTCTCGATCGCGCTGCTGCGCGAGATGACCGTCGACGCGCTGCGCTTCCTCGCGCTGGCGGCCGGCGCCTTCGGCGTCGCCGTCGCCGTGACCGAGCCGCTGGACGGCTTCGCGGGCGTCGCGCTCGCCGCTGTCATCGGCGGCGCCCTGTACGCGATCGGGCTCGCGGTCTTCGCCCGCCAGCAGGTGGGCGTGCTGGCGCGTGCCGTGCGGCCGGCGACGGCATGACGCTGATCGCGGACAGGACCGCGCCGACCGCGGCCACGTCCGCGAAGCCGGTCGCCGCGCAGCGCTGGTCGGGCGACGCCGTCGCGGCCGCCGCGCTCAGCGCCCTGTTCGTCCTGATCGTCGCGCTGACCTGGCGCAAGTGGGGCACGCCGGAGATCGACGCCGGCGCCGAGCTCACCACCGCCGAGCGCGTCGCCCACGGCGCGATGCCCTACCAGGACATCCGCTACTTCTACGGGCCGCTCGGCCTCTACGGCCTGGCCGGCGCGTTCAAGCTCTTCGGCACCTCGTTCACGACGGCGTTCGCGTTCGGCCTGGTCGAGACCGCCGGCATCCTGGCGACGTTCTACGCGCTCGGCCGCCGCTGGCTGCCGCCCATCACCGCGGCGCTGGCCACCGCCGCGCTGATGGGCATCGCGTTCTCGGGCACGGCGTTCGACTTCGTCCTGCCGCACACCAACTCGGCGACGACCGGGACGCTCGCCACGCTGCTCATGCTGCTGGCGATCAGCCGCGGGCGCCTGGTGTGGGCCGGCGTGGCCGCCGGCCTGCTCGGCCTCACGCGGCCGGAGTTCGCCGCGATCGGCGCCGGCGTCCTGGTCGCCGCGACGATCGGCACCTGGCGCGACGCCGGCGTGCCGGCCGCGGTGCGGGCCGCGATCCGGATGGCGGTGCCGGCGATCGCGATCCCGACCGTTGTGCTCGGGGCGCTCGCGGTGAAGGTCGGCGCGGCGCAGCTGTTCACCGAGAACCTCTGGCCCGTGGACTTCATCAAGGCCAACGGCCTCAAGGCGCAGGAGAACTGGGCGCCGTTCTCGGCGGTCAGCATCGTCGGCCTGGCCCTTCGACTCGGGGTGTACGGCGCGCTGCTCGGCGGCGTCGTGCTCAGCGCGATCCGCTGGCGGGACCGCGGCGGATCGCGCGTCCGGGCCCTCGCGCCGCTCGGCGCCGCCGTCGCCGGGCTCGTCGTCGCCTACGCGCTCGCGCGCGGCCTCGGGCTGTTCCCGGGCACGCGCGGCGCGATCCGGACCGAGGCCCGCCACGCGCTGCTCGGGATGAGCGTGCTGCCCGCGGTCGCCTTCGCGGTCGGCGCCTACGCGTTCGTCCGGCTGCTGCGCGGCGCCCGCGCGCCGCTCTCGGGCTCCTGGGCCGCCGACCTCGCGCTGCTGGCCGCGGCCGTCGGCCTGGCGCTGCGCGCCTACAACGCGTTCACCACCGAGGGCTCCTACGCGCCGTACTACGCGGCGCCGGCGCTGCTGGTCCTGGCGATCGTCCACGAGCGGATCGGCGACCTGCGCCCGCAGGCGCGCGGGATCGCGCGCGCCGCGCTGGGCGTCGTCGGCGCCGGGCTGATCGCCTACGCGCTGGTCGGCCTCTATGCCGACGACTCGGTCGCGGTCCACACCGCGCACGGCACGTTCGTCACCGAGCCCGCCGCCGCCCGCGCCCTGCAGCCGACGCTCACCGCGCTGCGCGCGACCGATCCGGCCCGGCCGATCGTCGCCGCGCCGGCCGACGGCGGCCTCTACTTCATGGCCGGTCGCAGGCCCGCGCTGTACGACATCATGCTCCTGCCGGGCGACCTCGACGCCGTCAGCGACGAGCGCGCCGCGATCGCGCGGATGCGCCAGGACGGCGTGCAGACCGTCGTCGTGGCGCAGCGCAGCATGGCGGCCTTCGGGCATGACGTCTTCGGTGTTGATTACAATCGCGCGCTCGGAGCCTTCATCAGGGGCGCGTCTCAGCAAACGCGCACCTTCGGCGAGCAGCAGCGTGCGTCCTCCGGAACCATTCCGTCACGGAGGTTCAGCATCCTCACCCTCGGGTACTGACCGGTCCCCCCGAGCGGCTGCAGGGGGGCTGCTCGGAGAGGAGACAGATGGCGTACCTGCGAGGCATCAAGGTTCGGCTGGCCATGGTCGTGGCCGTCGCGCTGGCCGGAGTCGCGACGCTCGCGCTCCGGGACGTCCCGGACAACGAGGCCCGCGCGGCGGGCAGCATCTTCGTCGACGCCGGCGGCCACGGAGCCACGTGCAGCGACAGCCGCTCGGCGGCCGACGCCCAGAACCAGGCGACGCCGGTCTGCACGATCGGCCGCGGGATCACGCTGGCCGGCGCGGCCGGCAGCGTCACGGTCCGCGGCGGCAGCTACCCGGCGCTGACCGTGCAGGGCGGCGCGCGCACCGGCTACGTGACGGTCGCGGCGGCCGCGGGCGAGGCGGTCACGGTCCCGACGATCTCGCTGACCGGCAGCGCGAGCTGGCTCAAGTTCCAGGGCTTCACGCTCAGCGGCGGCTCGGGCAGCCCGTTCTCGATCGCGCCGGGCAGCTCGGCGCACCTCGCGCTCGTCGGCTCGAGCGTCAGCAACTCCGGCGGCGCCGACCTGGCGGAGATCGGCGCGGGCACGTCGGACGTCCTGTTCGACGGCGACAGCTTCACCGGCGGCGGCGAGGGCATCGCCTGGGCGGCGGACACGTCGACGCCCAAGATCACCAACGTGACGGTGCGCAACAGCCACTTCAAGAACATCGGGACCGACGCGCTGCGGCCGGCGAACTTCGACACCGTGGTCGTCGACGGCAACACGATCGAGGGCCTGGCCGAGAACGGGGACCACAGCGACGCGCTCCAGTCCTACGCCGGCGGCGCGCACCTGACGTTCCGCAACAACTACGTCCACGACAACGCGTCCGAGGGCTTCTTCATCAAGGACGGCCACGTCGACGACGTCAGCGTCATCAACAACGTGTTCGTGCACAACACGGGCGCCGCGTCGCCGCTGAAGATGTACGACACGACCGGCATCCAGATCATCAACAACACGGTCTGGGACAACGAGGCCAACCCGGTGCTGAGCAGCGGGCTGAGCAACGTGACCATCCGCAACAACATCATCGAGCGGCTGGACTCCGACGCCACGGTCGCCAACGTCACCGAGGACCACAACGTGCTCGGCGGGACGTACGGGTGGACGGCGGCAGCGACGGACCTCAGGGGCACGCCGAAGTTCGTGAACGCGGCGGCGGGCGACTACCGCCTGGCGGCCGGGAGCCTCGGGATCGACGTCGGCAACGCCGCAGGCGCGCCGGCGGCCGACAAGGCGTGCCGCGCGCGGTACGACGACCCGGCGACCGCCAACCGCGGGACGGGCAGCCCGGCGTACGTCGACGCGGGCGCGCTCGAGTTCGGGCCGGGGACCTCGGCTGCCGACGTCTCGGCGGGCGCGGACTGCGCGGCGGGGACGCTGCCGGGCGGCGGTGGCGGCGGGACGACGACGCCGACCACGACGGGCACGACGACGACCACGACGACCGGCGGCGGCGCCGGGTCTGCGACCTGCACGTGCCAGGAGAGCGGCTCCTCGGGCAAGGCGGCCGGCGCGGCCGCGTCGGCGAAGGGCGGCGGGTCGTCGGGGCCGCTGGCCGCGGCCGCCGTCGCGCCGTGCGCCAAGCGCTCGACGCGCGGCAAGGCGGGCAAGCTGACGCTGCGCTCGCCGAGCATGAGCAAGGGCCGGCTGCTCGTCACCGTCTCGGCCACGAAGGCGTGCCGGCTGGCGCTGTCGGGGTCGGCGACCTGGACGTGGGCCGGCCAGCGCAAGCGCGCGAAGCTGACCAGCGGCGTGCGGTCGCTGGATCCCGGCAAGGCGCGGCGCGTCCGGATCGCGCTGCCGAAGTCGGCCCGCAGGGCGCTGCTGGCCAACAAGCGGATCGAGCTGCGCATGACGATCCGCACGACGGCCGCCGACGGGGTGCGCAGGTACTTCCGGGTGATCCACGTGCGGCGGTAGACGCGGCGCAAGGAGTCGGGGTCCTGGCGCGTTCGTCTTCCGGATGACCGAGCGCTCTCTGAAGGACACCACGCTGGACGGGGTGCGATGGGTGATGCTCGGGCGCGGCGCGAGCGAGCTCGTCGCGCTCCTCGCGGCCATCGCGCTCGCGCGCCTGATCTCCCCCGCGGACTTCGGGCGCGCGGCCGTGGCGATGATCCTCATCCCGCTGGCCACGATCCTGACGTTCGAGGGCTTCGCCTCCGCGCTGGTCCAGCGCCGGGACCTCGGCGAGGAGCACCGGCGCGCGGCGCTGACGATGAGCATCATGGGCGGCGTGGCGCTGACCGCGCTCGTGCTGGTCTTCGCCCCCACGATCGGGAAGCGCGTCTTCGGCGGGCAGATCGCCGAGCTGCTGGAGATCGTCGCGCCGGTGTTCACGATCACGTCGTTCGGGGCGGTCTCGCGCGCGACGCTGTGGCGCAACCTCGACTTCGCGCGGACCAGCCGGATCGACGTCGGGAGCCTCTTCTGCGGGTCGGTGACGTCGGTGACGCTGGCGCTGGCCGGCCTGGACGACGGCCGCGCGATCGTGCTCGGCGCGCTGGCGCAGGTCACGGTCTCGACGGTGCAGCTGATGGTCGCCGCCCGGCCGCCGCGGCCGGGCTGGAACCGCGCCGCGGCGCGCGAGATCACCGGCTTCGGCGTGCCGGCCGCCGGCGCCGGGCTGGTCCACGTCCTGTTCTCGAACATCGACTACGCGATCCTGGCCGCGCGGCTGACCGCGGCGCAGACCGGCATCTACTGGCGGGCGTTCAACCTCGGCGTCACCTACCAGGACAAGCTCAGCAACGTGATGCTGCAGGTGGCGTTCCCGGTGTACTCGCGCACCCGCGACCACGACGAGCTGCGCGCGCTGCACTCGCGTGCCACCCGCGTGCACGCCGCGGTGATCGTGCCGCTGCTGGCCACGCTGATCGTGCTCGCGCCCGTCCTCGTGCCGTTCGTCTTCGGCCCGGCGTGGGGCCCGTCGGTGCGGCCGGCGCAGATCCTCGCCGTGGCGGGGATGATCGCCGCGATCCTGACCGGCTACTCCCAGGTGATGCTCGCGGTCGGCAAGCCGCGCGAGCTGTTGCGCTTCAACATCGTGATGTTGGTGGTCTACGCCACGGGCATCACGCTGTCGGCCAAGCACGGGCTGACGACGGTCGCGATCACGGTCGTCGGCATGTACGTGTTGATCCTCGCGGGCGTCTACGTGTTGCTGCTGCAGCGCCACGTCGCGATCCCCGCCATCTCGCTCCTGCACGAGCTGCTGCCCGCCACCTGCGGCGCGCTGGCCCTGATCGCGGTCGGGCTCCCGCTGCGCCACGGGCTCGACTCGATCGACGCACCCTCGTTCATCACGCTCGTCATCACCGGCGGCACGGGCCTCGCCGTGTACGCCGCCGTCCTCCGCCTCGGCTTCAAGGCGGTCTTCGAAGACGTCTGGATGCTCGCCGAGCGCGTGATCCCGCCGCTGGGCCGGCTCCGCCGCCAGCGCCCGGAGGTCGAGCGCGTCCCGCCGGCG
>DATDMD010000130.1:0-8063 GCA_036518975.1 Baekduia sp.
AGGTGACCGCGCGCAGCGCGGCCTGGTAGGCGGCGACGGTGTCGGTCCCGCTCAGCGTCAGCGTCCCGGTCGAGCCGTCGTAGCTGCCCGTGATCGTGGAGGTGTCGCTGAACGCGAGCACGTCCTCGGCGGCCGCCGCGCCGAGCTTGACGGTCGCGCCGACCAGGTCGGCGGTGTCGGCGTCGCTGACGGCGAGGTTGGGCGCGACGGCGATGGCGTCGCCCGCGGCGGGCGCGCTCGCGGTCTCGGTGAACGTGACCGCGCCGGTCGGGCCGACGACCGGCGCCTGGTTGACCAGGACGTGGACGGTCTTGGTGGCGCCGGCGCTGGTCGTGCCCGACGTGTCGCTCACGGCGAACGTGACGGTGCGGTCCGTGGTGTCCGGGATCGACGCCGAGTTGTCATAGCGGATGGTCCGCAGCGCCGCCTGGTAGGCGGCGGTCGTGGCGCTGCCGGACAGCGTGAGCGTGCCGGTGGCGGCGTCCCACGTGCCCGTGATCCCGCCGGCGTCGGTGAAGCGCAGGACGTCCTCGGCGGGCACGTAGCCGCTGGTGATCTTCACCGTCGCGCTCGCCATGCTGGAGCTGTCGACGTCGGCCACGGTCAGCGCGGCGTCGACCGTCGTCTGGCCGGTCTGCCCGGTGCGGAACGTCGCGGCGCCGCCGCTGGTCGTGACCACCGGCGCGTCGGCCACGGCGGTGATGTCGATGGTCTGGGTGGCGGCGGCGCTGGTGGCGCCGGCGCTGTCGGTGACGTGGAACGTCACGGTCCGGCTGGCGCCCGGGCTGTGGCTGCCGGAGCTGAACGTCACGGAGCGCAACGCCGCCTCGTAGTTGGCGCGGGTGTCGGTCCCGGAGAGGGTCAGGACCCCGGTGCTCGCGTTGTAGCTCCCGGTGATGGTGGTGGTGTTGACGAACGTGAGCGTGTCGGACCCCGACAGGAACCCCGACGTGATCGCCACGGTCGCGCCCTGCATCTGCGTGGAGTCCGGGTCGGCGACGGTGACGGCGGGGTCGACCGCGGCCGCCGTGCCGCGCTCGGTGTAGGCCGCGTGACCGGTCCCGGCCGTGAGGGTCGGCGCGTCGTTGGACGGCGCCACGGTGACGGTGCGGGTGACCGCCGCGCTGAGGTCGTTGCTCGCGGCGCCGTCGTCGGCCGTGAAGGACACCGTGCGCGTCGCACTACCCGGGTCGTCGCCGGTGGCGCGGAACCGGATCGACCGCAGGGCCGTCTGGTAGTCGGCCAGCGACGCCGTGCCGGTGAGCGTCAGCGTGCCGGTGGCCGCGACGAAGCTGGCGCTGATCCCGTTCTGGGCGGTGAAGTCCAGGACGTCGGTGCTCGCCTGCCGGTTGGTGGTGATCTGGACGGTGGCGCCGGCGAGCGTGGTCGAGTCGGCGTCGCTGACCGTCAGCGCGGGCGCGACGGCGGGGCCGGGGTCGTCGCCCTCGGCGAACGCGGCGCTGCCGGAGCCCGCGTCGAGCACCGGCGCGTCGTTGACGGCGTGGACGGCGATCGCGTGCGTGACCGCCGCGCTGGTGTCGCCGGGGGCGTCGGTGGCCGCGAAGGCGATGGTCCGCGCCGTGCCGGGCTCGGTGCTCGAGCTGGCGAACGTGACGGTGCGCAGCGCGGCCTCGTACTCGGCCGCGGTCGCCGTTCCGGAGAGCGTGAGGACGCCGGTGGAGCTGTTGTAGGAGCCGGTGAGCCCGCTCTGGGCGGTGAAGCCGAGCACGTCGGCGCCCGCGAGGAAGTCCGTCGCGCCGATGGTCACGGTCGCGGAGGTGAGGTCGTCGCCCTCGGGCTCGACGACGCCGAGCGCCCCGTCGACCACGACGGGCGCGCCGGCCTCGGTGTAGCTCGCGGCGCCCGACGACGGCGTGAGCCGCGGCGCGTCGTTGTGGCGCGCGACCGTCACGCCGCGGGTCAGCGTCGCGCTGAGGGCGTCCACCGATCCGCCGTCGTCGACCGTGAACGCGATGCCGCGCGTCGTCGTGCTCGGGTCGTCGGAGACCGTCTTGTAGGTGATGCTGCGCAGCGCGTCGCGGTAGTCGGCCAGGGTGGCGGAGCCGCTGAGCGTCAGGACGCCGGTGGTGTCGTCGTAGCTGCCAGCGATCCCGTGCTGGTCGCTGAAGACCAGGCGGTCGTCGGTCTCGAAGCCGGTCGTGATCGCCACGGTCGCGCCGGCCAGCGTGGGCGAGTCGGGGTCGGCGATCGCGATGTTGTCGTCGATGGTGGCGGGCGTGCCGTCCTCGACGTAGGCGGCGTCGCCGGTCGAGGTGGTGGACAACGCCGGCGCGTCGTTGACGGCGGCGACCGCGAGCGTGCGGGTCGCCGCGGCGCCGAGGTGGTTCGCGGGCGCGCCGTCGTCGGCGCGCAGGGCGATCGTGCGCGGCGTGGTGGACGGCGCGTCGCCGGTCGTCGCGAAGGTGACCGACCGCAGCGCCGCCTCGTACTCGGCGGGGCTCGCCGTGCCGGTGAGCGTCAGGACGCCGGTCGTGCCGTCGTAGGCGCCGGTGATGTCGGTGGTGTCGGAGAACGCGAGCGCGTCGTGGGCGGCGTCGAGGCCCGCGGTGATCGCCACGGTCGCGCCGGCCAGGGTGGCCGAGTCGACGTCGCCGACGGTGACGCCGGGGTCGACGGCGACGTCCGGACCGTCCTCGGTGAACGTCGCGGCGCCGGCGCCGGCCACCACGACCGGCGCGTCGTTGACGGCGGCGATCGTGAGGTCGACCGTCGCGGTCGCCGCGCCGCCGCGCCCGTCGGACACCGTGTAGGTGAACCGGTCGGTCCCGGAGAAGTCTCGCGCGGGCGTGTAGGTGACGCGCGGGCCGGCGGCCGTGACCGTGCCGTGGTCCGGGGGCGTGGCGACCGCGAAGGTCAGCGGGTCGCCGTCGGGGTCGGCGCCGTCGAGGGTGAAGGAGGCCGGCGTGTCCTCGTCGGTCGCGTGCGTGGCGTCGGCGGCGGTCGGGGCGTGGTTGGGTGCGGGCGGCGTGTCGATCGGCGTGGGCGCGGGCGTCGGCGACGGCGCGGGAGCCGGGATCGGCGGCGCCGTCGTCGGCGGCAGGATCTCGACCGGCGTGGTCAGCAGCGGGTCGAACGGCGGCGCGGCGAGCCCGACGGCGCGGCCGAGCATCCAGGTCAGGAACGAGCCCGAGGGCTGCGCGAGGGCGTGGTCGACCTCGCCGGCGTCGGCGGCGAAGCGGCCGAGCCCGTTGATCAACCCGTTGGTGAACTCGAGCAGGTGCTGGGGGTTGCCCGGGTTCTGCACGACGCCCTTGCTCCCGGTGACCGCCGGCAGGTAGCGGAAGCTCGGCTCGTCCGGGCCGCCCGAGGTCAGCAGGACCGACACGTTGGGCTCGCCGCGCAGGACCGCCGCCATGCGGCCGGTGTAGGGCGCATCGAAGATCAGCGCGAACGTGACGGCCGGGTTGGCCTTGACGAGCCGGGCGAGGTCCGCGGCGGTCAGCGTCTGCCAGGACAGGCCGCCGCCGGCGGCGCGGACGCCGATGACGATCGCGGGCGCGCCGTTGCGCGCCGCCCCGCCGGCGGCGTAGAGCAGCAGGTCGCGGCAGCCGTTCTTGTCGATCAGCCGCTGCGCGGCAGCGGGCGGCGTGCCGCCGTCGTGCGCGACGTAGCGCTCGGTCACGAAGCCTGGCGCGAGGTCGGAGAGGCGCTTGAAGAACAGGCCGAGCTGGGCGCGCGTGCGGTCGACGCGGCCGAAGTCGTAGAAGTCGCCGAGCGTGTCGGAGACGCGCAGCGCGCACGCGTGCTGGGTCGCCAGCGCGGCGGCGGCGCGGCGGTCGGCCTCGGTCGCGGCGTCGGAGACGGCGGCGCGGCGGAACGTGGCGGTCGTGGCGGTGGCGGCGGGCGTGGCGGGCCACGGCCGGTCGTAGACCAGGAAGCGCTTGCCCTCGTAGGCGTCGGCGGTCCGGAAGAACTCCGGCAGCCGGCCGGCGACGAGCGGGACCCAGCGCAGCGTCGAGCTGAGCGTCACGTGCCCGGTGCGGGCGCCGACGAGCGCGATCCGGCCGGGGTGCTCGAACGCCTGGAACGGCCCGCGGTCGGCGTAGAAGAGCCAGACGGGCTCGTTCGGCGTGCGCAGCACGGGCGCGGCCGCGCCGGAGCGCACGCCGGTGTCGGGGTCCGCCGCGGCCGCGCCAGACCCCGCCGTCGACTGCGTGATCGCCGTCCGCGCCGCGACCGTCGATCGCGTCCCGAAGACCCGGACCGCCTGGCCGTCGCCGGCGACGCGCAGGGCCTTGAGCGCCTTCGCCGCCGCGTGGTCACGGGACACCGCCGCGCCCGCGGTCGGGGGAAGGACGACGGCAAGGAGGACGGCGACGAGCACGAGCACGACGCGGCGTCCCCCTGCCAAGGGTCGTGCGCGCATTGCCATGAAGATATGGATCGGTCCAGACGGCAGACACGATTCGGCGGATGTACTACATGAGGCGTTCCACGCGACCGGGCCGGCGCCTACCCCAGGACGGTGAACAGCGTCAGCTGCAGGCCGGGCCCCTCGAGTCGCACGTTGCGGTGCTGCCAGGGCGTGACGACCGGCCCGCCGAGCCGGGCGGCGCCGGCCTGCTCGAGCCGCTCCGCAAGCTCGGCGGAGTCCTCGACCTCCAGCGCGCCGCGGACCGGGCCGGCGACCCGCTCCCCCTCCTCGATGCGGTCGATCAGCTCGGCCTGGTCGGCGGAGATCAGCTCCAGCGTCGCGCGGCCGGCGTCGAGGATCGCGCCCCGCCCGCCCTCCCGGTCCCACGCCTCCACCTCGGGCAGGCCGAGGGCGTCGCGGTAGAAGGCGACGGCGGCATCGAAGTCCTCGACGGTCACGGCGAGCCGCAGCTCGCGCACGGGCGACGTGCTGTTGGTGTCCATGACGGCAACCCTAGGCGCGCCGACGCTCTGGCGGGGTCACGGCATCGGTGCCAGACTCGACCTCATGCCGGCCGCCTCCTCGCCCGCCCGTCGCTGGATCGCCGAGGCGTTCGGCGCGCCCGCCGACGTCCTGCGTCTCGTCGACGTCGAGGTCCCGCCGCCCGGCCCGGGCGAGGTGACGATCGCCGTGCGCGCCTCGGGGCTCAACCCCGCCGACTACAAGCGCTTCGCGAGCGGCGACCGTTCGACGTTGCCGAACACTCCGGGCTTCGAGGTCGCCGGCACGCTCGCCGCCCTGGGCCCGGACACGGAGATCGCCTCGGGTGGCGGAGCGGTCGGCGACGAGGTGCTCTCCTACCGCGTGACCGGCGGCTACGCGACCGCGCTCACGGTCGCGGCGCGGGACGTGTTCGCCAAGCCGGCGTCGCTGAGCTTCCCCGAGGCGGCCAACCTCCTACTGGCGAGCGCGACCGCCGCCGACGCGCTCGAGGTCACCGGCGTCGGCGCGGGCGACACCGTCCTGGTGCATGGGGCGTCGGGCGCGGTCGGCGTCGCGGTCCTGCAGCTCGCGCGCCGCCGCGGTGCCGCCCGCGTCATCGGCACCGCGAGCCCGTCGCGCTTCGACGCCGTCGAGCGCTTCGGCGGCGTCCCGGTCGCCTACGGCGACGGCCTCGAGGCGCGCGTGCGTGAGCTCGCGCCCGACGGCGTCGACGTCGCGGTCGACACGGTCGGCACCGACGAGGCCGTCGACGTCTCGCTCGCGCTGGTCGCCGACCGCCGGCGGATCGTCTCCGTCGCCGCCGCGCGCCGCGCCGAGGCCGACGGCTTCCGGCACGTCGGCGGCATGAACCCGGCCTCCGCGGCCTACCGCGACGCGATCCGCCCGGAGCTCATCGCGCTGGCCGCCGGCGGCGAGCTCGCCGTCCCGATGGCGCGGACCGTCCCCTTCGAGGAAGCCCCCGCCGCCCTGGAGCTGCTGAGCGGCGGCCACCCGGGCGGCAAGCTCGCGCTCGTGACATAGCGTCACGCCAGCGCCGGGGACCTGACGTGACCCGCGCGTCGGAGTACAGTCGCGCCGCAGCATCCGGCACGCGACCGCGCGGACCGCGCGAGAAGGTCGAGGATGTCAATGGCCCTCGGGTTCTACATCACCGCCACCGGCTTCACCGTGGAGAAGTACGACACCACGCTGGCCCAGCTCGAGGAGGCGGGCGCCGGTGCGCCCGACGGTCGGCTCTCGCACGTCGCGCTCGAGAGCGGCGGCGAGATCCAGGTCTTCGACATCTGGGAGTCCCAGGAGGCGTTCGACGCGTTCGGGGAGACGCTGATCCCGATCCTCACCGGGGCCGGCGTCGCGATCAACGAGCCGATGGTCGCGCAGGTGCACAACACGATCGAGGGCTGACGCGGGCCCCTAGATCCGGCAGTAGGACACCGGCGCCGCGCCGCCCGGCGCCACGATGTCCACGCGGAACCGGTCGGCGACGACGCGCAGGTCCGGGCCGTCGTAGGACAGCCCGTGGTCGGCGGCGGGCGCGATCACGACCGCGTCGGTTGCCGGCCGTCCACCGTCGCCCCCGGTCTCGGCCGGCACGTCGAAGGAGTCGAACGGCTCCTGCCGCCCGTCGCGCGCGCCGCGCAGGAACGCCGCGAACCCGGCGTCCGGCGTGTGGACGTTCAGCCACGTCGCGTCGTCGGCCTCGTCGTTGACGAAGGAGTGCGCAACGCCGGGCGGCGCCGAGACGAACGTCCCGGCCGGCGCCCGCACCACGCGCTCGCCGTCCGGCCCGAGCGCGAAGCGCAGCGCGCCCGTCAGCACGTAGAAGGCGTCGGTGTGCTCGCGATGCAGATGGAGGTCCGGGCCGCGCTCGCCGGTGCTGTACCGCGTCCACGTGACGGTCACCGCGTCGGTCGCGTGCAGGATCATCACGTTGCGCGCCGCGCGGTCGCTGATCGTCTCGCCGTCGGAGCGCCACACCATCTCCTGCAGCGCGTCCTCCCACGCGGGCGCGTCGAACCACGCCGCCTCGGCGGACGCGATCCCCGCGGCGCGCAGCCCCGCCAGCACCTCGGCGTCGTCGCCCGCCCCCGCGACCACCGCGCCGAACGTCTCCACGTCGATCCCCAGCAGCGCCAGGCAGCGCCGATCGACCGGGCACGGATGCACACCGTTCCCCAGCGTCCCGCTCCGCGCCGCGCGCGACTTGTCGATCATGCGCGGCAGCCACGCGTAGCCCTCGAGGGTCGCATCCATCGGGCGCAGGTCGGCCATGGCCGTCAACGCTATCCGTCACGGGGCGCTCCGACCAAGCTCCCCGGACCGCGACGGCGCCTGACCGGGACCGTCGCGGCGACGTCCTCCATCGGATCCATGGTCAGCGGCGAGGCGATCATCGGCACCCCGGTCTGCGCCGTGGGCCCTTCCTTGGGCTAGGGTCGATCGATGCCCACGCTGTTCGAGCATGCCGGTGGCGAGCAGGCGCTGCACCGCCTCGAGCAGGGCTTCTACGACAGCGTCCTCGCCGACCCGCTCCTGCAACCGCTCTTCGGCGCGGGGCGGCCCGCAGCAGCGCCGGCGGTTCGTCGAGCTCTACATGGCCGCGCTCGACGCGACCCACATGCCGGCAGACCCGGCGTTCCGCGAGGCCGTGCACGAGCACGTCGAGTTCGGCTCCAAGGTCGCCATGCAGAACTCCCACGCCGACACCGACGACGAGCTGCACCCCCTCCGCGAGGTCCCACGCTGGACGTGGCCGGGCGACGACGACGTCGACGAGCGCCGACGCCCAGCGTCGTGAGCTGATCGCGCACGACTCGCGCCCGTCAAGATCTCGGCAGCATGCGACCTACGACGTGAAGGACTCCGATGACGAGCTACGCAGTCGCGCGACTGGACGAGATCGAAGAGCTGACCGACGGGCGTGAGCCATTTCGACCTGTCAGGCACCACTTCGGCATCTCGTCCTTCGGCATCAACGCCTGGACGGCCCGTGCCGTGGGCGATCGGATCATCAACGAGCACGACGAGTCCGAGCCCGACGCGAGCGAGGAGCTGTACCTCGTCGTGCGCGGACGAGCCGTGTTCGAGCTCGACGGCGACCGGGTGGCCGCGCCCACCGGGACGTTCGTCTTCGTGCCTCCCGGCGTGAAGCGGACGGCGTTTGCCGAGGAGCCCGAGACCACCG
>DATDMD010000131.1:0-25301 GCA_036518975.1 Baekduia sp.
ACGCCGACCGGGTGGAAGATGAACTGCTCGCCGGACTTGCGGCGCTGGTCGGCGTGGTGCTCGCACGCGAAGACGAACGCCTCTTCGACGCGAGCGCGGTCGATCGGCAGCGCGGCCTCGTCGGCGTGCTCCTCGACGATCGCGAAGAGGTCGGAGAGCAGGCGGCGCTCGGTCTGCGTGAGGTCCGCGCGCGCGACGGGGCTGTGCTCGGCGGGGTTGGCGATGATGTCGACCGGCGTGCGGTCGCCGTCGGCCTGGGCGCCCGCCGCGTCGGTCATGCCGCTGCCATTGGTGGTGCGGTCGCGCTCTCGCTGGTCAGCCATGCCGTGCCCTCCGCGTGCCGCCGCTGGGCGGCGAGGAAGGCCGCCGAGCGCTCCAGGTCGGTGTGCTGGGCCGGTGGGATCGCGAGCGTGCCGGTGGCCGGGTCGGCGTCGACGAGGCCGAGCTCGACCAGGACGGCGAGCAGGCGAGCGGCCGCGTGCGCGGGAGGCTGGCCGAGCGCGGCGCCCAGGTCTGAGCCGTCGCGCAAGGCGCGATACGCGCTGACGAGGGCGGGGCGAAGCACCGTATCTCGATCCAGTACATCCCGTGAATAGCGTAGCTCAGGCTCACCCCACGCCAGATGGGTCATCTGGCTGGGCTCCCCCGCCGTCACCACCACCTCGTGGTCGGGATGCGCCGGCGGATCGAGCGCGACGAGGTGGTGGTACCCCGCGGCCAGCCCCGGCTCCGCCGCGAGGGCGTCCCAGCTGGTGATCGCGAAGCCGCCGAGCCGGCCGGCGAGCTGCTGGGCGCGGGCGGGGCCGTCGGCGGCGACGACCAGGACCGGCTCGCCGGTGTGGACCAGCGCGGCGATCGTGCCGGCGAGGCCGGTGCCGCGCCGGTCGCGCAGCGTCCGGTGGCCGGGCGCGGGCGCGCTGGCGAGGGCGCGGGCGGCGGCGGAGGCGAGGGTCGGCGCGGAGGCGGCGGAGGCGCGCCGCGGCGCAGGGTCGACGGCGAGGGCGAGCGCGCCCTGCGCGAAGCCGCCCGCGCCCACCGCGACGAGGCTCCGTGCCGTGGCCGCCGTCAGCACCGCGTCGCGCCACGCCTCGGTCCCCGGCGCCGGCTCGCCGACCAGCTGCGGCGCCTCGGACGCCGCCGGCAGCAGCTTGCGCAGGAGTAGCCGGGGCTCGACCGTGCCCTGGTACTCGTTCAGCTCCAACGTGAAGGTGGCGTGCAGCCGGCCCTCGGCCGCGCCCTCCGGCAGCGCGCTCAGGCCGAAGGCCACGGCGCGCGCCCGGATCCCGCCGGCCTCGACCGTGAAGCGGACGTGCTTGCCCTCTGACATCTGCACCGGGTCGACGAGGCGCGCGGCCGGAACGAGCAGCGACACCGAGGGGTTGCCGATGCCGAACGGCGCCAGCCGCCCCAGCTCCTCGGCCAGGCCCTGGCCCAGCTCGTCGCCGGAGACGACCGCGTCGACGCGCTCGACCGGCACGAGGTCCTCGGGCGCGAGGACCGACGCGGCATGCGCGCAGAACGCTGCCCGGAACCCCTCCAGCGACGCCCGCGCGATCGTGCAGCCGGCAGCCGCGCGGTGGCCGCCGTGGCGCAGCAGCGACGACGCGCACGCGTCGAGCCCGCCGAGCAGGTCGAACGCCGGGATCGAGCGTCCCGACCCGGTGCCCTCGGCCTCCCCCTCGCGCAGCGCGATCATCACGACCGGCCGGTGGTGGCGCTCCGCGATCCGCGAGGCGACGATGCCGATCACGCCCGCGTGCCAGCCGTCGGCCCACAGCACGTAGGCGGGCTGCTCGCCGAGCTCGGCGACCTGCGCCTCGGCCTCGAAGGTGATCCGCTGCTCGACGAACCGGCGGTCCGCGTTCGCGCGGTCGAGCTCCTCCGCGATCTCCAGCGCCGCGGTCTCGTCGTGCGACAGCAGCAGCTCCAGCGCGGCGTCGGCGCGGTGCAGCCGGCCCGCCGCGTTGATCCGCGGCGCCAGCCCGAAGCTGAGCGCCCGCGCGTCCACCCGCGTCGGGTCGACGCGCGCGACGCGCATCAGCGCCCGCAGCCCCGGCTTCTCGGTCCGCCCCATCGCCAGCAGGCCCTGGCGCACCAGCCGCCGGTTCTCGCCCCGCAGCGGGACGCAGTCGGCGACCGTCGCCAGCGCCACCAGGTCGAGGTCGGCCAGCGCGATCGACGCGTCGTGGCCCGCAGCCTCCAGCAGCGCGCCCGCGACCTTGTGGGCGACGCCGCCGGCACACAGGTCCGGACACGGGTAGCCGCAGACCGCCGGATGGACGATCGGCGCCTCGGGCAGGCGGCCGTCGGCGCGCGGCGCGTGGTGGTCGGTGACCACGACGTCGAGGCCCAGCGACGTCGCCAGCGCGACCTCGTCGACCGCCGTGATCCCGCAGTCGGTCGTGACGAGCAGCTTGGTTCCGCGCGCGGCGAGCTTCTCGACCGTCGCGGCGCTCAGCCCGTAGCCGTCCTCGGCCCGCGACGGCAGGTACCAGTCCACGACCGCGCCGACCGCCCTCAGCGCCCGCACGAGGATCGCGGTGGACGCGACGCCGTCGACGTCGTAGTCGCCGTGGATCGTGATCCGCGACCCCGCCTCGGCGTGGCGCAGCAGCACCGCGACGGCCTCGTCGAGCCCCGCGAATGCCGACGCCGGGTGCTCGTCGCCGGCCGCCAGCCACGCGCGCGCGTCGTCCAGCGACGTGATCCCGCGGCGCACCAGCGCCTGGCCGACCGGGAAGCTCATGCCCAGGTCGCGCGCCAGGGCCAGCGCCGCGGCGCTGTCGCACGGCGGTACCTCGAGTCGCGGCGTGAGCATCGCCCTTCAGAGTGCCAGCGGCGCCCGACGGAACGCGGGGCTTGACCCCGCACCCTGCGCGAACTTCGCCTAGGCGATCCTGCGGCCCGCACGGTCGTGGCTGACGTCGCCGGTGCAGCGGCAGCGTGCGCCCGCACGTGAAGCGCACTGGCGACCGTCAGGCGCGGGCGGGCGGCCCGCAGGATCGTCTAGAGGTGGAGGGGCGGGATCTTGCGGCGGATGCCCTCGGCGTACACCAGCGCGATCCCGAGCAGCGCGCCCGGCGCGGCCTCGAGGGCCTGCAGGAGGTGCGTCTCGCTCTCGCCCGGGATCGTGAAGCCGTTGACGATGAGGCCGAACAGGGCGCCGCCGATCACCGCGCCGAGGAAGGCCCCGACGATCCCGCCCCAGAAGCGGTCCGGCAGGAAGATCGTGAAGTGCCAGAGGGCCAAGCCCATCATGACCCACGCGAACATCGCCATGGCTAACGCGGTCTCCCGTGACGGCGGTTCCGCGAGCGCCGGGGCCTCTCGCGCTTGTCATCCTTGAGGACGAGGTCCTCGGGCAGGGCGTCGGCCGTCAGGTCGGGCTCGGGCTCGGGCTCCGGCGCACGCTCCGGCTCCGGCTCGACCTCGCGCTCCTTGGTCTTGGCCGCGACGCGCGTCGGCGCCGTCTCGTGCGAGATGTCCTGGACCATCTGCTGGAACTCGTTCGCCGACACGCCGCGCTCCGGGTCGTCCGGGGAGGTGATGCGGCGCGACGGGCGCGACGGGCCCTTGGGCTCGACCGTGACGCCGTGCGAGGCCGTCGCGTAGGCGGGCACGACCCCGCCGTTCTCCGCGGCGATCCGCGCGCGCCGGCGGCGGTAGAGCTCCTCGCGCTCCTTCCAGTGCGTGAGCACCGGCGAGGCGATGAAGATCGACGAGTACGCGCCCGAGATCACGCCGACGAGCAGCGCGAACGCGAAGTCCTTGAGCGTGTCGCCGCCGAAGAACAGCAGCGCCAGGATCGGGAGCAGCGTGCAGAACGACGTGGCCAGGGACCGCGTCAGCACCTCGCTCATCGAGCGGTTGACGATCTGGGAGAACGCGGCTCGCGGCATGCGCGGCACGTTCTCGCGGATGCGGTCGAACACGATGATCGTGTCGTACAGCGAGTACCCGAGGATGGTGAGCAGCGCCGCGACCGTCGACGTCGTCACCTCCCGGCCGGTGAGCGAGTACACGCCTGCCGTGATCAGCAGATCGTGCATCAGCGCTATGAGCACCGGGACGGCGAACTTCCACTCGAATCTCAGCGCGATGTAGGCGCTGATGACGAGCAGCGACGCGATGATCGCGATGACCGCGGACTTCGCCACGGTCTGGCCGAAGGTCGGGCCGATCGACTGCGACTGATAGGCCTTGGGCTGGCCGAACGCCTTGACCAGCGCGGGCTCGACCTTGGCGATCTCGGACGCCTTGGACTCGGCGAGGGAGATCTGGATGCCGTCGCCCTTGAGCTCCTTGTCCCCGTTGACCTTCTGGACCTCGGGGTTCTTGAAGCCGGCGGCCTGCAGGACGTCGGAGACCTTGTTCTCGGTCGGCGTCTGGACGAACGCCGCCTTGACGCGCGTGCCGGACTGGAAGTCGATGCCGAAGTTCAGGCCCTTGCCGCCGATCGCCAGCGCGCCGATCAGCAGGATCACGCCGGACAGCGAGAAGAACCACTTCGACGCGCCCATGAAGTCCTGCGTCCAGGAGCGGTGCTTCTCGCCGGCGCCCAGCGCGCTCGGGTGCGTGATGAAGCGCGAGCGCTGCATCTGCCCGAGGACCGCCTGCGTGGCGAGGACCGCCGTGAACAGCGACGTCAGGGTGCCGATGCCCAGGGTGAACGCGAAGCCCTTCACGCCCGCCGTGGCGAGGATGAAGAGGATGAAGGCCACCATGAACGTGACGACGTTCGCGTCGATGATCGCCGCGATGCCCTTCTTGTAGCCGGCCGCGATGCCCGCGGCGACCGACCTGCCTCCGCGGATCTCCTCCTTGACGCGCTCGAAGATGACGATGTTCGCGTCGGCCGCGACGCCGATCGTCAGGATCAACCCCGCGATGCCCGGCAGGGTCATCGTGATCGGGATGAGCTTGATGAGCGCGAACAGGTAGATCGCGTAGACGATCAGCGCGCCGACGGCGATGATGCCGAGCACGCGGTAGAAGACCAGCAGGAACAGCGCGACGATGACGAAGCCGACGATGCCGGCGATGAGGCCCTGG
The DNA here is from genome assembly GCA_036518975.1 of Baekduia sp. Taxonomy (GTDB): domain Bacteria; phylum Actinomycetota; class Thermoleophilia; order Solirubrobacterales; family Solirubrobacteraceae; genus Baekduia. The sequence goes on from DATDMD010000131.1 coordinate 5,053, forward strand.
TGCAGCGCCTGCTGGCCGAGCGTCGCGGACACCTGCGACTGCGAGATGAGCTCGAGGTGGATCGGCAGGGCGCCGGTCTTCAGCAGGTTGGCCAGGTTCTGGGCCGACTTGATGGTGAAGCCGCCCGAGATCTCCGACCCGTTGGACCCGTCGATGCCGTCCGGGTTCTGCTGCGGGTCGATGTACGGGACCGAGATGAGCTTGCCGTCGAGGACGATCGCGAAGTGGTTGGCGACCGTCTGCGGGTTGACGCCCGGCAGCAGCGCCGCGGAGCCGCGCTGGGCGATCGCGCGCGTCGTGGCCTGCCACTTCTTGCGGCCCGCGCTCGTGAAGTCGAAGGTGACGTTGGGCTGGCCGGTCCCGCCCGCGCCGCTGTCGGTGTTCTGCTCCGGGTTCTTGATGTCGGTGCCGCGGAGCGCCGGGTCGTCCTTGAGGATGAAGTAGGCGTCGGAGGCGGCGGCGACCGAGTTCTTGTTGTTGGCGTCGGACTCGGCCTGGACGACGATGTAGCCCTCGGGGACCTCCAGGAACGACGAGGGCTTCTTGCCGGCGTTGGCGCACGCCTCACGCGCGGCGGCCTCGGTGTTCGCCGGGCCGCAGAGGACCGTCTTGGCCTTGTCGTCGACGCCGTACCACTGGCCCGACGTCGTGTCGTTCGGCTCGCTCGTCGGCTTGAGCTTGGAGGCCTGCTTGACGGCCTCGTACTGCGTCTGGGACGCGCCGGCGCCGGGCTGGCCGGCCGACGAGCCGCCGGTGACGTTGGCGTTGTCCGGGGCCGTCTTGCCGTTGGGCCCGACGACGTTCTTCTCCCAGTCGTAGAACGCCAGCTGGGCGGTCGTGCCGACCTGCTGCTGTGCCTGGTCGGCGTTCTGGACGTCGGGGAGCGAGACGTCGATCTGGTTCTCGCCCGAGCGCTGGATCTCCGGCTCGGCGACGCCGAGGTTGTCGACGCGCTCCCGCATGATGTCCATCGTGCGGTTGATCGAGTCGGACGTGACCTTGGAGAACTTGGTCGGCTGGGCCTCGTAGACCAGCGACACGCCGCCCTTGAGGTCAAGCCCCTGGCGCGTCGACTTGGACAGCGGCGAGCCGGGGATGATGACCGCGAGCGCGGCCACCAGAAGGGCGGCCACGATGGCGAGGACGATGATGTTTCGGCGGCGATCGGTCATGCGGAAGCAGGCGGCAGAGTACTGCTCGGGGACAGGGAGAAGACAGTGGACCTAGCCGGACTGTCAGCCGGTCGCTACTTGTCCGGCGTGAGGACGAGCAGCATGCCCCCGTCGTCATCGTACGCTGGGAACAGATCAGCGGTCGCGCGGGCGGGCAGGTCGCCCTCCGCGTTGACCTGGACGGGTTGCTTGAGCTTGCGGACGCCCCACTCGAGCACGGTGCCGACGGGGTCGTCCCCGTCGGAGAAGCTGAGTCCGAGGACGTCGCGCACCGGTCGCCCGATGACCTTCTCGTCGTCCAGGCCGGTCAGCTCGAACGAGCCGCGACCGCAGGCGATCACGTTGCCCTGCTGGTCGCAGGCGAAGAAGGCGGCGTCGGGCGCCGGGTAGTAGTCGTCGAGCAGCTCGAAGAGGAAGCCGAAGCCGCACTTCGAGCAGCCGCGCGCCTCACGGCGGAAACCGGCGGTGCGCTCGGTCTCGGTCGTGCGGTTGCCGCAGTTGGGACAGATGAAGAGGTGAGCCATCGTTTCGCTGAGCAAGGGTATCCGGCTCGCCTTCGCGCATCCTGAAGACGCGGTTCGAGCCTTCATCCGCGCGCTACACGGGACCGGCGCGGGGCTGTCGCGCCGGATGAACTGGTAAACCGCCGGACCAATGGAAGGCTCGGGCTCCTGCCCCAACGAACCGGAAGTCCCGCTCGGCGACGCCGCGATCGCGACCGAGATCGCGCAGGCGGCGGCGCGCGGGCGCGGCGCGGACCGGGCCCCGACGCTCGAGCAGCTGCTCGCGGCGTTCGGCGAGCCGGCGCCGACGGACGCCGCGCGCCGGCGGGTCGCGGCGGCGCTGCGCGTCGCGGGGATGGGCGTCCGGCCCGACCTGCTGGTCGCCGAGCCGGGACAGCGGCTGCTGCTGCTGCCGCCGGGCGCGGCGGGCGGGAAGTCCCGCGGCCGCGCGATCCTCGGGCTCGTCGGCGTCGGCGTGGTGCTGGTCGCGGCGGCGGCGGGCGCGTCGCTGCTGGAGAACGACAAGGGCGACAACGCGGCCAACAGCCTGCCGCCCGAGACGACGACGATGCCCGCCACGGTCACGGGCACGGCGACGCAGACGGCGACCGACACGATCGGGGGCGCGTCGTCCACCGAGACGACGGAGAGGGACACGTCGACCACCGCGACGACCACGACGCCGTCGGCCGCCGACCAGGCCGCGGCGACGCGCCGGCGGCGCGCGAAGGCGGCGCGGGCCAAGCGTGAGCGCGAGGCGGCGGCGGCCAAGCGGCACGCGGCGGCGACGTCGAAGACCGTGACCGTGCGCGTCGACGCGAGCGGCCGGCCGACGTTCCTCTGCGTCGACGACGGCAAGGGCAACCAGCTCTTCGGCGGCACGCTCGACGGCAAGAAGACGTTCAAGGGCCGCCACATCCGCATGAACATCGGGCTGGCGTCGACGAGCGTCACCGTCAACGGCAACCCGGTCCGGCTCAACGGCTCGCCGGACGGGCTGGACGTCACGCGCGCCGGCGGCGCCAGGACGCTGCCGCTCGGCCAGCGCCCGTGTGGGTAGGGCGCGTCTGCGGGCCGCGCGCCCGCGCCTGACGGTCGCCAACGCGCTTCACGTGCTGGCGCACGCTGCCGCTGCGCCGGCGACGTCAGCCACGACCGCTCGGGCCGCAGACGCGGCCTACCGGCTATAAGGCAGCGCGCGGTCATCGCAGGGCGGCGCGAGGGGTCGTGATGGCGGCGGAGCGTGGTGCCGCGCGGGTCACCGCGGCGGCGACGATGGCGCCGGCCGCGCCGGCGCCCGCGGCCTTCGCGAAGTCATAGGCATGGTGTTGGTCGGGCAGCGTCGCGCCCGGCGACGACGTCGTGTGCAGCACGAGGCCCGAGGGGATCAGCAGCAGCATCAGCAGCGCCAGCAGCCCGAGGCGGCGGCGGGCGCGGGAGCCGTGGCGGCGGTGCTCGCGCCGCTCGGTGCGGTGCATCGCGGCGACGACGTCGTGGGTCAGCTTCTCCAGCGCCGGCAGGTCAGCGGGCATAGGGCACCTCCTCCATGGCCTTGACGGCCTCGCTCAGCGCGCGCAGGCCGCGTGAGACGCGCGCCCGAGCCGTCTGCTGGGTGATCCTCAGCGCGTCGGCGACCTCGTCGTAGTCGAGCTCGTCGACGACGCGCAGCCGGACGGCGTCGCGCTGGTCGGGCGCCAGGCGCTCCAGCTCGTCGGCGACGACCGCGCGCAGCTCCTCCAGCCCGGCGAGCTCCTCGACGCGGCGGCGCTCGTCCTCCCCCATCGTCGGGCGGTCGACGCCGAGCCGGTCCAGCGCCCGACGCTCGGCCCCGCGCCGGCGGAACTGGTGGTTGAGCTGGGTGCGGACGATCGCGTAGAGCCAGGCGACGGCCTCCTCGCGCGAGCCGCCGCGGAACCGGCCGCGCCGCTCGAACGCGACCGCGAAGGCCTCGCCGACGACGTCCAGCGCCCACTCGGCGTCGAACGTGCGCCTGGTGGCGAACGCCAGCAGCCGTGGCCCTTCGGCCTCGAACAGCTCTCCCAGCGCTGTCGCGTCCAGCTTCATCTGCGTCCTAAGACCCACACCCCAGGGATCTTGTGACGAGGAGCCTTGCGCGAGCTAAAAGAGGCCGTGGTCGCGCTCGGCCGGCGGCTCGAGCCCGAGGTGCCCGAAGGCGCGCGCCGTCGCCACGCGGCCGCGCGGCGTCCGCTTGATGAACCCGCACTGCAGCAGGTAGGGCTCGTAGACGTCCTCGATCGTGTCCTGCTCCTCGGACACCGTGACCGCCAGCGTCGACAGCCCGACCGGGCCGCCGCCGAACTTCACACAGATCGCGTCGAGGATCTCGCGGTCCAGCCGGTCCAGGCCGAGGTCGTCGATCTCCAGCAGCTCCAGCGCGGCGTCGGCGGAGGTGGAGTCGACCACGCCGGCCGCGCGAACCTCCGCGAAGTCGCGCACCCGCTTGAGCAGCCGGTTGGCGACGCGCGGCGTGCCGCGCGAGCGGCGTGCGATCGCGGCCGCGCCGCCCTCATCGATCGCGCAGCCGAGGATGTGCGCGCTGCGGTGGATGATCGCGGCCAGCTCCGGCCCCGCGTAGGGCTCCAGCCGGTGCTGGATCCCGAAGCGGTCGCGCAGCGGCGTCGTCAGCAGCCCCGCGCGCGTCGTCGCGCCGACCAGCGTGAACGGCGGCAGCGGCACGTCCATCACCCGCGCGCCGGCGCCCTGGCCGACGGTGATCGGCAGCTTGCGGTCCTCCATCGCGGGATAGAACGTCTCCTCCAGCGCGCGCGAGAGCCGATGGATCTCGTCCACGAAGAAGATCGACCGCGGCTCCAGCGCCCCGAGGAACGCCGCGATGTCGGCCTTGCGCTCCAGCGCCGGGCCCGCCGTCTGGACGAACGGGACCTCCAGCTCGGCGGCGAGGATCTGCGCCAGCGACGTCTTGCCCAGGCCCGGCGGGCCGGCGAGCAGCACGTGGTCCAGCGCCTCGCCGCGCAGCCGCGCCGCCTCGATGGAGACCGACAGCTGGTCCTTGAGCCCCTCCTGGCCCACGAAGTCGCGCAGCGTCCGCGGCCGCAGCGAGAGGTCGAGGTCGTCGTCCTCGAACGCCGCGTCGGGCGTCTGGATCCGCAGCCCGCTCACGCGCGCGCCGCCCGCAGCGCCTGCTGCAGCAGGTCCTCAGGGGTGTCGCCGGAGGTGCCGGACAGCAGCCGCTCGGCCTCTTCGAGCGAGAACCCCAACTCGACCAGGCCGTCGCGCGCCAGCGACCGCGGGTCGTCGGCCCGCGACGCCGTGATGTCGCCGGCGCCGGCGCCGGCCACGACGTCCTCGACCGCGCCGACCTTCTCGCGCAGCTCGACGATGATCCGCTCCGCCGTGCGCTTGCCGATGCCCGGCACCGCGGTCAGCCGCTTGACGTCGCCGGCGGCGACCGACGCGATCAGCTCCCGCGGCGAGCCGCCGCTGAGCACGGCCTGCGCCATCTTCGGCCCGACGCTCTGCACGCCGATGAGCAGCAGGAACAGGTCGCGCTCCTCCTCGGTGGCGAAGCCGAACAGCGACAGCGCGTCCTCGCGCACGACCAGATGCGTCAGCAGCGAGACCGTCTCGCCCGCGGCGGGCACCTGGCGCAGCGTCTCAGCCGACACGGCCAGCCGGTAGCCGACGCCCGACGCCGTCTCGACGACGACGTGGTCCGGACGGCGGACGGAGACCTCTCCGGCGATCAGGGCGATCATGTTGAGCGGCCTCCCGCGACCGAGGACAGCACGGCCGCCAGCGGCGCGTGGTTGACGTGGCAGACGCCGACGGCGAGCGCGTCGGTGGCGTGGTCGGGCAGCGGCTCGTCGGGCAGGCGCAGCAGCGAGCACACCATGCGCGCCACCTGCTCCTTGGCCGCGCGGCCCGTCCCGCAGACCGCCTGCTTGACCTGCTGGGGCGTGTAGGACGCGCACGGCACGCCGCGGCGCCCCGCGGCGAGCATCACGACCCCGCGCGCCTGGCCGACCGCGAACGCGCTGCGGGCGTTCGCGCCGAAGAACAGGTCCTCCAGCGCCACCGCCTCGGGCGACCAGCGCTCCATCAGCGCGTCGATCTCGGCGAACAGCGTCGCCAGCCGCTGCTCCAGCGGGACGCCGGCGCGCGTGGTGACCACGCCGCCGTCGAGCGCCGCGAAGCGCATGCCGCGCCGCTCCACCACGCCGTAGCCGGTGTTGGCGAGGCCGGGATCGATGCCGAGGACGGGACTCACTGAGTGCGGCATTCTGCATCCTCGGTCGGATGTCCTGCGAACGGGCGTTCGTGATCGGTGCGATCAGACGGCCTCGGCGGCGCCGCCGATCAGCGCGAGCTGCACGAGGACGATGTCGAGGTCGTCGGTCATCCGTCCAGCCTGCGCGGGCCCCGCCGGCCGCTCCATAAGCGATCCGTCCACGCAGGCGACGGCGCGCGCGACCCGCCCGCGGCGCGCGTCGATCCGGTGACCCACGATGTTCACCGAGTCCCGCCGCCTTCGCGATGAGCTGCGCAGCAGCCACGCGCGCATCGCCGTCCTCGAGGCCGAGCGCAACGACTACCTCCGCAAGGACCGTCGCGCCGGCGTCCTGACGCTCGACGCCTTCCGGGAGGCCGCCGCCGCGGCGCTCCGTGGCTGCCAGCGCCGTGGCGAGTCGGCCGCCCTCGTCCTGGTCGACATCGACGGCTTCCGCGCGCTCAACGGCCGGCGCGGCGCCGCCGCCGGCGACGAGGCCCTCGCCCATGTCTCCCAGCGCCTGCGCGAGCTGGTCCGCGGCGGCGACGTCGTCGGCCGCACCGGCGCCGACGAGCTCGCGGTCGTCATGCCCGGCGCCAACCTCGCCGGTGCCCGCGGCGTCGCCGAGCGGCTGGTCGCGGTCCTGGAGCAGTCCGGGCCCGTCACCGTCTCGGCCGGCATCGCGGTCGACGGCGGCACCGGCCAGCTCGACGGCCTGATGGCCGACGCCTCCGCGATCCTGGAGCGCGCCCGCATCGCCGGCGGCGGCCGCGTCGGCGCCCCCGGCCGCCCGCCGACGCCCGAGCCGTCGCGCGGCGCGATCGGCGCCCTGGCGCTCGCGCTGGCCGAGCGCGACCGCGGCACCGGCCAGCACGCCGAGCAGGTCGTGGCGCTCGCCGGCGCCGTCGCCCGCCGTCTGAACCTCGACGCCGAGGAGGTCGAGCGCATCGCCGCCGCGGCGCTGCTGCACGACATCGGCAAGGTCGCGATCCCGGACTCGATCCTCTCCAAGCCCGGCGCCCTCAACGACGAGGAGTGGGCGGTCATGCACAACCACACCGTCGTCGGCGAGCGCATCCTGCGCGCGGTCCCCGGCCTCGGCCCGGTCGCGCGCATGGTCCGCCACGGCCACGAGCGCTACGACGGCACCGGCTACCCGGACGGCCTGCGCGGCGAGGAGATCCCGCTGGGCAGCCGCATCCTGCTGGCCTGCGACGCCTACGACGCGATGACGTCCTCGCGCCCCTACCGCGAGGCGCTCAGCCACGACCAGGCGGTCATCGAGCTGCAGACCGGCGCGGGGACGCAGTTCGACCCGCGCGTGGCCGACGCGCTCCTGGGCTACCTGGAGGACCGCACGCCGGTCGACTACGCCGCGCGCCACCGCGCCGCCGCGGTCTGACCCGCACGCGGTCGAGGCCTACAACTAGGTCTGCTGCAGCGTCGACATCCCGTCCCAGACGACCTCCATCACGCGGTCGACCAGGACCGCGCGCGGCACGTCGGGGTGCTCGTTCCACCAGTTGGCCAGCGCCTGGCAGGCGCCCGAGGTGAGCTGGGCGTAGATCTCCAGCCGCTGGTCGTCGACGCCCGCCCCGCCCGCGGGCACCAGCGCGACGATCGCGCGCGTCGCCTGGCCCTGGAGCCGGTCGATCAGCGGCGCGAGCTCCGGGTCGGCGGCGTCGCGGAACAGCGCGCGCCACGCCTCGCGGCGCTCCTCGACCCAGGCGAAGAAGACGTCGATCCCCGTGCGCAGGCGCACCTCGCCGACGAGCCCGGCCGCGGCGTTGGCCGCGAAGCGCCGGGCGAGCTCTGAGGCGTGCTCGTTGATCAGCACCTCGTGGAGCTCGCGCTTGGACCCGAAGTGCTCGTAGATCAGCGCCTTCGAGGTGCCCGACGCCTTCGCGATGTCGTCCAGCGAGGACCCGTGGTAGCCGTTCTGCGCGAACACCTCCTGCGCGGCGGCCAGGATGCGCTCGCGGCGCTCGGCGGCGCTCAGGCGGCGGCGGGGCGGCGGTCTGTCGGTCGACACCCCCGACAACATAGGCTCCGCCCGTGGACTTCGCGGCCGAGGGCTTCTATGACGGGCTGGACGGCGCGGCGCGCGAGGAGCGGCGAGCGCTGCTGGAGTGGCTCGTCGGCGAGGGCTTCGGCAGCGACGAGCTGCGGCGCGCGCACGAGCGCGGGCTGCTGGTCTTCATGGCGGGCGGGCGCGAGGTCGCCGGCGCGACGAAGTACACGCTGGCCGACGTCGCAGAGGAGTCGGGGACCGGCGTCGCGACGCTGATCCGGCTCCGCCGCGCTCAGGGCCTCCTCGTCCCGGACGCCGGCGCGGTCGCGCTGACCGACGTCGACCTCGAGAACGCCCGGCTGCTGCACCGCCTGGGCGAGCTCGGCTTCGGCGACGAGCAGATCGAGCGCATGTCGAGCGCCCTCGGCCGCGCGCTCGCCGGCGTCGCCGAGGTGCTGCGCACCGGCCTGCTGGAAGTGGTCCTGGAGCCCGGCCTCACCGAGCCCGAGCTCGCCCGCCGCTACGCCGGCGCGGCCCACGAGATCATGCCGCTCGCCGGCCCGCTGGTGCTGCAGACGCTGAGCCAGCACCTTCTCAACATGGTGCAGAGCGAGGCGATCGACCAGGTCGAGCGCGCCTCGGGCCGCCTGCCCGGCGCCCGCGACCACGCGGTCGCGTTCGCGGACCTCGTCGGGTTCACGCGCCTGGGCGAGGAGATCCCGCCGGAGGACCTCGGCGCGATCGCGCAGCGGCTCTTCGCGGTCGCCGGCGACGTCGTGGCGCCGCCGGTGCGCCTCGTCAAGACGATCGGCGACGCCGTCATGCTGACGTCCGCCGACGCCCCGGCACTCGTCCAGACGGCGCTGACGCTTGTCGAGGCCAGCGACGCCGAGAGCGCGCGCGGCGACGGCGCGTTCCCGCAGATCCGCGTCGGCCTGGCCTACGGGCCGACGGTCGCGCGCGGCGGCGACGTCTTCGGCGGCGCCGTCAACCTGGCCTCGCGCGTGACGACGATCGCCCGCGCCGGCTCGGTCCTCGCCACCCGCGAGCTCCGCGACGCCGCCCGCGACGAGTTCGCGTGGTCCGCGGCGCACGCGCGCCGGGTCAAGGGGCTGCCGGAGCCGGTGCCGCTGTATCGCGCGCGGCCGCTGCCGCCCGCGGAAGGTCTCTGACCGCTCGGACACTCAGACAGCCGAGCGCCGCGAGGATGCCGATCACGCTCATCCCCGTCAGCGTCGCGTGGATGCCGACCGCGTCGCTCACCGGACCGGCGACGATCATCCCGACCGGCATCATCCCCGCGCTCGCCGCGTAGTCATAGGACGACACGCGCGACAGCTTGTCCTCGGGGACGTGCTCCTGGAGCGACGTCTCCCACAGCGTGAAGAACGCCGAGACGCCGATCGCGGCGCCGAACTCGACCGCGGCGATCGCGGCGATCGGCAGGCCGGAGCCGATGATCACCGCCTGGCAGGACGCGAAGACCAGCGCGATCGCCGCGGCGCGCAGCGCGAACCGCGGCCGCCAGCGCAGCAGCAACACGTCGGCCACGAGCGACCCGACGCCGAACGCGGCGACGATGATCGCCCACGACGTCGCGCCGTTCAGCTCGTCGCGCATCAACACAGGGCCGAGGACGAAGATCGACGGCAGCACGACCACGTGGTAGGTGGCCATCGCCAGCAGGAACGACCACACCCACGTGCGCGCGCGCACCTCGCGCCAGCCGCCGCGCAGGTCCGCGGCGAACGGCTCGGGGTCGCCGCGCTCGACGACGCGCGGGCGCAGCGTGAGCAGGCAGGCCACGGAGACGCCGAACGTCCCCGCGTCGACCAGCATCGCGCCGCCCTCCCCCAGCGCCGCCACGAGGATCCCGGCCAGCGCCGGCCCGACGATCGAGCCGGTGGAGAACGACATGCCGCGCAGCGCGTTGGCCGGCTGGAGGTGGTGCGGCTCGGAGAGCGTCAGCGGCAGCAGCCCGCTGAAGGCCGGCGAGAAGAACGAGTCGGCCGCGCCGAACACGGCGGTCAGCGCCGCCAGGTGCCACACCTGCGCGTGCCCGGAGACCAGCAGGACGCCGGCCACCGTCTGGCAGACCAGCCGCACCGTGTCGGAGGCGATCAGGATCCGCTTGCGCTCGACGCGGTCGGCCACCACGCCGCCCACGAGGCCCAGGACGATGAACGGCAGGAAGCCCGCCGCCGCGACGATCCCGACGTCCGCGACCGAGCCGCCGATCGACAGCACCGCGAACGGCAGGACGACCTGCGTCATCCGGTCGCCCACGACCGAGAGCGCCTGCCCGAGGAAGAGCAGCCGGAACTGACGCTCGTCACGCAGGACGGCGGGGATCATGATGTTCCAGGCGCTACGAGGCGGCCATGAGGCGCTCGAGCACCTCGGCGTCCACGTCGAAGTTCGCGTGCACCGCGTCGACGTCGTCGTTGTCCTCGAGGTTGTCGATGAGGCGCAGCAGCTTGGCCGCCGTGTCCTCGTCGACCGGGACGAGCGCCTTGGGCCGCTGGATGACCTCGGCGTTCTGGATCTCGATCTCCGCCGCGTCGAGCGCCCGGCGCACCGCGGTCAGGTCGGCCGGCTCCGTGACGATCTCGTACACGTCGTCGTCGAGCGAGATGTCCTCGGCGCCCGCGTCGATCGCGACCATCAGGTCGTCCTCGGTGTAGCGCTCGCCGTCCACGGCGACGACGCCCTTCGTGTCGAAGTTGTAGGCCACCGAGCCGGGCTCGCCGAGCGAGCCGCCGCCCTTGGACAGCAGGTGCCGGACGTCGGCGCCCGTGCGGTTGCGGTTGTCGGTGACCGCCTCGATCAGCAGCGCGACGCCGCCGGGGCCGTAGCCCTCGTACATGACGTTCTCGAGCGCGTCGATGTCCGCGCCGGCGCCGGTGCCCTTCGCGATCGCGCGCTCGATGTTGTCCTTGGGCATCGAGGCGTCCTTGGCCTTCTGGATCGCCAGCGCGAGCGACGGGTTGCCCTCGGGATCGCCCCCGCCCTCCTTCGCCGCGACCGTGATGCCGCGCGCGAGCTTGGTGAAGAGCTTGCCGCGACGCGCGTCGACGATCGCCTTCTTGTGCTTGATCCCTGCCCACTTGGAATGACCGGCCATACGCCATCCACTTTAACGATCTGGCGCGGCCGACCAAACGGAGCACCCTCGCCCCGCTTCGGTCGGGATGTCCGTCCTGGCACATTTGGAGTTGAAGAGGAACGCTCACCGGCCGACAAGGATGAACAAGGACCTGGGGAGCCCTGCTCTCCCCGTGTCCGGGGATGAGACCTGACATGGCCAGCGGCTCGCGCGCAACCCTGCCGTCCTCGCGCCTCACCGGACGCAGCGCCCGCCTGCTCAACTTCCTCTACGGCGCCGGGATCGCGCTCGGGCTCGCCGACCTCGTCGTCCTCGGCGGCGTGCGGCTGCCGTCCCAGACCGTCGGCACGGTCGTCCTGCCGCTGGCGACCGCGGCGATCGCCGTCGGGCTCGGCGTGCTGCGGCTGATCGCCTCGCGCGCGGACCGGACGCTGTGGCTCCTGCTCACCGCCGGCCTGGCCACGACGCTCGTCGGCGGGATCCTGTCGGCGGCGACCGGCGGCCAGGTCGACCACGCGGGCCTGGCGGACGCCTTCTGGCTCGCGGCCTACCCGCCGTGGTACGTGGCGCTGATCGTCATCGGCCGCCACTACCTGGGCGGCGCGCACCGGTCGTTCTGGCTCGACGGGCTGCTCATCGGCCTGGCGTCGGCGACCTACGTCTCCGCGCTCTTCCTCGGCGACCTGGCCGGCCTCAGCCAGGGCACGCTGATCGTCAACGTCGCCTACCCCGCCGCCGACCTCGCGCTGCTCGGCATCCTCTTCGGCACGCTGCTGATGATCGGGCGCCCGTCGCCGCAGGGCCTCGTGCTCGGGGCCGGCCTGCTCTTCATGCTGGCGTCCGACACGCTGCGGACCGTCGACCTCACGTCCGGCGCCATGGCGACGTCGCCGAGCATGGCGGTGTGCTGGGGCCTCGGGATGCTGCTGCTGGCGTCGGCGTCGTGGGCGCGCCCCGCGCCGGGCCGCGTCCTGCCCGTCGGCGGCTGGTGGGAGCTGACCTCGCCGGCGTGCATCGCGTCGCTGGCGTGCGCGATCCTCGTCGCCGACCACTGGCACGACGTCCCCACCGCGGCGGTGATCCTGGCCGCCGCCTCCTTCGCGTGCGCGCTGGCGCGCCTGGTCTGGACGCTGCGCGAGGTGCGCTCGCTGGCGCTGCACCGCCGCGAGGCGCTGACCGACGACCTGACCGGCCTGCCCAACCGGCGGGCGCTGTTCCGCGAGCTGGAGGTCCTGACGGCCGCGGGCGAGAGCTCGTCGCGGCGGTTCGCGCTGCTGCAGCTGGACCTCGACGGGTTCAAGGAGCTCAACGACACGCTCGGCCACCACGCGGGCGACGACCTCCTGATCGCGGTCTCGCGCCGGCTGGAGGCCGTCGTGCCCGGCACGCTGGCGCGGCTCGGCGGCGACGAGTTCGCCGCGATCGTGCCCGCGGGCTCCGACGCGCGGGTGGTCGCGGCGGCGGTCGGCCACGCGCTGCACGTGCCGGTGGAGATCGAGGGCGTCGGCGTCGCCGTCAACGCCTCGGTCGGCATCGCCCACTTCCCGCAGGACGCGCACGACTCGCGCGAGCTGGCGCGGCGCGCGGACGTCGCGATGTACGACGCCAAGCGGCTGGGCACGGTCGTCGCCGGCTACACGGCCGAGCACGACGAGCACTCGCTCGACCGCCTGGCGCTCGCGGGCGACCTGCGCACCGCCTTCGACCGCGACGAGCTGTGGCTCGCCTTCCAGCCCCAGGTGGACATCGCGACCGGCCGGATCTCGGGCGCCGAGGCGCTGATCCGCTGGCGCCACCCCACGCGCGGCGAGATCCCGCCCGGCGTCCTGCTGCCGATCGCCGAGCGCACCGGCCTGATGCCGCAGCTGACGCTGTGGGTCCTGGAGCGCGCGGTCGCCCAGGCCGCGGCGTGGCGGCGCATGGGCCTGGACATCCGCGTGGGTGTCAACGTCAGCGCGGTCGTCCTGGTCGACGCGACGCTGCCCGACCGGATCGCGGAGACGCTCGGGCGCCACGCGCTCACGCCGGACAACCTGTGCGTCGAGGTGACCGAGGACGCGGTCATGCGCGACACGACGCGAGCGATCACGATCCTGGAGCGGATCAAGCGCTCGGGCGTCGAGATCTCCGTGGACGACTTCGGGACCGGGCAGTCGTCGCTCGAGCAGCTGAAGAACGTGCCGGCCGACGAGCTGAAGCTGGATCGCTCGTTCGTGCTGGGGATGGTCGACGACCCGCAGGACGCGGCGATCGTCGGCTCCGTCGTCGGGCTGGGCCGCGCGCTGGGGCTGCGGGTCGTGGCCGAGGGCGTCGAGACGCCGCAGGCCTGGCAGCGGCTGGCCGAGCTCGGGTGCGACGTCGCGCAGGGCTTCGGGCTGGCGCGGCCGATGCCGGCGGCGCAGTTCGAGCGCTGGGCCGTCGAGCCGAGCGACCGGGCGCGGCTGCTCGTGCCGCAGCTGCACACGTCGCGCTCGACGTGGCGGCCGCGGCCGCGGTCACGCCCGCGCGTCGCCTCTTAGGGTCGCTTCGAGCCCGTCGTCGAGGGAGGTCGTGGGGCGCCAGCCGGTGTGCGCGGCGACCTTGTCGATGGCGACGTGCTGGCCGTCGCCGGGGCCGGGCGCTGTCGTCTGCGCGTAGCGGGCGTTCAGCGGGCGGCCGGCGACGCGTTCGAGGGCGGCGACGACGTCGCGGACGGCGACGGGACGGCCGGAGCCGATGTTGTAGGTGTCGCTGCGGCCGGCGAGCGCGAGGAGCGCCTGTGCCGCGTCGTCGACGTAGAGGTGATCGCGGCGCGGGGAGCCGTCGGAGCGCAGCGCGGGCGCCCGTCCGTCGTGCACGGCGGCGACGAGCTCGGGGATCAGCCGCGAGGCGTGTCGGTCGCCGGGGCCGTAGACGTTGGTCAGGCGGGCGATGGCGACGTCCAGGTTGTAGGAGTCGGCGTAGGCGCGGGCGGCCAGCTCGGCCGCGGCCTTGGAGCTGTCATAGGCGTTGGTCGGGGCGATCGGGGCCTTCTCGTCGGCGGGCTTCGTGGTTGGTCCGTAGACCGCGGCGGAGGAGGCGATGACGACGCGCGGGACGGCGGCCTGGCGCGCCGCCTCGCAGACCGCGACGGTGCCCATCACGTTGACCGCGTACGTGTCGACCGGCTCGCCGTGGCCGTTGAGGCTCTGGGCGGCGAGGTGGAAGACGGTGTCCGCGCCGTCCATCGCGCTTGCGAGCAGCGCCTGGTCGGCGACGTCGCCGAGGACCGCCGTGCAGCGCGGATCCAGCGCGCGGCCGCGGGTCAGCGCGACGACCCGATCGCCGCGGTCCAGCAGCGCGCCGACCAGCGCGGCGCCGAGCAGGCCGGTGGCCCCGGTGACGAACGTCGCGCCCATGCGGCGGCGAAGCATGCCAGCCCGGGCCGCACGGGCTGCGCCCGGAGGGTTCCCCAACTAGGATCTGATGCGATGAACGTCCCTCCGGAGATCTTCAAGGCCTACGACATCCGCGGCATCTACGGCGAGCAGCTCGGGCCCGACGGCGCCGAGCAGATCGGCCGCGCCTTCGCCCGCGTGATCGCGCAGCTGGCGGACAAGCCGGTCGGCGAGCTGCGGCTCGGCCTTGGCCGGGACATGCGGCTGAGCGCGCCCGAGATGGCGGCGCGCTACCGCGAGGGCATGGCCGCCGAGGGCGCGACGGTGGTCGACGCGGGCCAGGTCGGGACCGAGATGTTGTACTTCCTGGTCGGCTCGCGGGACCTCGACGGCGGCATCATGTGCACCGCCTCGCACAACCCGGCGGCCTACACGGGCGCCAAGCTCGTCAAGCGCGGGTCGATCGCGCTGAGCGGTGACGAGGGCATCCAGGACATCCGCCGGATGATCGAGGACGGCCTCGGGGAGCCGGCGAGCGCGGCTCCGGGCGCGGTCGAAGAGGTCGACGTCTACGAGGCGTTCCAGGCCGCGGCGCTCAAGACGATCGACCCGGCCAACGTCAAGCCGCTGAAGGTCGTCGTCGACGGGGGCAACGGCATGGCGGGTCCGATGGCCGGCCCGATCCTGCGCCGCCTGGGCCTCGACCTCGTCGAGACGTACTTCACGCCCGACGGCCACTTCCCCGACCACGAGCCCAACCCGTTGTTGGAGGAGAACCGGAAGTTCATCATCGACAAGGTGGTCTCCGAGGGCGCCGACCTCGGCATCGCCTGGGACGGCGACGCCGACCGCTGCTTCTTCATCGACGACACCGGCCGCTTCGTCGACGGCGACTTCATGACCGCGATCCTCGCCCAGCACCTGCTGGCCAAGCCGGGCAACGCGGGCGCCGACATCCTGTATGACGCGCGCGCGTCCCGGGCGGTCCCGGACGTCGTCAGCGCCGCCGGCGGCAAGGCCCACATCAACCGCGTCGGGCACGCGTTCTTCAAGACGCGCATGCGCGACGAGGGCGCGATCTTCGGCGGCGAGGTCTCGGGCCACTACTACTTCCACGACTTCTACAACGCGGACTCGGGGACGCTCCCGGCGCTGCTGGTCCTGGAGAAGCTGAGCGTCGAGGGCAAGACGATGTCCGAGCTGCTCGAGCCCTACCGGAGCAAGTACTTCATCTCGGGCGAGATCAACTCGGAGGTGCGCGACGCGCCGGGCAAGATGCGCGAGCTCGAGGAGCACTACGGATCGCTGCCCGGCGCGACGGTCACGCACGTCGACGGGGTCTCGGTCGACTTCGACGACTGGCACTTCAACGTGCGGCCGTCGAACACCGAGCCGCTGCTGCGCCTGACGCTCGAGTCGCTGGTGAGCGAGGCCGACATGGAGGCCAAGCGCGACGAGGTGCTCGGCCGGATCCGGGCGTGAGCGACGTCGGCCGCGGGATCCACGTCCTCCCGGTCCCGACGCCGTTCGCGGTCGGGCGCGTCAACTGCTACCTGATCGACGACGACCCGCTGACGCTGGTCGACGTGGGGCCGAACAGCGGGACGTCGCTGACGACGCTGGAGGCGGCGCTGGCCGAGCACGGCCGGCGGATCGAGGACCTGGAGCGCATCGTCCTCACCCACCAGCACATCGACCACATCGGGTTGGCGAAGATCCTCGCGGACCGGTCGGGCGCCGAGGTCGTGGCGCTGGACGTCCTGGCGCCGTGGCTGGCGTCCTACAGCCAGCGGATCGACGCCGACGACGCGTTCGCCGAGGCGCTGATGCTGCGCAACGGGATCCCGAGGGAGATCGCCATCGCGCTGCGCGCGCTGACCGCGACGTTCCGCGCCTGGGGCTCGGCGGTCGAGGTGACGCACGAGGTGCGGGAGGGCGACGTCCTGGAGTTCGCGTCCCGGACGTGGCGCGTCCACCGGCGGCCGGGGCACTCGCCGAGCGACACCGTGTTCCACGACGAGGCCAGCGGCGAGCTGCTGGGCGGCGACCATCTGATCAAGCACATCTCGTCCAACCCGCTGATCTCGCGCCCGCTGGAGGGCGACGACGACGCCGGGGCCGCCGTCGACCGCCCCCGTGCGCTGTTGACCTACATGTCGTCGCTGGGCGCGACGCGGGAGATGGACCTGTCGGTGGTCTACGCGGGCCACGGCGACGTCGTCGAGGACCATCGCGCGCTGATCGACGACCGGTTCGAGAGCCACGAGCGGCGCGCGACGAAGATCGCCGGGATCCTGGCCGACGGGCCGAAGACCGGGTTCGAGATCGCCCAGGTGATGTGGGGCAACGTCGCGGTGACGCAGGCGTACTTGACGTTGTCGGAGGTTCTCGGTCACATCGACCTGCTGCTGGAGCGCGGGGACGTGGAGGAGCTCGAGGCCGACGGCGTGGTCCGGTTTGCGGCGCGCGCGTGAGGACGAGGCGGCGGCGGTCGCCGCGCTGGTCGAGGCCGCGTTCGGGCGGCACGTCGAGGCGGTCGGGCGCCGCCCGGCGCCGATGGACGACGACCACGCGGCGCGGATCGCGCGGGGTGAGCAGTGGGTGCGGGATGACGGGGACGGCGGCCTGGCGGCGTCGATCGTGCTGGTCGACGCCGGCGATCACCTCATCGTCAACAACGTCGCCGTGGCACCCGCGCTCCAGGGCCGCGGCCTCGGCCGGGCACTGCTGACCTTCGCCGAGACCGAAGCCCACCGCCGCGACCTCCCCGAGATCCGCCTCCACACCCACGCAGCCATGGCGGACAACTTGCTGATGTACCCCAAGCTGGGCTACGTCGAGACCGGCCGCGAGTCCCGCGCCGGCTTCGACCGCGTGCTGTTCGTCAAGACGCTGTAGGCCAATTGGCTCTGGCGTAGCCGGAGTATGGTGATTTCAGGTCCTGAGCGCTCGCGACTTCCACGCACACAACGATTCAAGGAGGACCATCATGCGCCTGCTTCGCAGGAGTTCCGGTCTGCTCGCCATCGTCGCTGCGCTGTCCCTCGCGATCTCCGCCAGCGCGTCGGCCACCACCGTCACCGTCGCACCCGGAGGCGGCGTCACGGGGACCGGTACGACCCACTGGTTCCTTCACGACGGAACCGCCGTGGTCGACTGCCCCAACGCCGGGTTCACGGCGACGCTCAGTACGAGGACGGGAGCGTTGCCGGTCGCCATCTCCAGCGACGTCCAGCAGATCATCGGCCCTTGCACCGTGCTCGCCGTCGGCGGGAACACGATCGCGTGCACGAGGACCGGAACCATGTCGGTGACGGGCCTCACGGTCTCCGGGGTGACGCAGCTGAGGCTGGCGTTCATCAGCTGTACCATCACGGTCACCGGCGTGTGTTCAGCGAGGATCGACGCCTCCTCCACGGTGCCAGCATCGTTCAACAACGGTACGGGGCAGCTGACGATCTTGGCCTCCGGCCAGTCGATCAGGATCAGCGGCAGCACGTGCGGCAGGTTGTTGCCGGACGGCTCGGCAACGGTGTCCGGCCCCTCCGGGGCCGACTTCGTCTACAACGTGTCACCGAGGACGACGATCAGCGCCGTCTGACCGACCGGTCGCCCCAGCTCGCCCCCGCCCTCAATGGGCGGGGGCGCTGCGGCTCAATCGGCGACGTGCTCTAGATGCCCACCAGCCGGCCACCTAGGCCGGCTGGCTCTTGCATGGCCGGAGTAGTCTGCTGATGTGTCCTGATCGCTCGGGCACTGTCAAAACAAGGACACACCCCATTCAAGGAGGACCATCATGCGCCTGCTTCGCAGGAGGGCCGGTCTGCTCGTCATCGTTGCCGCGCTGTCGCTCGCCCTCTCCGCCAGCGCGTCGGCCACCACCGTCACCGTCTCCCCCGGGGGCAACGTGACGGGGACCGCTACGACCAACTGGTTCATCACCGTTGGGAGCTCGACGCTCGACTGCACGACCGCCACGTTCACGGCGACGATCAGCAGCAGGACGGGAACGTTGCCCGCCGTCATCTCCAGCAACCTCCAGCAGAACATGTCCAGTTGCACCTTGGTCGGCGTCGGTGGCTTCACCTACGCCTGCACGAACACCGCGGTCCTGTCAGTGACGGGCCCCACGGTCTCAGGAGTGACGCCGGCCAGCCTGACGAACATCAACTGCACTTACACGATTACCGGCGTTTGCACGGCGAGGCTGACCGGCTCGGTGCCAACGTCGTACAGCAACACGCTGGGGACGCTGACGTTCTTGGCCGCCGGTCAGGCGATCACGGTCAGCGCCAGCACGTGTGGCAGCTTGTTCCCGAACGGGCCGGCAACGTTCACGGGCCCCTCCAGGACCAACCTCATCTACAACGTGTCGCCGAGGACGACGATCACCGCCCTCTAGGCGTCGGCCTCCTCCAGTGCCCCCGCCTGCAACGGGCGGTGGCACTCCGGCCCAATCGGCGGCTCCGGTGCTGTCGTCAAGGCGCTCCATGCCACTTGGCTCTGGCGTGGCAGGAGTAGGCTGCTCCAAGGTCCTCAGCGATCGCGACTTGCACGCGCCAACGACGATTCAAGGAACACCATCATGCACCTGCTCCGCAGGAGTGCCCGTCTGCTCGTCATCGTCGCTGCGCTGTCCCTCGCGATCTCCGCCAGCGCGTCGGCCACCACCGTCACCGTCTCACCCGGAGGCAACGCCACGGGGACCGCCACGACCAACTGGTTCGTCACGGTCAGCAACGGCGCCTCCTACGACTGCAGGACCTCGACCTTCACGGCAAGGCTCGCTGGCGGCTCGGTCATCATGTCCAGCAACGTCCAGCAGAACTTCAGCAGTTGCACGTTGTCCGGCGTCGGCGCGTTTACCGTCGCCTGCACGAACTCCGCGGTCCTGACGGCGACGGGCCTCACGGTCTCAGGGGTGACGCCGACGAAGCTGACGAACATCAGCTGCACTCTGACGTGGACCGGTGTGTGCTCGGCGAGTCTGACTGGCTCGGTGCCGGCCACGTACAGCAACACGGCAGGGCAGCTGGCGTTCTTGGCCACCGGCCAGGCAATCACCGTCAGCGCGAGCACATGCGGCACCTTGTTCCCGAACGGGCCGGCAACGTTCTCGGGCCCCTCCAGGACCAGCCTCATCTACAACGTGTCGCCGAGGCAGACGATCACAGCCTCCTGAGCTACTGGTCGCCCGAGCGCGCCCTTGCCCGCAGCGGGCGGGGGTGCTGCGGCGCACCGGGCGACGTGCCCTGAAAGCCGACCATCCGTGCTATCTAAGCCGAGCGGTCACGGAGCGGCGAGAGTCGTTGGCTCCTGAGTGGCGAGAGGAGACGGATGACGTGTCTCGAAGGCTCGGACTTCGCACGACCACGCACCCGTCGTCGCGCTGTCCGCCGCCGTCTCCGCCAGGTGTCGGCCACCGCCGTCACGATCATGCCCGGCGGTCACCGACTAGGCTCGTTGGTGCCTTGGGAGCGGCGCCGCCGATCGCCATCTCCACCAATACCGCGCAGAGCCTCCACACCCGCGCGGCCATGGCGGACAACTTGCTCATGTACGCGAAGCTGGGTTACGTCGAGTCCGGCCACGAGTCCCGCGACGGCTTCGACCGCATGCTGTTCGTCAAGCGGTTCTAGGCCAGCTGGCTCTGGCGTGGCCGGAGTATGGTGGTTTCAAGTCCTGAGCGCTCGCGACTTGCACGCACACACAACGATTGAAGGAGGACCATCATGCACCTGCTCCGCAGGAGTGCCCGTCTGCTCGTCATCGTCGCTGCGCTGTCCCTCGCGATCTCCGCCAGCGCGTCGGCCACCACCGTCACCGTCTCACCCGGAGGCAACGCCACGGGG
>DATDMD010000132.1:0-18288 GCA_036518975.1 Baekduia sp.
GGCCGACATCGACATCCACCACCGCGGCACCGTGCGCTCGTCGGGCGGCCATGGCTTCTCGGCGCTCGGCCGCCGCCGCCTGCTCGACATCCTGCAGGCGCGGGTCAGGGACCTCGGCGGGACGCTGCACTTCGAACGCGAGGCGCCGCCGCTGGACGAGCTGTCGGCGCAGCACGACCTGGTGATCGCCGCCGACGGCGTCAACAGCCGGCTGCGCTCTGAGCGCGCCGCGGCGTTCGGGCCCACGCTGGACCGGCGCAAGAGCAAGTTCATGTGGTTGGGCACGGACCTCGTCTTCGAGGCCTTCACGTTCCACATCGTCGAGACCGAGTTCGGCGTCTTCCAGATCCACGGCTACCCGTACGACGAGACGATGAGCACGTTCATCGTCGAGACCGACGAGGCGACCTGGCGGCGCGCCGGCCTGGATCGCGGCGAGGCGCTGGAGCTCGGGCCGGGGGAGAGCGACGAGGAGAGCATCGCGTTCTGCCGCGAGCAGTTCGCCGCGATCCTCGGCGACCACGCGCTGGTGGCCAACAACTCCAAGTGGTTGAACTTCCACACCGTGCGCAACGGCCGCTGGCACGACGGCAACGTCGTCCTGCTCGGCGACGCCGCGCACACCGCGCACTTCTCGATCGGGTCGGGAACCAAGCTGGCGATGGAGGACGCGATCGCGCTGGCCTGGGCGTTCCGGGAGCATCAGGGGCCCGCGGACGTCGGCGCCATCCTGGCGGCCTACGAGGCCGAGCGACGGCCGCTCGTCGAGTCCACGCAGCGCGCGGCGCAGGCCAGCCTGGAGTGGTTCGAGGACATCTCGCGCTACGTGGCTCAGGACCCCGACGAGCTGGCCTTCAACCTGCTCACCCGCAGCCGGCGCATCTCCTACGACAACCTGCGGATGCGCGACGCCGCGTTCATGGACGCCGTCGACCACGACTTCGCGCAGCGCGCCGCGGGCGACGGGCCCGTCAGCGTGCGCCCGCCGATGTTCTTCCCGTTCCGCCTGCGCGAGCTGGAGCTCCACAACCGGGTCGTCGTGTCGCCGATGGACATGTACACGGCGGTCGACGGCGCCGTCGGCGACTTCCACCTCGTGCACCTCGGCAGCCGCGCGGTCGGCGGCGCCGGCCTGGTCATGACCGAGATGATCTGCGTCTCGGCCGAGGGGCGGATCACGCCCGGCTGCGGCGGCCTGTACCGCGACGACCACGTCGCCGGCTGGCGGCGGATCGTCGACTTCGTCCACGCGCACGGCCGCGCGCGCATCGGCGCGCAGGTCGGCCACAGCGGCCGCAAGGGCGCGACCCGGCTGATGTGGGACGGGATGGACCGTCCGCTGCAGGACGGCGGCTGGGAGCTGCTGGCGCCCTCGCCGCTGCCGTACTTCTCCGACAGCACGGTGCCGCGGGAGATGACGCGGGCCGACATGGACGCCGTCCGCGAGCAGTTCGTGGCGTCGACGCTGCGGGCGCGGGAGGCCGGGTTCGACCTGCTCGAGCTCCACATGGCGCACGGCTACCTGCTGTCGTCGTGCCTGTCGCCGCTGACGAACCGGCGCACCGACGAGTATGGCGGCGACCTCGCCGCGCGGGCGAAGTTCCCGCTCGAAGTCTTCGACGCCTGCCGCGCGGCCTGGCCGGCCGGGAAGCCGATCTCGGTCCGGATCTCGGCGACCGACTGGACGCCCGGCGGCTTCACGGGCGACGACGCCGTCGCGCTGGCCGCGCTGCTGCGCGACCACGGCTGCGACATCGTCGACGTCTCGACCGGCCAGGTCTCCCCGGACCAGCAGCCCGCGTTCGGGCGCAGCTACCAGACGCCGTTCGCCGACCGGATCCGCAACGAGGTCGGGATCCCGACGATCGCGGTCGGCGCCCTGAGCAGCTACGAGGACGTCAACACGACGATCCTCGCCGGCCGCGCCGACCTGTGCGCCCTCGGGCGCCCGCACCTCTTCGACCCGTACTGGACGCTGCACGCGGCGGCCGATCAGGGCTATCAGGGCGATCCGTGGATCGTGCAGTACCGCTCGGGGCGCAGGCGCCCCAACGACGGGCGGCGCGACGTGGCCAAGCCGCCGCCGCGCTCGTTCGACCCCCAGCCCGCGCCGGCGCGCCCGGCGCGCTGGCGCCCCGCGGCTACAGCGGCGGCGGCGAGTCCACGCAGATGAGCCGCAGCGGCGCGTCCGCGCTCGCGTTGCGGAACAGATGCGGCCGGTCGCTGCGGTAGTAGGCGCTGTCGCCCGCGCGCAGCTCCTGGGGCTCGGCGGTGTCGACCTCCAGCAGCAGCGTGCCGTCGAGCACGTGCACGAACTCCTCGCCGGCGTGGTGTCCACGCTCGGCGAGGCTGGAACCGGGCTCGAACTCGAGCAGCATCGGCAACATGGTGCGGTTGGTCCCCGAGGCGAGGAGGTACATCGTCGTGCCCTCCTCGGGCGAGCGCAGCTGCCGCGTCTCGCCAGCCCGCACGATGTCGGGGTCGCCGTCCTCGCCCGAGGGGAGGAGGTCGGTGATCGAGATCCCGTAGTAGTCGACCAGCCGCGTCAGCCGGCCGATCGTGATGTCGCTGCGCGCGTTCTCGACGAGCGACAGGAACGACGCCGAGATGCCCGTCTCGCGGGCGACGTCGCCCAGCGACAGGCGCCGCGAGCCCCGCAGCGCGCGCAGCTGAGCACCGAGGAACTCCTGCTGGCTCGGAGGCTCCGTGGTGGACGACATCGTGTGCGGACCATAACCGGATGGCGGTCGTGGCATGCGGGCGGTCAGACGACCTGCAGCTCGGGTGTCAACGTGCCGTCCGCGAAGCGCGAGGGCGACAGCGGCGCCATGCCCGGCTCCATCCGGCCGTTGACGACGCCGTCGGCGATGACGCGGCCGATCGTCGGCGCCATCATCAGGCCGCGGCCGTTGAGGCCCGCGGCGACGAGCAGGCCGTCGTGACCGTCCAGCGGGCCGACGACCGGCTGGCGGTCGGGCGTGACGTCGTAGAAGCCCTCGACGAGCACGGGGAACGACACGTACTCCAGGATCGGCAGCGTCGCGCTGATCGAGCGGCGGACGTTGCGATGCCAGTCCTCCTTGCCCTCGCCGGGCCGGCTGCCCGCGCCGAGGTCGCTGGCCAGGACCGACCCGTCGGCCAGCTGCTTGGCCGCGAAGTGCCGCTCGGGGACGATGACCAGCGGCTCCAGCAGCCGCTCGCGGATCGGGTCGCTGTAGAAGAGGTAGCGCGGCTCGCGCTCGATCGGCAGCTCGACGCCCAGCGGGGCGAGCAGCTCCGGGGTGTCCCACGCGGCCGCCACGACGACGGCGCCGGCACGGGTGCTCTCGCCGCCGCGCAGCTCCAGGCGCCAGCCCTCGCCGTCGCGGGCGATCCGCTCGACACGACGGTCCAGGAACCGCGCGCCGCCGCGGACGGCGGCGTCGGCGAACGCGCCGACGACCGCCAGCGGACGGTCGAAGTAGCCGTCCTGGTCGCACCACACGCCGCCGACGATGGCGCTGGTGTCCAGCCCTTCGACGAGCGCGCCGGCCTCGGCGGGCGTCACCTCGCGCGACGGGATGCCGAGCCGATGCTGGAGCGCCAGCCGCGTCCGCTGGGCCTCGAGCTCCTCCTCGCCAAGCGCGACGAAGAGGTACCCGCACGCCGTCAGGTGAGGGTCGACCGCGGGCGCGAGCCGTTCGCCGATCTCGTTGTAGAAGGCGTAGGCCTCCAGGGCCATGCGGCAGGCGACCTCGGTCCCCCATTGCTGCCGGACGCCTCCCGGCTGGACCGCCGTCGCCCCGGACCCGATCCCGGTGGCGTCGAAGGCCGCGACGGACAGACCACGCTCCGTGAGGTGCCACGCCGCGGACAGGCCGGTGATCCCGGCCCCCACGATCGCGACGTCGACGCTTCCGGGCACCGTGTCATTCAAAGAACTGGACATTCTGGCCAGCATATTGAATAGGATGTGTCGTGCCCCGTTTGGTAACGGAATCACGAACGCACTTTTGGCGCGCTAGGAGCGACTGTCACACATGCAGATCAACTGGCTTGGTAGGACCATCGGAGTCGTTGCGCTGGTGAGCGCAGTCGGCGCCGCGGGCTGTGGCGGAAGCGCCAGCACGAGCCCGTCGTCGTCGTCGACCGGCACCGACGCGGCCGTCTCCGACAGCGGGGCGCCCACCGGCACCCTCGTGGTCGACCAGTCCTTCGTGGACAAGGGCATCGACCCGGGTCGCGAGTTCACGCCGACCGACAACATGCTGGTCAAGGCGATGTACGACACGCTCGTCACGTTCGAGCCCGGCAAGACGGAGCCCGTGCCGTCGCTGGCCGCGTCGTGGAAGGGCACCAAGGACGCCAAGAGCTTCACGTTCACGCTGCGCGACGGCGTCACGTTCTCCGACGGCACGCCGCTGACCTCGGCCGACGTGGTCTTCTCGCTCAACCGCCTGATCAACCTCAAGGGCAACGGCGCCTTCCTGCTCGACGGCGTGACGGTCACGGCGCCGGACGCCAAGACCGTCGTCGTGACGTCCAAGAAGGCCAACCCCGCGCTGCTGCGCATCCTGGCCACGCCGCCGACCTCGATCCTGAACTCGAAGGTCGTCAAGGCCCACGGCGGCTCCGACGCCAAGGACGCCGACAAGACCGACAAGGCCGAGGCCTACCTGCAGACCGCCAGCGCCGGCAGCGGCCCCTACGTCCTGCAGCAGGGCACGCAGAACCAGCAGTACACGCTGGCGACCAACCCCAAGTACTGGGGCGACGCCAAGGGCTTCCCGAAGGTCGTCGTGCGCAACATGGCGGCGCCGACCCAGCTGCTCAACGTCCAGCGCGGCAGCAACGAGATCGCGCTCGACCTCTCCGGCCAGCAGGCCGGCACGCTGAAGTCCAACAGCGGCCTCCAGGTCACCACCGACGCGTCGGTCAACATCTTCGACGTCGAGGCCAACATGGATGCCAAGGTCTCGCCGACCGGCGACCCGGCGGTGCGCAAGGCGATCCGCCTCGCGCTCGACTACCCCGGCTACGCGCGGCTGTCGGGCGCCGGCGCCGTGCAGGCGCCGGGCGTCATCCCGTCGCAGTTCCTCGGCGCGCTCCCGCAGTCCGACGCGGTCAAGCAGGACCTCGCCGCGGCCAAGCAGGCGCTCGGCGGCAAGACCGGGATCAAGGTCAAGCTCGCCTACCCGTCCGACGCGACGCCCAACGGCGTCTCGTTCGCCTCGGTCGCGCAGAAGGTCAAGTCCGACCTGAACAAGATCGGCATCGACGTGACGCTCGACGGCAGCCCCGCCGTCACGTTCCTGAAGAACTACGCCGCGGGCAAGAACCAGATGAGCGTCTCGTACTGGGGCCCGGACTACCCGGACCCCAACGACTACCTGGTCTACGCGCCGGGCGCCACGGGCCGCGCGGCCGACAACAAGTGGACGGCCGCCGACGCGCCGGAGCTGGCCAAGCTGGGCGAGCAGGCCGGCAGCACGCTGGACGACAGCACGCGCGGTGGGCTCTTCCAGCAGCTCCAGCGCTCGTTCAACGAGGACAGCCCGTACTTCCCGCTGTTCCAGCCGGCGCAGGCCGTGGTTGGGTCGAAGAACCTCAGCAACGTGGTGCTCGACCCGACGTACACCCTCAACATCCCGGCCGTTGGCAGCAACTGAGACAACGGTGGTTCCGGCACCGGTGCGGGCGCGGCGCAAGCCGCGGTCGCACCGGCCGCTGGCGCGGTTCCTGGCGCGCCGCCTCGGCGCGCTCGTCCTGCTGCTCGTCGGGATCACGATCGTCTCGTTCCTCTTGACGCAGGCGGTCCCGGGCGATCCGGCGCTGGCCAACCTCGGGCAGAACCCGACGCCCGAGGCGATCCACGCGTTCCACGAGAAGTACGGCCTCGACCGGCCGCTGCCCGCGCAGTACCTGACCTACATGGGGCACTTGGTCCAGGGTGACCTGGGGACCTCCCAGCAGACCCACCAGCCCGTGGCCCACGACCTCGGCGTCGCGATCCCCGCCACGGCCGAGCTGGCGATCTTCTCGATCGTGCTGTCGACGGTCTTCGGGGTCGCCTTCGGCGTCATCGCCGCGCTGCGCCGCGACACCGTGGTCGACACCGGCATCCGCGTCGTCACGCTGGCCGGCATCTCGATCCCGATGTTCTGGCTCGGCCTGCTGGCGCTCTACCTCTTCTTCTTCAAGTGGGGGCTGCTGCCGGGCGGCGGGCGCATGAGCCCGACCGTCACGCCGCCTCCGGACGTCACTGGCCTGGACACCGTCGACAGCCTGCTGGCCGGCGACTTCAGCGCCTTCTGGGACGCCTTGAAGCACCTCATCCTGCCCGGCCTGGTGCTCACGGCCTACAACGTGAGCCTGATCTCGCGCTACACGCGCTCGGCGGTGCTCGAGGTGCTGAACGCCGACTACGTCCGCGCCGCGCGGGCCAAGGGCCTGTCCGAGCACACGGTCGTCACGCGCTACATCCTGCGCGCCGCGCTCCCGTCGATCATCACCGTCATGGGCCTGGTGTTCGCCAACGTGCTGGCCGGCGCGGTGCTCGTCGAGAACATCTTCGGCTGGCCGGGCATCGGCCAGTACGCCTACAAGAGCGCCGTCTCGCTGGACCTGCCGGCGATCATGGGCGTGAGCATCTTCATCGCCTTGGTCTACGTGGTCATCAACCTGATCGTCGACCTCCTGTACGCGGTGATCGACCCGCGGGTGCGGCTGTCATGAGCGCGCAGGGAGCCTCCGTCCTGCCGCCGTCGCGCCTGGCGCGCCTGCGCCGCGCGGGCCGCGGCGCGACGCGCTCGACGTCGCCGTGGCGCCGGCCGACGATGATCGCCGGCCTCACGATCGCGGGCCTCTGGATCCTGATCGCGATCTTCGCGCCGCTGCTGTCGCCGCACGACCCGCTCGCGCAGGACTTCGCGATCACGCAGGCGCCGTCGAGCGCGCACCCGTTCGGCACCGACGAGCTGGGCCGCGACGAGCTCAGCCGCGTGCTCGCCGGCGCGCGCCACACGCTGCCGCTGGCGGTCCTCCTGGTGGTGCTGTCGGGCACGATCGGGACGACGCTCGGCGTGGTCGCCGGCTACGTCGGCGGCTGGGTCGACGGCGTCGTCATGCGCCTGGCCGACCTGGTGTCGTCGTTCCCGGCGATCGTGCTGGCGATGGTCGTCACCGCGTCGCTGGGGCCGAGCACCCGCAACGCCGTCCTCGCGCTGGTGATCGTGTCGTGGCCGATCTACGCGCGCGTCGTGCGCAGCCTCGTGATGTCGATCGGCCAGGCCGAGTACGTGCAGGCCTTCCGGCTGCACGGCGCGTCGGCCCGCCGCGCGATGCGCAAGGAGGTGCTGCCCAACGTCGTCGGGCCGATCACCGTCCTGGTGACGATCTACCTGGCCGACGCGCTGCTGCTGCTCGCCGGCCTGTCGTTCCTGGGCCTCGGCACGCAGCCGCCCACGCCCGAGTGGGGCTCGATGGTCTCGGTCGGGACCCAGTACTTCCAGAACTGGTGGATGGCGACGTTCCCCGGCCTGGCGATCTTCAGCGCCGTGCTGGCCTTCAACTTCATCGGCGACGGGCTGCGCGACGTCTTCGACCCGCAGTCGAGCTTCCGCGAGGAGGATCCGTCGTGACGCCGCTGCTGGAGATCCGCGACCTGAGCGTCCGCCTGCCCACGCCGCGCGGGCCGCGCCTGGTCGTCCACCAGGTCGACCTGGAGGTCGAGCCCGGCCAGGTCTACGGCATCGCCGGCGAGAGCGGCAGCGGCAAGACGCTGACCATGTTGTCGCTGTTGGGGCTGCTGCCGCGCGGCGGCACGGCGGCGGGCTCGGCGCGCTTCGACGGGCGCGAGCTGCTGGGCGGCGACGCGCGCGCACGCCGCGACCTGCGCGGCCGCGAGCTGGCCATGGTCTTCCAGGACCCGATGACCTCGCTGCACCCGATGCTCACCGTCGGCCGGCAGCTGACCGAGCATGCGCGCAAGCACCTCGGGATCGGGCGGCGCGCGGCGGAGCAGCGCGCGATCCAGATGCTGGAGGACGTCCGCATCCCCGACGGCGAGGCGGCGCTCCGCGCCTACCCGCACGAGTTCTCCGGCGGCATGCGCCAGCGGATCGCGATCGCCATCGCGCTGATGTGCGAGCCGCGGGTCCTGATCGCCGACGAGCCGACGACGGCGCTGGACGTCACCGTCCAGGCCGGCATCCTGCGCCTGCTGGACCGCCTGCGGCGGGAGAAGGGCATGTCGGTGGTGTTGATCACCCACGACCTCGGCGTGATGTCGTCGATCGCCGAGCGCATCTCGGTGATGTACGCGGGCCGCGTCATCGAGAGCGGTGACGCGTCCGACGTGCTCAAGCATCCCGAGCATCCCTACACGCGCGCGCTGCTGGCCGCGCTGCCGCGTCCGGGCGCGGGCGCGCAGACCGAGCTGAGCAGCATCCCCGGGATCCCGGCCAGCCCGCTGGACCCGCCGTCCGGCTGCTCGTTCCATCCCCGCTGCCCGCTGGCGGTGCCCGACTGCCGCGTTGGCGTGCCCGGCCTGATCGGGCGCGGCGACCACCGCGTGGCGTGCCCGGTGACGATGAGCGAGGAGGCCGCATGAGCGTCCCGGCGTTGGAGATCGTCGACCTCGAGGTCGTCTACGAGCGCCGCGGCCGCGAGCCCGTGCGCGCCGTCGCCGGCGTCAGCCTCGCCGTCGAGCGCGGCCAGATCCTCGGCCTGGTGGGGGAGAGCGGCTGCGGCAAGTCGACGCTGGCGCGCGCCGCCGTCGGCCTGGAGCGCCCGGCCGCCGGCCGCATCGTGTTCGAGGGTCGCGAGCTGACGCCGCTGACGCGCCGCGCCCGCCCCGCCGAGGACACGCGGCTGCAGATGGTCTTCCAGAACCCGTTCTCGTCGCTGAACCCGCGCCGGCGGATCGGCGCGCAGCTGCGCGAGGCGCTGGCGATGGCGGTGGGCGCCGAGGGCGGCCGGCCGAGCGACGAGCGCGTCGCCGCGCTGCTGGAGCAGGTCGGCATGCCGGCCTCGGCCGCCGAGCGCTACCCGCACCAGTTCCGCGGCGGCCAGCGTCAGCGGATCGCGATCGCCCGCGCCCTGGCGGCCGGCCCGACGGTCATCGTCCTCGACGAGCCGCTGTCCTCGCTGGACGCCTCGGCCCAGGCGCAGATCGCCAACCTGCTGGTGCGCCTCAGCCGCGAGCTGGACCTCGCGCTCGTCCTGATCTCGCACGACCTGGCGATCGTCCAGCACGTCGTCGACCAGGTCGCCGTCATGTACCTCGGCAAGCTCGTCGAGACCGTGCCCAGCGGCGAGCTGTGGGACCTGCCCGCGCACCCGTACACGGAGGCGCTGATCGGCTCGATCCCACGGGCCGACGGCGAGCGCCGCCTCCCCGTCGCGCTGGAGGGCGAGGTGCCCGACCCCAGCGCGCCGCCGGCAGGCTGCCGCTTCCACCCGCGCTGCCCCTACGCGATGGACCGCTGCCGCGTCGAGGAGCCGCCGAGCATGGACGTCGGGCGCGGCCGCACGGCGGCGTGCTGGCTGCAGGAGGGCGCGACCGAGCCGCGCCGGCCCGCGACCGTGGCGGCCGCGGCGCCCGACGCGGCGTAGGCGACGGCCTAGCTCAGCGCGTCGCCGAGCGCGGCGAGGACGCCGTCGACCTCGGCGACCGTGTTGTAGTGGAACAGCCCGATCCGCACGGCCTTGCGCGGGCCGATCAGGTCGCGCAGCCCGAGGCAGTAGAAGCTCTCGCTCGCGGTGACGTTGATGTCGCGCGCGACGAGCGCCTCGGCGACGTCGGCGGCGGGGCGGTCGCCGCAGCGCAGGAGGAACGTCGGGACGCGGCCGTCCATGGTCGGCTCGCCGATGACCTGCGCGGCGGCGGGCAGGCCGTCGAGCAGCCGCTGTCCCAGCGCCCGGGCGTGCGCGTGGCCGGCGCCGGTGGCGTCCACGGCGGTCCAGTAGTCGACCGCGGCGGTGAAGCCGGCGAGCTGCTCGTAGGGCTGGGTGCCGGTCTCGAAGCGCGCGCCGATCGGGTCGACGGGCGCGGGGCGGACCTTGTACGGGCGCCAGCCGGCGAGCACCTCCGCGCGGCCGTAGGCCAGGCCGAGGTGCGGGCCGCAGAACTTGTAGGGCGAGCAGACCAGGACGTCGGCGCCGAGGGCGTCGACGTCGATGTCGACGTGGGCCGCCGCGTGCGTCGCGTCGATCCAGGCCAGCGCGCCGTACGAGTGCGCCAGCGTGCAGACGCGCCGCGCGTCGACCAGCGTGCCGACCGAGTTGGCGGCCCACGTGAAGGCGACGACGCGCGTGCGGTCGTTCAGCTGCGCCTCGAGGTCGTCGAAGTCCAGGGTGCACGTCGCCTCGTCGATCGCGACGGTCCGGACGACGGCGCCGACGTCCTCGGCGATCGCCAGCCACGGCGAGACGCTCGCGTCGTGGTCCAGGCGCGTGACGACGATCTCGTCGCCGGCCTCGAGGTCGCGGGCGAACGCGCGCGAGAGCGCGAAGTTCAGGCTCGTCATGTTGGGGCCGAAGATCGTCTCCTCCGGCGCGCAGCCCAGGAAGCGGCCGGCCGCGGCGTGGGCCTCCTCGACGATCGTCGCGACGCGCCGGCTGGTCGTGAACGAGCCCCCGAGGTTCGCGGCGGCGTGGAGCAGGGCGTCGGCGACCGCGGCGCGGACGCTGTCCGGGACCTGGCTGCCGCCGGGCGTGTCGAGGAACGTGGTCGGCCCGTTCAGCGCGGCGAAGCGGGCGCGGACGGCGTCGACGTCGTAGGTGATGGTCATGCCGCCGCCACCGGGCCTGACGCGATCGCGTCGAGCTCGACCTCGACCAGGCAGTCCTTCGGGATCAGCTCGGCGACGTGCAGCGTGGTGTTGGCCGGGTTGACGCCGGCGAACGCCTCGCCGTGGGCCTCGACGGCGGCGCGCCAGTCGGCGCCGACCAGCAGGTACACGCGCGTGCGGAGCACGTCCTCGCGCGCGGCGCCCAGCTCGGCGGCCGCGGCGAGCGCGCGGCGCAGGGCCTCGCGCGTCTGCTCGGCCACGTCGCCGGCGGGCACGCAGGCACCGCTCTCGTCGGTCGCGGCGGTCCCGGAGACCGCGACGACGTCGCCGATCCGGGTCGCGCGGGAGTAGGACGCGAGCTCCTCGAAGGGGCTGCCGCTTCTCAGGGTCTCCATACCGGCGGACGATAGCGGAGGGTCCAGTATTGTGGACGCATCGTGCACTATTTTGCGGAGTCCGGATCATGAGCCCTGAAGCAGCGACCGTCCTGATGTACGCCGACACGACGCGGTCGGCCGAGATGCGCAACGAGGTCCCGCACACCGTGCACGACCCGTTCCTCTACCTCGAGCACGACGGCGGGAGGTTCACCGTGCTGCGCTCGCTGGAGGTCGCGCGGATGTCGGAGGTCGACGGCATGCAGGCGCTCCCGCTGGAGGAGTTCGGCCTCGACGAGCTCGTCGCGAGCGGCCTGTCGGGCGACGCGGCCGCGGTGGAGATCGCCCTGCGCGCCTGTCGCCGGCTCGGGGTGACGCGCGCGACCGTCCCGCCCGCGTTCCCGCTCGGGCTCGCCGACCACCTGCGCGCCGGCGGCGTGGAGCTGGACGTCGACGCGGCGCTGTTCGGCGCGCGGCGACGGGTCAAGAGCCCTGACCAGCTCGCCGGCATCCGGCGCGCGCAGACCGCCGCGGAGGCCGCGGTGGCCGCCGTCGGGCGGATGCTGCACGACGCGTCGGTGGATGCCGACGGCGGCCTGCTCCTCGACGGCGCACCGCTGACGTGCGAGCGGCTGAAGGAGGGCGTCGCGCTGGCGTTCCTGCGCAACGGCTGTGGCGGCGACGACGTCATCGTCGCGCACGGTCCGCAGACCTGCGTCGGCCATCACTCGGGCTCGGGTCAGGTGCGCGAGGGCGAGCCGGTCACCGTCGACCTGTGCCCGCGCGACCCGGAGTCGGCCTGCTACACGGACATCACCCGGACGTTCGTGGTCGGCGAGCCCGACGACGAGCTGCGGCTCTACCACCGCCTGGTCGACGACTCGCTGCAGCGGGTGCTGGCCGCGATCCGGCCGGGCCTGCCGGTCCGCGAGCTGCACCGCATCTCGTGCGAGCCCTTCGAGGACGCCGGCCAGCCGACGCGCCTGTCCAAGCAGCCCGGCCAGGTGCTCAACGAGGGCTTCTTCCACAGCCTCGGGCACGGCGTCGGCCTGGAGATCCACGAGGCGCCGCACCTGGACCAGAACGACGACGTGCTGGTCGCCGGCGACGTGATCGCGGTCGAGCCGGGCTGCTACCGGCAGGGCTTCGGCGGCGTCCGGCTCGAGGACCTGGTCCTCGTCACCGCCGACGGCGGCGAGCTGCTGACCGACTACCCCTATGACCTGGCTCCGGCCCCGATCGAGCGCGGGGTCCCGGCGTGAGCGCGGTCGCCGACGACTACGTCCTGCGCGAGCGCGAGCGGCTGATCGCCGACTGGCAGGCCTGCTGCCGCATCCCGTCGGTGTCGGGCGCGCACGCCGCGATCGCCGAGTGCGCGGACTGGATCGAGGCGCGCATGGCGCCGCTGTTCGACACGGTCCGCCGCATCGACATCCCCGGCCAGGGCCCGCTGCTGGCCGGCGAGCTGGTCGGGACGGGCCCCGGCCGGTTGTTGATGTACACGCACTACGACGTGCAGCCGGCCGGCGACGAGGCCGCCTGGACCACGCCGCCGTTCGGCGCCGAGATCCGCGACGGCAGGATGTACGCGCGGGGCGCGTGCGACGACAAGGCCGACGTGACCGCGCGCCTGCAGGCGCTGGAGGCGTGGCGGTCGACGCACGACGGCCCGCCGCCGTTCTCGATCCTGTTCCTCGCCGACCCGGCCGAGGAGATCGGCAGCCCCGGCCTGGCCGAGGCGCTGGCCGCGAACGCCGACTGGCTGCGGGCCGACGCGTGCCTGTGGGAGAGCTTCCTGCGCGACGAGGAGGGCCGGCCGGGGATCGGCTTCGGCTGCCGCGGCAACCTCGAGGTCCACCTGCGCCTGCGGCTCCTGCGCGCCGACCAGCACACCGCGTTCGCCTCGATCCTGCGGTCCGCGCCGCTGGAGCTGATGCGCGCGACCGCGTCGCTGGTCGACCAACAGGGGACCATCATCGTTGAGGGCTACCACGCGGACGTGGCGGCGCCGACGCCCGAGCAGCTGGAGGCCGCCGCGCGGATCCCGCTGCCGACGGCGGCGGTGACGGTCGACGGCGTGCGGCCCTACGTGGAGGGCGACGACGCCGAGCTGCGGCGCCGGCTGGTGTTCGAGCCGTCGCTGTCGATCTCGCGCATGCTCGTCGGCGAGAGCGGCGTCGGCGCCGTGCCCGCCGAGGCGAGCATCACGCTGCGCTTCAGCCTCGTGCCCGACCAGGACCCCGAGCGCCTGGCGGACGCGCTGCGCGTTCACCTCACCAATCACGGCTTCGGCGAGGTCGAGGTCACCACGGGTCGGATGATCTGGCCGGCCGCGTCGCCGCTGGACACGCCGTTCGCGCGCGCGACGATCGACGCCGCCCGCGACGTCTTCGGCGAGCCCGTCGTCTACCCGGTGCTGATCGGCGCGGGCCCGGGCCGGATGGTCCTCGACCACCTCGGCGCGCCCGTGATCTCCCCGGCCGGCACGCTGCGCCCGGACGGCAACATGCACGGGCCCGACGAGCACGGCGCGATCGAGGACTACCTCGACCACGTGCGCTTCACCGTCGCGCTTCTCGAGCGCCTGGCCGAGCAGGGCGGGCCCGCGCCGGCGCGCTCGCCGCGCGATCTCTGAGCGCTGAGGATCGCGCAAGCGATCCCGTTCGCCCTTGACAAGGCGTTCAGAACCTGGTCGGATCCAAACCGGTTTGTGGCGGCCGGGTCCCTAGCGCCGTCGCAACACCCGTTGTCCCGACTGCCTCGTCTGTCCCTTCCTGTGACCACCACACCCGAAGATTCTCCTAAGACGCAAACCGGTTTGCCCGTCGGATTGCCGCTGCCGACGATCGAAGACGTCGCCGCCGCGGCCCACGTGAGCAAGACGACCGTCTCGCACGTGCTCAGCGGCAAGCGGCCGGTGGCCGCGGCCACGCAGGCCAAGGTGCGGCGCGTGATCGAGGAGCTGGGCTTCCGCCCGAGCGCCCTGGCGCGGGGCCTGACCTCGGCCCGCTCGCACACACTCGCGCTGATGGTCCCCGACGTGACCAACCCCTTCTACCCGGAGCTCGCACGCGGGCTCCAGGAGGCGGTGCGCGCCGCCGGCCTGCTCGTGCTGCTCGCCGACACGGGCAACAGCGCCCAGCAGGAGCGCGCGTTCCTGATCGAGGCGCTCGAGCGCCGCGTCGACGGCATCGTCCTCTCCTCCTTCGGCCTCACCAACGCCGACCTGACGCCCGCCGTCCGCCAGAACGTCGCGATGATCTCGGTCGGCCCGCAGCTGGCCGGCGAGCACGTCGACGTCGTGTCCGCCGACGACCGCCAGATCGGCCGCGACGCCGTCGACCACCTGGCCGACCGCGGCCACACGCGCATCGCGACGATCGCGGGCCCGCTCGACGTCCACCCGGGCCTCGGCCGCTTCGAGGGCTTCCGCGACCAGATGAAGGTCCGCGGCCTGCGCCTGCCCGAGTCGCGCGTCGTCGCCTCCGACTTCACCCGCGAGGGCGGGCGCACCGCGATGGAGCGCCTGCTCAAGGGCCGCTCCACGCCGACCGCCGTCTTCGCCGCCAACGACCTGAGGGCCATCGGCGCGCTCGACGCCGCCCGGGCGGCCGGCCTGGCCACGCCCGGCGAGATCGCCGTCCTCGGCGTCGACGACATCGACGCCGCCAGCCTCGTCAGCCCCGCGCTGAGCACCATCCGCATCCCCTCGCGCGAGATCGGCCACGCGGCCGGCCGCCTGCTGGTCGACCGCATCGACGGCGCGCTGCCCACGGCGCGCCGCACCGTGCTGGTCGCCCACCAGCTCGTCGTGCGCGAGACGACCTGAACCAGGAGCACCTGAACCGCTGTGCATGATGTTCTCGACCCCCGCGACTTCGTCCTCGACGAGTGGCGCCAGCTCGACGCGAGCGGCTTCCTCGTCGCCGACCTCGAAGCCCCGATCCGCGCGGCCGTCGCCGCCGGCGACGTCCCGGCCCTGCTCGACCTCGAGCGCCGGCTCGCCGCGGCGCCGCGCGATCCCGCGTGGGCCTACGACGAGCCGTCCGAGCCGGAGGCGATCGCGGCCGCGGTCGGCACGCCCGACGCCGGGACGCCGTGGACCGGCACGGACGCGGAGCTCGCGCGGCGGCTGCGCGGCGCGTGGCTGGCGCGCTGCGCCGGCTGCGTGATGGGCAAGCCGGTCGAGAGCCTCGACCGCGCGACGATCGAGCGCTACCTGCGCGCGGCGGGCGCCTGGCCGCAGACCGGCTACGTCCCGCTGCTCGACCCGCTGCCCGACGGCGTGACCGAGCTGCACTGGTCGGCCCCGGAGTCGGTCCTGGGCGCCTTCGACGCCGCCCCGCGCGACGACGACACCGACTACACCGTCTTGGGCCTCCACCTGCTGGAGACCTACGGCGCGGCGCTGACCGTCGAGGACGTCGCCCGCGAGTGGCTGGACCGCCTGCCGTTCACCCAGACCTACACGGCCGAGCGCGCGACCTACCGCAACCTCATCGAGGGCGACGCGCCCGCCCTCGCCGCCCGCCGCCGCAACCCCTATCGCGAGTGGATCGGCGCGCTGATCCGCGCCGACGCCTTCGGCTACGCCGCGCCCGGCGAGCCCGCCGCGGCCGCGGACCTGGCCCTCGCCGACGCCCGCCTGTCGCACCTCGCCAACGGCATCTACGGGGAGCAGTGGGCCGCCGCGCTGGTGGCCGCCGCGTTCACCGCGCCGTCGCTGCGCGCCGCGCTCGCCACCGCCGCCACGTACGTCCCGCCGCGCACCCGCCTGCGCGAGGCCCTCGACCTCGTCCTCGCCATCCACGACCGCGGCGACGTCGGCTGGGACGCGGCGGTCGCCGAGATCGACGGCCTCGTCGGCCACTACGACTGGGTCCACACCATCAACAACGCCGCCGGCATCGCGGCGACGCTGCTGTGGGGCGAGGGCGACTTCACCCTCTCGGTCGCGCGCGTCGTCGCGCTCGGCTGGGACACCGACTCGTCGGCGGCGACCGTCGGCTCGGTCCTCGGCGCGATGCACGGCCCCGAGGTCGTCCCGGACGCGCTCGCCGCGCCGCTGCACGACACGCTGCGCTCGGCGATCCGCGACTACGACCACAGCCGGATCTCCGCGCTGGCCGACCGCACGCTCGCGGTCGTCCAGGGGCGCCGCGCGTCCGCCTCCGCCTCCGCCTCCGAGGACGTCGTCGCGTGAGCCCCACGCGCATCATCCTCGACACCGACCCGGGCCTCGGCGCGCCGGGCGCCGACATCGACGACGGGCTGGCCATCGCGCTCGCGCTGCGCTCGCCCGAGATCGTGTTGGAGGCCCTGACGATCGTCGTCGGCAACGTGGACGTCGAGATCGGCCGCGCCAACGCCGAGGCGCTGCTCGACCGCCTCGATGCGACGCACGTCCCGATCGCCGTCGGCGCGGGCCGGCCGCTGGTCGAGGACCTGGCGCCGCTGCGCGCGCTGTTCGACGCCCACCTGCCCGACGCCGGCGACCGCCCGGCCGACCCGCCCGGATCGGGCGACGCCGCGCGCCTGCTCGTCGACCGCGTCCTCGCCAGCCCCGGGGAGATCACGGTCGTCGCGATCGGCCCGATGACCAACCTCGCGCTCGCCATCGCGCTGGAGCCGGCCTTCGCCGAGAACGTGCGCGAGCTCGTGCTCATGGCGGGCGCGGCGACGACCTACGCGCAGAACATCACAACGGTCGCCGACTTCAACGCGTACGCCGACCCCGAGGCCCTGCAGGTCGTCCTGGACTCCGGCGCGCCGATCCGGATGGTCGGCCTGGACCAGACGATGCGCGTGCTGCTCACGCGCGCCGACGCGGAGCGCATGCGCGCCGGCGGCGACGCGTTCGGCGCCTGGGCCGCGGACTGCACCGACGCCTGGATCGACTTCCTGCACGCCGCGTTCCCCGAGCGCCCCGAGCACGCCGACGCCTGCTTCCTGCACGACCCGCTGACGATCGCCGCGGTGATCGACCCCACGCTGTTGACCTGGGCGCCCGCGCAGGTGGCCGTCGAGCTGCAGGGTCGCCTGACCCGCGGGCTCGCCGTCGCCGACCGCGGGCTCGCGCTCCTGCCGCCGGCCGGACCGCCCAACGCCCAGGTGGCGATCGACACCGACGTCGACCGCTTCCGCTCGCTCTTCCTCGACCGGATGGCGGTGAGCCGCTGATGCGCGCTCGTCGTCGTCCGGGCCTGTCCCATCTGTCCCTGAACATCGGAGGTCGGCCCATGAGGCCTGCACATACGTCCCTTCGCTCGCTGGCCGTGGTGGCCGCGAGCGTCCTGTCGGTCGGCGCCCTCGCGGCGTGCGGCGACAGCTCGTCCTCGTCGTCGTCCAGCGACGCCCCCAAGCTCACCAAGCAGACGCAGCTGAAGGACCCGACCTCGCCGGTCACCCTGCACTACGTCGGGGCGGCCTACCCGGCCAAGGCCTACAAGCCGGTCTTCGCGGCCTTCGAGAAGGCCCACCCCAACATCAAGATCGACTACCAGGAGGTGCCGCAGGACCAGCTCAACAACGTCCTGACCAACCGCATCTCCGGGTCCGACATCGACATCTTCGACGTCGACATGCCGCGCGTCGCCGCCTATAACGCGCGCGGCTGGCTCACCGACCTGACGCCCGCCTTCGGCAACCTCGACGGCAAGATCGACAAGGCGTCGCTGGACGCCTCGACGGTCGACGGCAAGCTCGTCGGCATGCCGCTGCAGACCTCCGAGCAGCTCCTGTACTACAACAAGAAGCTGCTGAAGAAGGCCGGGATCCCGGACCCGTCGGCCGATCCCACCCAGCGCCAGACCTGGGAGGAGGTCGTCGCCGACGCCAAGAAGGCGCAGGCCGCCGGCGCCAAGGACGGGCTGCTCCTCGACCAGTACGACACCTACTACCAGCTGCAGCCGCTGGCGATGTCGGCGGGCGGCGGCGCCGGCGCCAAGGGCGCGGGCAACCTCACGCCCGACATCACCAACGCGGGTTGGCAGAAGGCCATGTCCTGGTACGGCGGCCTGTTCGCCGACGGCGTCTCGCCGCGCGGCCTGAAGGGCTCCGACACGCCGGCCGAGTTCGCCTCCGGCAAGCTCGCCTACTACGTCGGCGGCCCGTGGTGGGCCCCGCAGTTCGAGGGTGAG
>DATDMD010000133.1:0-3454 GCA_036518975.1 Baekduia sp.
CGCCGCCCGCCCGCCGCAGGCCCATCGCCAGCACGCACAGCGCGGCGGTCGTGAGCGGGAACGCGAGCGCCTCGGTCGCGGTCTCGGCGCTGCTGAGCATCCACGTCCCCAGCACGGTGAGCGCGGCGGGGGCGAGCGCCAGCCGCGGCCCAACGAGGTCGCGCGCCAGCCACCAGACCGGGATGACCTGCGTGCACAGCGCCAGCGTCCCGAGCAGCTTGGACGCGCGCCACGCGTCGACCGTCGAGGAGAAGACCGCCCACGCCGGCTTGATGAACCAGATGTACAGGCGCGCGGTCTGCGCGAGGTGCTGGCCGCGCCAGTCCAGCCCGTCGCGCGCGATGTGGGCGTAGCGGAACTCGTCCGGGAACAGGATCGGCAGCGGCGACCGCAGCGCCAGGACGCCGTAGACCGCGACCGCCGCCAGGTACAGGCCGGCGACCCACGTCCACGGCGAGGCGGCGAGGCGGCGGCGCGCACGCGGAGGGGCGTGCGTCCCGTCCGTCGGCTCGGCGGCGCGCACGGAGCTCATCGCCGAAGGACGATAGTCGGCGCGCCGGCCAGGGCTTGCCGACGACCGCCAAACGCTCAGCGACTGCTCAGGCGGCGCTCCGGCCGCCGACCGCGTTGGCCACGCCCTGGCGCGCGCGGCAGACCAGCGCCTTGCTCGCGCCGGCCGACACGCCCAGCGCGCGGCCGATCGTGGAGTGCGAGCGGTCCTCGAGCTCGTGCATGACGAGCGCGCGGCGCTGGCGCTCGGGCAGCGCGCCCAGGCCCTCGACGACCTCGTCGAGCCGCTGGCGGTGGGCGATCATCGAGACCGGGCCGGGGCCGTGGTCGGCGAGGACGGCCTCGTGCGGGTCGAGGTCGGTCGTGCGGTTGGGCTTGCGCAGCTGGTCCAGGCAGCGGTTGCGGACGATCGCGTGCAGCCACGGGCGCAGGGCGATCTCGGCGTCGCCGCCGCGCATCGAGCGCAGCGCGCGGACGAACGCGTCCTGCACGCACTCCTCGGCGTCGTGGTGGCGGCCGCCGAGGATCTGACGGGCGTAGGCGATCAGCTGCGGCTCGTAGCGCTGGACGATCGCGGTGAAGGCGGCGTCGGAGCCGGTGCGCGTGGCGGCGACGAGGGCCTCGTCGGTCGCCGTGCCGGGGCGCGGCGCGCGCGAGCGGGAGGGCTTGGAAGGGGAGGGGAGGACCGTGCTGCTCATGGACGACATGGTCGGGCCTGCGCGGCCCCGCGCCCAGCGACCCCTGGTCTAGACCTGTCCCACCCCAGGTGAGGTCGATCCACACCTAGGTGCCGGATCGGCCTCTACCCTCACGGGCGTGTCCGACGAGTCCCCGCTCGCAGCCCACGTCGCCTCGCCCGCCGAGATCCAGGAGCGCCTGAGCGCCGAGCGCGCCGGCGCGCCGTTCCTGGTCCTGCGCGACGGCGACGGCCGCCAACGCCTGCTGCGGCTCGACGGCGAGCGGCTGAGCGTCGGCCGCGCGGAGTCGAACGACGTCGGCCTGCCGTGGGACACCGAGGTCAGCCGCCTGCACGCCGAGCTGGAGCGGATCGCCGGCGAGTGGACGGTCGTCGACGACGGCCTGAGCCGCAACGGCACGTTCGTCAACGGCACGCGGATCTCCGGCCGCGTGCGGCTGCGCGACGGCGACGTCCTGAGGATCGGGCGCACGACGCTCGGCTACCGCCGGCCGGACGCCGAGGACTCGGCCGAGCACACGGTCGGCGCGGGGGAGCACGTCACGCTCGGCGACCTGCCCGCGACCCAGCGCCAGGTCCTCGTCGCGCTCGCGCGCCCCTACAAGCAGGCCGAGTTCCCGTCGCCGGCGACCAACCAGGAGATCGCGGCCGAGCTGCACCTGTCGGTCGACGCGGTTAAGGCCCACCTGCGCTCGCTCTTCCAGCGCTTCGGGATCGAGGCGCTGCCCCAGAACCAGAAGCGCTCGCGGCTGGTCGCCGAGGCGCTGCAGCGCGGCGTGCTGACGACGCGCGACCTGTAGTCCTGCTGGGCGCGCCGCGAGGCTCAGCCGAGGTCGATCCGCGTCACGCTCGCCGACGCGAGGTTCGTGACCCAGGCGCTCCTGCCGTGCGCGGCGACCGCGAAGGGCGAGCGGCCGACCTCGATCGGGTCGCCGACGACCTCGCCCTTGGCGGGGTCGATCCGCACGACCGCGTTGTCGAGCTGGCCGGCGACCCAGATGGTGTGCGCGCCGTAGGCGATCCCGAGCGGCCCGCGGACGGGCAGGGCGACCGGCGCGTCGTTGTCGAGCGCCCGGTTGTTCTCCGTGACGGTGCCGTCGTCGTAGTTCGTGACCCAGATCGCGTTGGCGCCGAACACCGCGCGGTGCTTGCCGTTGCCGATCGCGGTGGACTTGCGCGCGCCGGTGGCGGGGTCGATCCGGCTCACGCGCGCGCGGCGGCGGTTCGGGACCCAGACGTAGCCGCCGCCGGTCGTGATCCAGCTCACGCCCTCCTGGCCGAACGGGATCTCCGCCGTCCTGCCGCCCTTGGGGTCGACCTTGACGATCGACGACGGCGGGTCGGTGGTCTTGATCGCGCGGCGGCCGACCCAGACGGCGCCCTCGCCGGCGGCGACGACCACGACCTCGCCCGAGCCCAGCGCGCGGTCGCCCTGCAGCGCGCCGGTCGCGGGGTTGATCCGGACCAGGCGCGCCTGCTCCCCGTTGGTCACCCACAGCGAGCCGAAGCCGGCGGCGACGCTCGTCGTCCCGCCCTTCCACGGCAGCTTGATCGTGCGCTGGGCGCCGTTGCCGCGGGCCGGGATGCCGATGAGCCGGCCCGTGTGCGACGACGCGACCCAGACGCGCCCGCGCGCGTAGGCGATGGCGTTGGGGCGCGGGTCCACCTTGTAGGTCTTGACGACGTGGGCCCCGGCGGTGGCGTCGGGGGTGGTGGAGGACGGCGTGCCGCCGGCGGCGCCGGCCCCCGTGTTGTTGTCGTCCTTGCCGCCGGAGATCAGCAGGACCGCGACCAGGACGACGGCGGCGCCGGCGACGAGCGAGGCGACGGGCGCGACCCAGCCGGGGACGGCGCGCCGCCGGGTCGGCGTCCCTGCGCCACCGCCGCGGCCCGCCAGCGCGGTGGGCGCCGTCGGCGTCCGCGACCCGGCGTCCGGGATCGCGGTCTCGTCGTCCAGGAAGCCGCCCGGCGCCGCGGCGCCGCGGGCGACCACGCGCTCGGGCGGCGGCGCCGGCCCGTCGCCGACCGCCGCCAGCGCGGCGCGCCCGAGGTCGCCCGCGCTCGGGAAGCGGTCGTCGGGGTCCTTGGCCAGCGCGCGGTCGACCACGTCGGCCAGCGCCGGCGGCACGTCGGGCGACAGCGCGGTCGCGTCCGGCGGCGGGTCGTTGAGGTGCGCGTAGAGCGTCGCCTCGTCGGAGTCGCGGCGGTACGGCGCGACGCCGGTCAACACGTAGAACAACAGGCAGC
>DATDMD010000134.1:0-8858 GCA_036518975.1 Baekduia sp.
AGCGGGCCGATGTCCGGCACGGGGCCGAGCGCGTGGGCGCGGGGATGGTCGGGGACGAGGCCGAGGTCGGGGGTCGGGCCGGCCACGAGCACGTGGACGTCGGGCAGCCGCGCCACCAGCGCGGCGACGGTGTCGTGGAAGCTCGGCTCCAGGACGGGGTCAAGCTTGTAGGGCGAGGCCGCGCAGAGCAGCACGGGTGCCTCGGCGGGAAGGCCGAGCGCCGAGCGCGCCGCGGCGCGATCGGGCAGCGCGCGCGGGGTGGCCGGCAGCGGCAGGACGAGCGAGCGCTGCGCCGGAAAGCCGCGACGGGCGACCGCGTCGGCGGCGTCGAGCTCCCACAGCGAGGCCACGATGTCGATGCCGGCGATCCCGGCCCACAGGTGCTGGCTGGCGTGGTTGAA
The DNA here is from genome assembly GCA_036518975.1 of Baekduia sp. Taxonomy (GTDB): domain Bacteria; phylum Actinomycetota; class Thermoleophilia; order Solirubrobacterales; family Solirubrobacteraceae; genus Baekduia. The sequence continues at coordinate 402 of DATDMD010000134.1, forward strand.
GAGGATCGTCGGCGGGCGGCCGGCGGGGTCGGCGAACGCCAGCGCGGGCACGACCTCGAAGGGGGAGACGTGCAGTACGACGGCGTCGTGGGCCACGGCCAGCGCGCGCAGGTCGCAGGCGCGCTCCAGCAGGTCGCCCGGGGCGGCGGAGATGACGGGGGCGCCGACCGCGTCGCAGGCGCGACGCAGCGAGGCGGGGAGGCGCTCCTCTTGGCGCAGGAGCAGCAGGGTGCTGCGGCGCGTGTCATCGCGCTCCATCCAGCGCTCGATCACGCGGGTGTGCCCACCGGTGGCATAGACCTGCGTGGTCACGTGCAGCACGCGCTCGGGGCCGTCGCCGTTGCCCGCCCGCCGCGCCTCGCCGCCCGGCACGTGCGTCCGGCCGAGGTCGTTGAGCAGCCGCTCCAGCGGCGGGCTGGACATGAACCCGGGGTGGCGGCGGTTGGCGTAGGCGTAGGCGATCTGCGCGAGCCCGGCGGCCTCGTGCGGGTCGTCGGCGCGCAGCGCGGCGTCGGCGAACGCGCGGAAGACCCGGGCCTGCCCGTCCATCGCCTGCCGGCCGCGGGCGAGCGCCAGTCGGTTGGCCGGCTCGGCGAAGACGCCGGACGCGCTCATGCCGGCCGGTCGGCGATGACGCCGATGTTCGCGAGCATCCGTGGCTCCAGCTCCTCGGAGACCGTGAAGAGCGCCTCCAGCAGCGCGGGCGGATGGTCCAACATCATGCTGTTGGGCAAGACCTTCAGGAACCACCCCAGCTCGCCTGCGGGGTCAAAGCCGGCGGCGCGGACGTCGTCGGCCAGTCCGTCGAGCGTGTAGACGCGCTGGTGGCCGACGAGGTGGTCGCGCGGCGAGAGCGTGTCGAGCTGCGGCTGCAGGCCCATGCGCACGGCCAGGCGGCGATGTAGCGACTCGGCGTTGGGCACGACCACGACGATGCGGCCGCCGGGCCGGACCCAGTCACGCACGCGCGACAGCAGCGCGACGGGATCGTCGACGTGCTCGGCGACATGCAGCGCGAGCACCGCGTCGTAGGGCTTCTCAGGGGTCCACTGCTCGAACATCCCCTCGTGCACCGCGAGGCCCGGGTGCGCGGCGCGCGCGGTGGCCGCCAGCAGCGGCGAGCCCTCGAGCACGTCGAGCGCGAAGCCGCGCTCGCGCAGCGCCCGGGTGGTGAGGCCCATGCCGTAGCCCATCTCCAGCACGCGCCCGGCGCCGGCGATCGCGTCGGCGATGAGGTCGATGCTCAGCTCCTGCTGGATGTCCTCGATGCCGGTGTCGGCGACGTCGTCGGCCAGGTAGTAGGTGCGGGCGTACTCGTCGAGGCCCGGGGCGGTGAGGTGGTTCATGATGTCCTTGCGCTGGCGCGGAGGCCCTGGAGGATCTGGTCGTTGAGGGTGTCGGCGGTCACGTCGAGCCCGCCGCCGGCGAGCTCGACGTCGAGGCCGAGCGCGTCGAAGCGCTCGCGGGCGGTGGCGAAGGCGGTCAGCGTGGCGGCGTCGGGCACCGGGAAGGTCGGGCGGCGGGCCGCCATGACCGTGTCGGCGGCGACGTCGTCGGCCAGCAGCCCCGCGGCGACCAGCCCGGCACGGGCGGCGTCGGCGAGTGTCTCGGGATCGGCGTCGTGGCGCAGCTCGACGGTGAGCAGCGCGCGGCCCGGGGCGCCGGCGCCCCCGCGCGAGACGCGCAGCACGGGGTTGTCGGGGTCGAGCACGTGCGCGAGCTCCGGCACGTCGGCCGCGTCGCGCGCGTCGACCTCGAGCCACGCGATGGCGGTGGTGATCCGCTCGACAGCGTAGGGCACGTCGGCGGCGGCGAAGAGGGCGTCGGCTGACAGGGCGAGGATCGGGCGCCGGGCCGTGATCGGCGCATGGTCAGAGAAGCTCAGCGTGACCTCCTCGCCGGCCGCCGCGCCGATGCCCTGCAGGTCGCCCGCGGTCTCGACGGTCGTCGTGGGTCGGGCGCGCAGGCGCGCGAGGAGGGCGTCGACCAGCGCGCCGCAGCCATCCGGAGCGATGGTGTGAAACGAGCGGGCGGGCCGGAAGGCGATCGGCTCGCCGCTCAGCGCCTGGGCCAGCGTGCGCGGATGAAAGAGCGGCGCCCACACCTTGCGGCGCAACGGGGCAGAGACGGCGGCGGCGCCGCCGGCGATCACCTTGTCGCACAACGGGGCGATGATCCGCCGGTGAAACGTCGCGCCGTGGTTGGCCAGCGAGGCCTCCTCGAGCGTCATCGCGACGAAGCGGCCGGACACGTGCGGTGCGAGGACTCCGGCGTCCTCGCCGGAGGCGGCCAGCGCGGCGCAGACCTCGCTGAGCATCTGCTTGCGTTCTGCGGCGCTCAGCATGTCGGCGAGCCCCGACAGGTCAACGGTGAAGAGCACGTCGTCGGCGCGCCGGCCGTCGAGCACCATCTCGGGGCGGGCGATCTCGCGCAGCCCGTCACCGGCCAGCTCGCGGACCCAGTCGCCGATCACGCGCGCCCAGGGCCGCGCGGTGGTCGTGCCGGCCACATAGTCGTCCAGCGGCGGGCAGACGGGCTCGGTGTCCTCGAAGTCCAGCTCCAGGAGGCGAACGCCGAGCTCGAGCGTGCGGCCGTCGCGGCGCAGCGCGGCAAAGCCGCCGCCGACCCCGCGCTCGGGCACCAGCAGGCGCACCGGCCGGCCCTCGGACGCGATCGCGTCGGCCGCGACCAACGCGGCCATCGTGCCACCGACGACGGTCTGCTCAGCGGGCATGGCGCAGGTGCAGCAGGTTCATCGCCGCGTGGTCGGGCAGGTGGCGCGCCGCGGCCACGAAGCCGGCCAGCACGGCGGGCTCCAGCGCCGCCATCGCGTCATTGGGCAGCGGCTTGAGCATCACGCCCTCGCGGTGGATCAGCTCGAGGCCCGCGCGGCCGGTGAGCTCGGTCAGCTCGGCCGTCGTGTACAGGCGCCGCGTGGCGTACCGCAGGCCGTTGGCCGCGACGGCCGAGAGGTCGTCGATGAGCCCCATCTCCAGCGCGACGAGGCGGTGCAGCGACTGCGGGTTCTGCAGCGAGAGGTGCAGGACGCCGCCGGCGGCGAGGTGGCGCTCGGCCACGGTGGCCAGCAGCGCCTGCGGATCGTCGAGCTCGTGCAGGACGTTGGCCAGGACGACGTGGTCGTGGGCGCCGGTGGCCGGTAGCGCCTCGGCGAAGTCGGCCTGCCGCCAGTCCACGCCCTCCAGCCCGCGGTCGCGGGCGGTGGCGAGGTAGTCGTCGGCGCGGTCGACGGCGACGATCTCCCGGCCCTCGCCGGCGAAGGCGACGGTCATCGCCCCGGTCGCGCACCCGAGCTCCAGCACGCGGTCGCCCGGTCGCATCCAGCGCGCGATCCGCTCACCGGTCGCCCGCGTGTAGTGGATGTCGAAGTCGGTGTCGGGGTCGTAGATCGCCGAGTAGTCGGTCATCGGGTCAGCACCAGGCGGGGATGAGGACGGGCGAGGAGGCTGGTCTTGAACTGCGTCATGCCTGCGTCTGCCGCCAGCGCGCCACCGGCGCCGGTGGGCACGGTGGAGGTGCCGAGGTCGATCAGCTGCACGCCGTCGGCCAGGGCGGCCTCGACGGTGCGCAGCCCGAGCAGGTTCATGGGGGAGCGGGGCAGCTCGTGGCGGGCGTCGCCCCAGGCGTAGACGTACCAGCAGCCCGGCGCGACGACGTAGACGACCGCGACGGCGATCGATGCGCCGGCGTGCGTGAGCGCGAACATCCGCACGGTGCCCGGCAGCGCCGCGCGGGCCCGCAGGAGGTAGTCGGCGTCGAGCGACAGCCGGCGGTCCTTGGCGGCCCGGTTCTCGCTCAGCAGCGCGTGGCCGTCGCGCCAGCCGGGCTCGTCGGTGACCTCCGCGAAGCCGGTGTCGAGCGTGCGGAGGTGGTTGAGCGCGCGGCGCGCGGGGGACTTCAGCGCGGCGAGGTAGGCCTCCGACGTCGGCGTGGCCGCCAGGTCGATCAGATGGGCGAGGTCGGCGACCTCGACGCGAAAGCCGCGGTTGAGCAAGTCGAAGGCCACGAGCGATCCGGTGTCGCCGTAGGGCGCGGGCCGGCAGCGGATCCGCACGGTCTGCGCGCCGGCGGCCTCGATCTGGGCCAGCGTGGCGTCGAGCGTCGCCGCGACGTTGGCCGGTGTCTCGCGCGGGCGGGCGAAGTCGACGCCCCCGAAGGGCGCGCGGTCGCCCGAGGTGAAGGTGCCGTCGGCCAGGACGCCGGCGAGGCTGCCGACGGTGCGCTCGTCGTGCACATGCGCGGCGACGAGGCTCTCCGCGCCGGGGCGGAGGTTGAGCGCATGGAACGCCGGGCGATTGAAGACGGTCGTCCACGCGGCGTCGTGGAGGGTCGACGTCGCCATTCTCCACGGCTATCGACCGCTGGGAAGGCGAACTTCAGTTGTGGCGTCTACGAACCGCGCGCCTCAACCCGGGCCGTGAGGCGCCGATGACCGGGAAGTCCCTCCGACGATCAAGGCTTGCACCATGGCACTCAGCGACTGTCGCATCATCGGCTTTCCGAAGGTCAACGATCCTCGGGGCAACCTGACGTTCATCGAGGGCGGCAACCACCTCGACTGGGACATCCGTCGCGTCTATTACATCTACGACGTGCCGGGCGGCGCCGCGCGCGGGGGCCACGCGCATCGCGAGAACGAGGAGCTGCTCGTCGCGATGTCCGGCTCCTTCGACGTCGTGCTCAACGACGGCTTCGTCCAGCAGCGGTTCACGCTCAACCGCTCGCACTACGGGCTCTACGTCCCGGCGATGACGTGGCGCAACCTCGAGAACTTCTCGTCGGGCTCGGTCTGCATGGTGCTCGCCTCACATCGCTATGACGAGGCAGACTACTTCCGCGAGCTGACTGATTTCCTGGGCGAGGTCGGTGGCGAGGCGGCGCCCATGGCACACCCGCCGGCGCCCGGGGCGGGCGGGGCCGGCGTCTCGCCCGAGCCGGTCGCGCTGCCACAGGCGGCATGAGCGGCGCCGTCCCGTACCTGGACCTCGGCGCGGCGTACCGCGAGCTGGCCGATGAGCTCGACGCCGCGGTCCTGCGCGTCGTGCGCTCCGGCCGCTACATCCTCGGCCCTGAGGTCGAGGCGTTCGAAACGGACTTCTCGGCCCACACCGGCACGGCGCACGCCGTCGGCTGCGCCACGGGCCTGGACGCGCTGATCCTCGCGCTGCGCGCCCTGGGCATCGAGCCCGGCGACGAGGTCATCGTCGCATCCAACACCTACATCGCGACGTGGCTGGCGGTCTCGGCCGTCGGCGCCCGGATCGTGCCGGTCGAGCCCGACCCGCAGACCGCACTGATCGAGCCCGACGCCGTCGCCGCGGCGATCGGTCCGCGCACCGCGGCGGTCCTCTGCGTGCACCTCTACGGGCGGGCCTGTGACGGGCGCGCCCTGCGCGCGCTGTGCGACGCGCGCTCGATCGCGCTGATCGAGGACGCCGCCCAGGCGCACGGGGCGCAGCGCGACGGCGTGCGCGCCGGCGCCTTCGGCCACGTCGGCTGCTTCAGCTTCTACCCCTCCAAGAACCTCGGCGCGCTCGGCGACGCCGGCGCCGTGACCACCGACGACGCCGCGCTGGCCGATCGCGTCCGCGTGCTGCGCAACTACGGCGCGCGCGAGCGCTATAACAACGAGGTCGTGGGCATGAACTCGCGCCTGGACCCGGTGCAGGCCGCCGTGCTCTCGGTCAAGCTCGCACACCTCGACGCCTGGAACGCGCGCCGCCAGGCGATCGCCGCCACCTACGACGCGGCGCTCGCGGGCCTTCCGGAGCTTGCGGTCGCGGCCGCGCGCGACGGCGACGTCCAGCACCTCTACGTCGTGCGCAGCGCCGACCGCGACGGGCTGCGCGAGCATCTGGCCGCCGCCGGCGTGGGCAGCGAGATCCACTACCCGATCCCGCCGCACCTCAGCGACGCCTACGCGCACCTCGGCCACCGGGCCGGGGCCTTCCCCGTCGCCGAGCGGCTCGCCGCCGAGGTCCTCAGCCTGCCGATCGGCCCGCAGCTCGAGCGCGTCCAGGTCGAGGCCGTCATCGACGCCGTGCGCGCCTGGCGACCCGCTGTGGCGCTCGCCGCCTGAGCCGTCGAGAGCGTGCACGCCGCCATGCAGGAGCCGAGCGCGCGCAGCCGGGCGATCGCCACCGTCGTCGCCGATCCGCCGCGCGTGCACGAGCACGCCGGCGCCCAGGATGGCGTGTACGGCACGGCGCTTGACTGCTACGAGTTCCTCGCTCGCCACGCCGTGCCCGGGGCGCGCACGCTGGAGACCGGCCTGGGCATCTCGACCGCGCTGTTTGCGCTGTGGGGCACCGAGCACACCTGCGTGGTCTATGACCAGCGCGAGGTCGACGTGCTGCGCGCCTGGGCGCAGGAGCGCGACATCGACCTGAGCCGGATGACGTTTGAGGTCGGCATGACCGACGAGGTCCTGCCGCGCCTGGAGCCCACCGAGCTCGACCTGGCCTTCATCGACGGCGGCCACGCGTTCCCGATGGCGATCATCGACTGGTACTACACCGCGGGCCGGCTGCGCGACGGCGGCACCGTCGTGTTCGACGACGTCCAGCTCAGCAGCGTGCGGTTGGGGCTCTTTGACTTCCTGCAGGCCGACCCGCGCTGGGAGCCCGTCGCGATGACCGGGAAGTGGGCGGCGTGCGTCCGTCACGCCTCCGGGCCGCTGCGCGAGGCCCTCGAGGCCCAGCCCTTCCTCAACGGCTGACGCGTTCGCCGAGTCCGCGGCGCCTCAAGGCGCCCCGCGGCGGTGCCGACCACCTCGTGGGATGGCCCTCCCTCCGCAGCGCTGCGGCGGCGATCGACCCCTGTCGATCCTCGTCGTCAACCCGGACGTGCCGCCGGCCGACCGTGACGCGGGCTCCCTGCGGCTTGTGCGCATCCTCGAGCTGCTGGTCGCCGACGGCCATCGCGTCACGCTGATCGCCCGCCGTGGTCTCGACGACGAGCGCGCGGCGCTGGCCTTGGAGCGGCTCGGGATCGAGGTCCATCGCGCCGATCCGGAGCGGCTGCCCGAGGCGCAGCGCGCGCTGCTGGTCGACGCGCCGCCGCTGGATGTCGGCGCCCTGCTGGAGCGCGTGCGGCCCGACGTTGCGTGGCTGTCGTTCTATGAGATCGCCGAAGCCTACGTCCCGCTGCTGCGCCGCCACGCGCCGGGGGCCCGGATCGTCATCGACACCGTCGACGTGCACAGCGTGCGCGAGCAGCGCGCGGCGGAGCTCACCGGGCGGCGCGAGGACCACGAGCGCGCGCGCCACACGCAGGAGCGCGAGCGTACGGTGTACGCCGCCGCCGGCGCGCTGGTGGCCGTGAGCGCCGACGATGCCGCGGCGCTGCGGGAGCTTGCTCCGGACGTGCCAGTGCACGTCATCGCGACGATCCATGCGCCTGAGGCGCCCGGGCCGTCGTATGCCGAGCGCACCGGCGTGGTCTTCGTCGGCAACTTCCGCCACACGCCCAACGTGGACGCCGCGGTGCACTTCGTCGGCGAGACGTGGCCGCTCGTGCGGGCGGCGCTGCCCGGTGTGCGGCTCTCACTGGTCGGCACCGCGCCGCCGCCGGAGGTGCAGGCGCTGGCCGGCCCCGACGTCGACGTCACCGGCTGGGTGCCCGAGACGCGCCCGTACCTGGATGTTGCCCGGGTGTCGGTCGCGCCGCTGCGCTTCGGCGCCGGCGTCAAGGGCAAGATCGCTGAGGCGCTGGCCTGCGGCCTGCCCGTCGTCACGACCACGATCGGTGCCGAGGGCATGGATCTGGTCGACGGCGAGCACGCCCTCGTCGCCGACGCGCCGCGAGCCTTCGCCGCCGCCGTCGTGCGCCTGCACCGCGACGGCGCGCTGTGGGAGCGCGTGGCCGCGCGGGGGCGCGAGCGCCTCGACGCGGCGCTGTCGCCCGCGGTTGCCCACGCCGCGCTACGCACGCTGCTTGCCGATGCGGCCCCGCGGCTCTTCGTCGCCGCCGGCGACCTGTCGGCCGACGATGCGCTGCGCGACGTCCTGGCCGGATACCTCGGCGCCTTCGCCGAGGACGATCGCGTCTCGCTGGCGGTTCCGGTGCCCGATGGCGCCGACTCCACTGCGCTCTTCGCCCGGCTCGTCGAGGCGCTCGGCACGCTGGGCCACGATCCCGACCACATCCCCGACGTCGCGCTGCTGGCGTGGCCCGACGGTGCTGTGCTCCCTGCGGCCGCCGTGGCGGCGCCGCCGGCCGACTGGCACGCGGCGCCCGCGCCCGCGGCGCCCCCGGTCGCCACGCCGCCGGCCGCCGTGGTCGTCCGCCTGCCCGAGGACGCCGGTGACGCCGAGGTTCAGCTCGCCACCCTCGCCGCCGCGGGCTTGCCGGTGGACGTCGAGCTGCTGCTCGTGGCGCACGAGCCATGTGCGCCCGACCTCGAGGCGCTCCTCGCGAGCGCGCCCGTCGCTACCACGG
>DATDMD010000135.1:0-29304 GCA_036518975.1 Baekduia sp.
GGGCTGGGCGCCGCCGGGACGCCCGCCGCGGTCGCCCGGCCGACCACGACCGCCGAGGTCCAGGCCGCCATGAAAGCCGCGGCACGCGCCGGCGTCCCGGTCGTCCCGCGCGGCGCCGGCTCGGGGCTGAGCGGCGGCGCCAACGCGATCGACGGCTGCCTCGTGATCGCGCTGGAGCGCATGACGCGGATCGTCGACGTCGACGCCGGCGCGCTGACGGCCACCGTCCAGGCCGGGGTCGTCAACCTCGCGCTGCGCGACGCCGCCGCGGCCGAGGGGCTCCTGTACGCCCCGGACCCGGCGTCCTACGAGTTCTCGACGATCGGCGGCAACGTCGCCACCAACGCGGGCGGCCTGTGCTGCGTGAAGTACGGCGTCACGCGCGACGCGCTGCTGGCGCTGGAGGTCGTGCGCGCCGACGGCGAGGTGATGCGCGTCGGCCACGCGACCCGCAAGGGCGTGACGGGCTACGACCTCGCGGGCCTGCTGTGCGGGTCGGAGGGCACGCTGGGGATCGTGACCGAGGCGACCGTCCGGCTGCTGCCGCTGCCGCCCGCCGCGCACACGCTCGCCGCGAGCTTCGGGCGGCTCGACGCCGCCGGCGAGGCGATCGCCGCGATCGTCCGCCGCCACCGCCCGTCGATGCTCGAGCTGATGGACAAGACGACGATCGCCGCGGTCGAGGCGCTGCAGCCGATGGACCTCGACCTCGACGCCGAGGCAATGGTCTTCGCGCGCAGCGACGCCGGCCGCGTCGAGGGCGCCGAGGAGATCGCGGCGCTCGCGCGGCTGTGCGAGCAGGCCGGCGCCGACCTCGTCGTCACGACCGACGAGGACGCCGAGGGCCGGATGCTGATCGCCACGCGGCGGCTCGCGCTGACCGCCCTGGAGCACCGCGGCGCGACGCTGCTCGACGACGTCGCCGTCCCGCTGCCGGCGATCCCGGCCCTGCTGCGCGGCGTGGAGGGGATCGCGGAGCGCTCAGGAGTCCTGATCGGGACGTTCGGCCACGCCGGCGACGGCAACATGCACCCGACGATCGTCTACGACCACACCGATCCGGACGCCGTCGCGCGGGCGCGCGCCGCGTTCGACGCGATCCTCGCGCTGGCGGCCGACCTCGGCGGCACGGTGACCGGCGAGCACGGCGTCGGCCTCCTCAAGCGCGAGGCCGCGGCACGGGAGCTGGCCGGCTCGCTCGACCTCCAGCGCGCGATCAAGGCGGCGTTCGACCCGCACGACCGGCTGAACCCCGACAAGGTCCCCTGGGCGCTGCCGGACCGCTGAAACGCGCGGCGTGGCGGCGTAGGGTGGCCGCATGTCGACCCCCGCGCCGCCGCTCACGCTGACCCACGTCGGCGGGCCCACGCTGCTGATCGAGGTGGCCGGCTGGCGGATCCTGACCGATCCGACGTTCGACGCGCCCGGCGAGACCTACAGGTTCGGCTGGGGGACGTCGTCGGTCAAGCTCGCCGGGCCCGCGCTGGCCGCCGACGCGGTCGGGCCGCTCGACGCGATCCTGGTCACCCACGACCACCACGAGGACAACCTCGACGTCGCGGGGCGCGCGCTGCTGCCGTCCGCCGGCGTCGTCGTGACGACCGTGGCCGGCCGGGCGCGGCTCGTCGGGACGCTGGGCGAGGACCGCGTCCGTGGGCTGCAAGCGTGGCGGGCCACGACGCTGGAGGCGCCCGGCAAGCCGGCGCTGACGATCACCGCGACGCCGTGCCGGCACGGTCCGCCGGGCTCGCATCCGATCGTCGGCGACGTGATCGGCTTCGCCCTCGAATGGCCGGGCCAGACCGGCGGCGCGCTGTGGATCAGCGGCGACACCGTCCTGTACGACGGCGTCCGCGCGGTGGCCGACCGGCTGGACGTCGACGTGGCGGTCCTCCACGTCGGCGGCGTGAAGTTCCCGGTCTCCGGCCCGCTGCGCTACACGATGACCGGGCGCGACGCGGTCGAGTTGATGGGGTCGGTCCGGCCGCGCGTCGCGATCCCGATCCACTACGAGGGCTGGAAGCACTTCCGCGACGGCCGGGCCGGCGTCGAGGCGGCGCTGGCCGCGGCGCCCGCCGACGTGCGCGACCGCTTCCGCTGGCTGGAGATCGGCACGCCGACGTCCGTGGCGTGAGCCGGCCGCCGCGCGCGCAGCGATGATGCGCGCATGAGCTACGAGACGATCCTCTACGCCGTCGACGGCCCCGTCGCGACGATCACGCTCAACCGGCCCGAGCGCCTGAACACGATCGTGCCGCCGATGCCCGACGAGGTCGAGGCGGCGGTCGGCGCGGCCACGCGCGACCACAGCGTGAAGGTCATCGTGCTGCGCGGCGCCGGCCGCGCGTTCTGCGCCGGCTACGACTTCGGCGGCGGGTTCGAGCACTGGGGCGAGGCCATGCTCACCGACGGCCGCTGGGATCCGGGCAAGGACTTCGCCATGGCCACGGCGCCCGACCTCTCCCCCACGCAGAAGTTCATGTCCATCTGGCGCACGCCGAAGCCGGTGATCGCGCAGGTCCATGGCTGGTGCGTGGGCGGCGGGAGCGACTTCGCGCTGTGCGCCGACCTCGTCATCGCCTCCGAGGACGCGGTGATCGGCACGCCGTACAGCCGCATGTGGGGCGCGTACCTGAGCGGCATGTGGATCTACCGCCTCGGCCTGGCCCGGACCAAGTTCCACGCCTTGACCGGACGCCCGCTCACCGGCCGCCAGGCCGCCGACGCCGAGCTGATCAACGAGGCCGTCCCGTTCGCCGAGCTGGAGGACCGCGTGGCCGCGCTGGCCGGCGAGCTGGCGGCGATCCCGTCCTCCCAGCTGGCCGCGATGAAGCTGGTGGTCAACCACGCCTACGAGAACATGGGCCTGGCCTCGACGCAGACGCTCGGCCCGATCCTCGACGGCCTGATGCGCAACACGCCGGAGGCCCTGGAGTTCATCGACACGGCGGCGCGCGAGGGCGTCGGCGCGGTCGTCGAGCGCCGCGACGGGCCGTTCGGGGACTACAGCCAGGCGCCGCCCGAGCACCAGCCGGACCCCACCAACGTGGTCGTTCCCTGACCGACCGGCTCAGACATCGGTCCGTCGCGCCGATCATAAGGGTGTGCAGCGCGTCGGCCACAAGGGTGCGGGCCAGCTCGCACCGGGCAACACGGTGGCGAGCTTCGACGCCGCGCTGGGCGCCGGGGTCGACGTCATCGAGTTCGACGTCCTGAAGGTCCGCGGCCGCCTGGTGCTCGCCCACTCCGGCCTGGACGCGCGGCGCCGGCCGTGCCTGACGCTCGCCGAGGCGCTCATGGTCCTGAGCGACGCGCGCTTCGCCGGGCTGCTGTTCAACGTTGACCTCAAGCGCCCCGGCTACGAGGCCGAGGCGATGACCGCCCTGCGCGCCGCCGGGCTGATCGACCGCGTCCTGGTCTCCTCCCAGTTCGCGCGCTGCCTGGACCGCGTGCGCCGCGTCGAGCCGTCGGCGCGCGTCGGGATCTCGGTCGGCGGCTGGCTCTCGCGCCGGCGCCACCGCTGGAACCGCCGGCTGATCCAGCGGCTGTGCACCGCGATCGAGACCGGCCGCTTCGACTGCCTGATGGCCCACCACCGGCTCGTCGACTCCGAGCTGGTGGCGCGGATGGCCGCCGCGGGCGGCGAGGTCTACGCGTGGACGGCGGACTCCGAGTCGCTCATCGAGCGCCTCGTGACGGCGGGCGTCGCCGGCATCACGACGAACGACCCGCGGCTGTTCGCGGCGCGGCCGCCGGCGGTGGCAGCGGTCGCGGTCGTCCCGGCCGTCACCGGATGACGCCCGAGGTCGCGCCGCCGGCGTCGTCGTAGGGCTCGTCGCGGGCGACGACCGCGGCCCGGAACCCGTCGCGCGCGGCCTCCTGCTGGAACGCGTAGCCCTCGCGCGTGTGGCGCGCGATGCCGTCGAAGACGGTCCCGATGAGCTGCGTGGCCGGCAGGCCCTGGGCGACCGTCTGCTGGTTGACGAGCAGCTTCATCATCTGCAGCTGGTTGAGCGGCATCCGGGCGATGCGCTGCACCAGCTCCTCGGCGCGCGCGTCGAGCTCGGCGGCGGGCGGGGCGTCGATCGCCAGGCCCCACTCCAGCGCCTCGGCGCCGGACAGGCAGTCGCCGGTGAAGAGCAGGCGCTTGGCGCGCTGCGGGCCCAGGCGCGCGGCCCAGAGCGACGTCGTCGGCGATCCCCATACACGCGCGGGCGGGTAGCCGATCTTCGCGTCGGCGGCGATGACGAGTAGGTCGCTGCACAGCGCGAGGTCCGTGCCGCCCGCCACACAGAAGCCGTGCACCTTGCAGACGACGGGCTTGGAGCACTCGAAGAGCGACATGAAGGCCTTGACGTTGCGCGACATCATCCCGTAGTCGACCATCGGGTCCCAGGTCCCGCGCGGGTCGTGGTTGGCGGCCATCACGGCGGGGTCGAGGGGCGAGCCCGCGGTGGCGCTCGCCGCGGCGCCGCCGCCGTCGCCGAGCCCTTCGGCGCTGTCGACCAGGTCGTAGCCGCCACAGAACCCCTTGCCGTTGCCGCTCAGCAGGATCGCGTGCACGCCCGGGTCCAGGTCGGCCTGCTCGACGCGCCGCGCCAGCTCGTCGATCAGCCCGCGCGTCAGGCCGTTGCCGCGCTCCGGCCGGTTCAGCGTCAGCCGGGCGACGCGGCCGTCCACCCCATAGGTCATCGTCTCCATGCCGCGTCTTCTACCGGTCCGAGCGGGGTCTTCGCGTACCGCCGTCCGGCGGGTGGCCTAGGCTCGTTCGCCCGCATGATGCCGCTCGCCCCACTCACCGAAGCAGGACCATTGCTCGCGCACCACCCCATCGGCGCGTCGACGGGCTTCCTGGTCGCCGAGCGTGGGAACTGGCCCGCGCTGGCCGACGAGGCCGCGGCGCTGTCGCCGTTCACGGCCGAGCTGGCGGCGCTGTCGGAGGACGAGCTGCCGGGCCTGCTGGCCTACCTCGCCGGCGCGCCGGCGCTGCCGTTCCACTACCTCTCGGTCCACGGCCCGTCGAAGAACCTCCGGCTGGCCGAGGCCAAGCTGGTGGACTCGCTGAACCGCCTGCCGGCGTCGGTGGACGCGATCGTCATGCATCCCGACGTCATCGACGACCCGAACGAGCTGCGCCGCCTCGGCTCGCGCCTGGTCCTCGAGAACATGGACACGCGCAAGGCCGCGGGCCGGACGGCCGACGAGCTCGCGCCGCTGCTCGCCAAGCTGCCCGACGCGGGCCTGTGCCTGGACGTCGCGCACGCGCGCGACGTCGACCCGACGATGGGCGCCGCGCACGAGCTGCTCGACCGCTTCGCCGGGCGCCTGCGCCACCTCCACGTCAGCTCGCTGGACGGCGAGGGCCACCACGTCCCGCTGCGCGAGGAGGATCTGGAAGCCTTCCGTCCCGTGCTGCGACGTTGCCGGGACGTGCCGTGGATCCTCGAAGCCCCGCTGCCGGCGGCCTGAGCGCGCTGGAGCGCCTCGGCGCTCACAGCGCCGAGGGCTTCCCGAACCTCGTCGCCGCGCGTGCGCGGACCGAGGCCGAGATCGCGCGCCTGCGCGCCCGGTTCGACGAGGGCGCGCTGGCCGGCGGCGCCACGACCCGGCTGGACGACACGCGCGCCGACGTGTCAGTTGTCCTCTTCGGCTCCTGGGGCCGGCGCGAGCTGACCGCGCACTCCGACGACGACTGGCTGCTGCTGGTCGAGCGCGAGGGCGAGGCGGAGGCCGAGCTGGCCGCCGTCCGCGAGGTGCTCGGCGGCGGGACGCGCGACCCCGGCCGGCAGGAGACGTTCGGCGTCGCCTCGTCGGCCGAGGACCTCGTCCAACACATAGGACTCGAGGACGACAACAACCGCAACCTCACGCGGCGGATGCTCCTGATGCTGGAGTCCGTGCCCGTCCACGGCGACGAGCTCCACCGCCGGTCGTGGCTGGCGGTCCTGGACCGCTACCTGGCCGAGAGCCGCCGCGACCGGCGCCCGCCGCGCTTCTTCCTCAACGACGTCATCCGCTACTGGCGCACGATCGCGGTCGACTTCGCCGGCAAGCACCGCGAGGACGACGCCAAGTGGGGCCTGCGCAACGCCAAGCTGCGGACCTCGCGCAAGATCCTCTTCGCCGGCGGCCTGATCCCGATCCTGCGCTGCACGGCGCTCAAGCGCGACGACGTCCACGCCTTCCTCTGCGATCAGCTGGCGCTGCCGGCCACCGACCGCCTCGCCGACGCGTTCCTGGCCGCCGAGCAGGTCGACGCCGGCGTGCGCTGCGTTGGCGCCTACGACCGCTGGATCGGGATGGCGGCCGACGGCGACGTCCGCGCCGAGCTGCTCGCGCTGACGCGCGCCAGCGCCGAGGACTCGGCGACGTTCCGCGAGGTGCGACGGCTGGCGAGCGAGCTGCAGAACGGGCTCAACGCGCTGCTGTTCGAGACGACCCTCGCGCCCGCCGTGCGCGAGTACGCGATCTTCTAGGACGCGGTGAGCGGCACCGGCCTGCTGCCCGCCTGCCACGCGGCCCGTCGCCTCTGTGCCTGACGCGCGCCGGGGCTTGACTTCGAGCGCGCTCCAAGTCGTACCGTGAACGCATGACCTCGTTCACTCCCCAGAAGCCCATCCCCTCCGGCTTCGGCCATGACAGCACCACGGCCGACGTCTTGGCGGGCATCGACCTCACCGGCAAGCTCGCGATCGTCACGGGCGGCTACTCCGGCATCGGGCTGGAGACCGTTCGCGCGCTGACGGGCGCGGGCGCGACCGTCGTCGTCCCGGCCCGCCGGCCCGCCAACGCCGAGGAGACGCTGGCCGCCGAGGGGATCGCGGCCGACGTCGACACCCTGGACCTCGGCGACCTCGACAGCGTCCGCGCGTTCGCGCAGCGCTTCCTGGATTCCGCCCGGCCGCTGGACATCCTCATCAACAACGCCGGGATCATGGCCAACGCCGAGACGCGCGTCGGGCCGGGCTGGGAGTCGCAGTTCGCGACCAACCACCTCGGCCACTACACGCTGACGAACCTCCTCTGGCCGGCGCTGGCCCAGGCGTCCGGCGGTGCCCGCGTCGTCGCCCTCTCCTCCCGCGGCCACAAGCGGTCGGGCGTCCGGTTCGACGACCTGATGTTCGAGCGCGACCCCTATGACAAGTGGCAGGCCTACGGCCAGGCCAAGTCCGCCAACGCGCTGTTCGCCGTGCAGCTCGACCAGCTCGGCCAGGACGCCGGCGTCCGCGCGTTCTCCGTCCACCCCGGCGGCATCATGACGCCGCTGCAGCGCCACCTGACGCGCGAGGAGATGGTCGCGACGGGCTGGGTCGACGAGGACGGCAACGAGCGGCCGGGCGTCGGCTTCAAGACCCCTGAGCAGGGCGCGTCGGGCGCGACGTGGGCCGCGACCTCGCCGCAGCTGAGCGGCATGGGCGGCGTCTACATCGAGGACACCGACATCGCGCCGCTGTCCGCGGACCTGCCCGAGGACGAGCGCCAGGAGCGCGGCGTCGACCACCACGCGATCGACCACGACGACGCGGCGCGCCTGTGGGAGGTCTCCGCGGAGCTGACCGGCGTCAACGCGTTCGCGCCGGCCGCGTAGGACCTGGGGCGGTTCTGCGGCCCGCACGGTCGCGGCTGACGTCGCCGGCGCAGCGGCAGCGTGCGCCCGCACGTGAAGCGCGCCGGCGACCGTCAGGCGCGGGCGGGCGGCACGCAGAACCGTCCCAGCTACGATCGGGCTCCTATGACGGAGCCCGATCGTCTCTACTTCACCGAGTCCGACGAGGCCAACGCGCTCATCGCGAGTGATCCGATGGCGCTCCTCGTCGGGTTCGCGCTCGACCAGCAGGTCACGGTCCAGAAGGCGTTCATGGGGCCGTTGGTCATCCAGGAGCGGCTCGGGTCGCTGGCGCCCGCCGCGCTGGCCGACGCCGACCTCGACACGCTGTTCCGCGTCAAGCCGGCGGTGCACCGCTACCCCGGCGCAATGGCCCAGCGCGTCCACGATCTCGCCGTCCACGTCCGCGACAACTACGGCGGCGACGCCGCGCGCGTCTGGACCGACGCCACCGACGCCGCGTCGCTGCGCGCCAACCTGGAGGGGCTGCCCGGGTTCGGCGAGATGAAGGTCAAGTCGATCGGGTCGGTGTTGTTCCATCACTACGGCGTGGCGATTGCCCACGACCTCGTGCCGTGGCATCCGACGCTCGGCGGCGTCGACTCGCCAGAGGCGCTGGCCGACTACCAGGCCAAGAAGAAGGTCCACAAGGCCGAGTGGTCCCGGCCGGCGCCCGCCGCCTGATGCGGGTCGCCACCCACCCCGGCAACTTCCACGCCGACGACGTCTTCGCCATCGCGGCGCTGCGGCTCGCGCACGGCGACGACGAGGTCGTGGTGGTGCGCACCCGCGACCCGCGCGTCCAGGACGAGGCCGACGCGCGCATCGACGTCGGCGGCCGCAGCGACCCGGCCACCGGCGACTTCGACCACCATCAGAAGGGCGGCGCGGGCGAGCGGCCCAACGGCATCGCCTACGCGAGCTTCGGGCTCGTCTGGCGCCACGTCGGGGAGCGGGTCGCCGGCAGCGCGGAGGCCGCGGCGTCCGTCGACGAGCGCCTCGTGCAGGGCGTCGACGCCAACGACACCGGCCAGACCATCACGGAGTCCCTGGTCGACGACGTGCGCCCGATGACCGTGAGCGGGGTCGTCGCCGCGCTCAACCCGGCGTGGGACGAGGAGCTGGGGCGCGAGCAGGAGGACGCCCGCTTCCTGGAGGCCGTCGCGCTCGCCCAGGGGATCCTGGCGCGCGAGGTCGCGGGCGCCGCCGCGTTCCAGCGGGCGCGCGAGCTCGTCCGGGCGGCGATCGCGCGCGCCGAGGACCCGCGGATCATCGAGCTGGACGCCAACATGCCGTGGCGCGAGGCCGTCGTGGCCGGCGCGCCCGAGGCGCTCTACGTCATGTACCCCAAGTCGGACGGCTGGGGCCTGCAGGCCGTGCCGGTCGCCGCGTCGTCGTTCGACAACCGCCTCGACCTGCCGGCCGAGTGGGCGGGCCTCACCGGGTCCGAGCTGGCCGCGGCGACCGGCGTGGACGACGCGATCTTCGCCCACGCCAAGCGGTTCTACGCCTCGGCGTCCTCCCGCGCGGGGATCACCGCGCTCGCGCGGTTGGCGATGGCGCGCCAGCCGGCGGAGCCGCGCCGGCCTTCGTGAAGCGCCCGGCGCGGTGCGGGTCGGCGGCGCCGAGGATCGACGCCGCGGAGCGCTCGCGCACGAAGCAGAACAGGACGATCGCGCACGCGATCAGGCCCGCGTCCAGGAAGATCGCGGCGTTCCACGAGCCGGTTGCGTCGCGCAGCGCGCCGCTGACCGCGGGCGACAGCACGGCGCCGATCTCACCGATCAGGTTGTTCATGCCGAACGCCGCGCCGTGCAGCGCCGGCTCGGCGATGTCGGCCAGCATGGCCTGCGCGATCGGCTGCATCGCGTTGAAGAACGTGCTCGCGCCGAACAGCAGCGCGGCGAGCAGCCACGCGCTCGGCGTGCCCGAGGCGACCGCGATCCCGAACGCGACCGTCAGCGCCAGCTGCGCCGCGGTGAACCCGATGACCAGCGGCTTGCGCCCGTGCCCGCGCCGGACCGCGAGGTCGGCCAGCCAGCCGCCGACCGGGAAGCCGAGGATGCCGGCGCCCGCGTTGAACGCGGCGATCAGGGCCGAGCGGCCGAACGACGAGTGCGCGGCGTCGGCGACGATCGACACCGACCAGAACGAGAAGAACCACAGGTTCCACAGCACCGCGATGAACGCGAGGTTGATGAGCCACAGGTCGCGGTTGCGCAGGACGGGCCGCAGCTCCTCGCCCTTGTTCATGAACACGAAGCCGACGAGCGCGAGCGCCAGCGCGACCTCCATGAAGGCGATGACGACGTCCGACAGCCCGGCGGCGTCGCCGATGAAGTACACCGCCATGATCGCCACGAGGCCGACGATGGCGTAGGCGCCGAGGTGCGCGGCGGCGCGGAGGTAGGGCAGCGGGCCGGCCGTCGCGCGGAAGTACACCACCATGCCCGTGCCGACGGTGAGCGTCGCGGCGCCGAACAGCAGGAACGGCATCCGCCAGGCGTCGTCGGCGTCGCCGAACACGTCGGCGCCCAGGTCGATGAAGTTCGGGGCGAACACGGTCGCGATCGTGATGCCGAGCGCCAGGCCGGTGATCACGACGCCCATGCCGAGGCTGCGCCGGCGCGCCGGCGTCGACTCCGCGACGAGGCTGCGGTCGTTGGAGAAGAACGCGCCCTCCCCCAGCCCGGTGATCACGCGGACCGCGATGAAGGCCACCAGGCCGCTGATCAGGCCGGACACCAGCGTCGCGATCCCGGCCCAGACGAGGCTGACGCCGATGATCGTCCGGTGCCCGTAGCGGTCGCCGAGGTGGCCGCCCGGGAACTGCGTGAGCATGTACCCCGCGAAGAAGAGCCCTCCGATGAGACCGGCCAACGCATAGGGCTTGTCGGCGTCGGCCAGGAAGCCGACCTTGTTGTCGATCATCCAGGTCACGACCGGCCCGGTGAGCGCGCGATCGGCGGCGCTGACCGTCCAGCCGAGCAGGAGCAGCAGCCAGAGCGTGCGGTACGCCGGCCAGCCGGCGCGCCGCGAGGTGGTGGACATGCCTGCTCGCATACCCGAGCCCCGCGGGCGTGACACTTAATGTCAGATGCTTTACGACGAGGCCGTGCGCATCGCGAACAGCGCCGCGCGCTCGCGCTCCTCGGACAGCCCGTGCGGCGGGATGTCGGGGCGCTGCGGCGGCGGCGCGCCGAGCGCCGACAGCCACGCCCACGTGTCGCGCACGGTGTCCTCGGCCGGTCGCGGACGCAGGCCGGCGGCGTGCGCCTTCTCGACGTCCGCGCCGTGCAGCGCCGCGTACTCGTGGTCGGGCGGCAGCCAGATCGGCAGCTCGGTCCACGCCTCGACGCCCTGTTCGGCGAGGATCTCCGGCGCCACCCAGGTCAGCGTGGCGCGGCCGCCGGTCGCCTCCACCCCGGCCTCCAGGAGCGAGCGCATCGTCGCGTGGCCGCGGCGGCTGACCACGTTGTAGGCCCCGCTCCGGCTCGCGGCCGCCGAGTCGAGCGCGAACGCCGCAAGGTCGCGCGCGTCGATCAGCTGGAGCGGCAGGTCGGCCGGGCCGGGCGCGAGCACCTCGCCGCCGCGCGCCAGCCGCAGCAGCCACCACGGCAGGCGGCCGACGTCCTCGTGTGGGCCGAGGATCAAGCCCGGTCGCAGCAGCAGCGCGCGGTCCCCGAACGCCTCAGCGATCGCCAGCTCGGCGCCGCGCTTCTGGCCCGCGTAGTCCTCCGCGTCGGAGCCGGCGTCGGGTGAGGCGGCGACGGTCGCCGCGGACTCGTCGAGCCCCATCACCGGCGGCGGCGCGTAGACCGAGCAGCTCGAGATGTAGGTGTAGGTCCCGACGCGGTCGCGCAGGACGGCGGCGCCGTCGCGCGCGGCGCGGGGCGCGCCGGACCAGGTGTCGACGGCGACGTCCCACTCGCCCGCCTCCAGGACGGCCAGCGAGGCGGGGTCCTCGCGGTCGCCGACCAGGCGCTCGGCGTCCGGGTGCGCCCAGGCGCCGCGTCCACGGTTGAACGTCGTCACCGACCAGCCGCGCGCGACGCCGGCCTCCACGACCGCGCGGCCGACGAACGAGCTTCCTCCCAGCACGAGCAGGCGCATGCCCCGGACCGTAGCGCAACCTGGAGGTTGCGCGTCGTTCGCCGCGCCTCAGGCCACGTCGTCGGCCGCGACGAGCGTCGCGTAGTTGCCGGCCAGCGCGGCCATGAACGCGCCGTGGACGGTCCGGCCGTCGATCGCCCGCCCGTCGAACTCCAGGTCCGGCGCCGCGCACGCGTCGTGCACGACGGTCGCGGTGAAGCCGAGGTCGACCGCGGCCCGCACCGTCGCGTCCACGCACATCGACGACATCATCCCCGCAACGACGAGCTCGTCGATGCCGCGGCCGCGCAGCTCGTCCTCCAGCGCCGTTCCGACGAAGCCGTTGGGCTCGGCCTTCTGGAGCACCGGCTCGCCGTCGGCCGGCGTGACCGCGTCGTGGATCTCGACGCCCGCCGTCCCCGGCTTCATGAACGACGCGTCGGGCGCGTCCCAGACGTGCTGGAGGTGGACCACGGGCTCGCCCGTCGCGCGGAACGCGCCGAGCACGCGGCCGGCCTTGGCGGCCGCCGCCTCGGGGTCGACGAGCGGGTGCGCGCCACCTGGGAAGTAGTCGTTCTGGATGTCGATGATGAGCAGCGCGCGGGCCATGTCCTACATCATGGCACGGTGTAGGCTCGCGCTTCGCGAGTCTGCTGAAGGAGGCTCAGGGCGGTGGAGCTGGAGCGGCTGTTCGGACCGAGCGCGCCCGTCGTGGCACGGGCGTTCGACCAGTTCCCGGACGGCGTCGCCGCCTACGCGACCGCGGGCGGCGCGCCCGGCGCGCCCCTGCGCTGCGTGTACGTCAACGCGGCCGGCGACGCCGCGCTGGCGGAGGTCATCGGGGCGCGGCTGCGCGACGCCGACGCCGAGCCGCCGTGCGACCTCGCGCTCGAGCACGGCGGCGCGCGCCTGGAGCTGCGCGCGGTGCCCATGGGCGACGGCGTGCTCGTCACGTTCCGCGACGTCACGGCCATGTGCCGCGGCGAGGACGCGGCAGAGCGCATGGCCGCGATCGTCCGGTCGACCGAGGACGCGATCGTGAGCGTCGACCGCGACGGCCGCATCACGCACTGGAACCGCGGCGCCGAGCGGCTGGTCGGCTGGTCGGCCGAGGCGATCCTCGGGCACTCGGTCCGGCGGCTGGTCCGCGCCGAGGACATGCCCGACCAGTCCGCGCGGTTCCAGCGGACGCTGTCGGGCCGCAGCGTCGAGCGGATCGAGACGCGGTGGGTGCGCCAGGACCGCACGCTGGTCGACGTGCGGCTCACGGCCTCGCCGCTGCGCGACCGCGACGGCGGCGTCGTCGGCGTCACAGCGGTGGTCCACGACATCACGCGCTCCAAGCGGATCGAGGCCGAGCTGCGGCGCTCCAACGCCGAGCTGGAGCGCTTCGCCGCGGTCGCCGCCCACGACCTGCGGACGCCCGCGATCACGCTCGTCCACCTGGCGAGGCTGCTGGCCGCCGCGCCCGACCGGGCGCCGGACCGCGAGGCGCTCGCCGACCGCGTGCGCCAGCTCGCCGCGCTCGCCGAGTCGGCGGCGACGCACGCGCAGCGGCTCGTCGACGGCCTGGCGGAGTACGCGCGGACCGCGCACACGCCGCCGGCGTCGG
This sequence comes from Baekduia sp., assembly GCA_036518975.1. Classification (GTDB taxonomy): domain Bacteria; phylum Actinomycetota; class Thermoleophilia; order Solirubrobacterales; family Solirubrobacteraceae; genus Baekduia. The sequence goes on from DATDMD010000135.1 coordinate 13,311, forward strand.
AGGCCGTCGACCTCGGCGCGCTCGCGGGCGACGTCGTCGCCGCGCTGGGCCCCGAGCTGGAGGCGACCGGCGCGACCGTGGAGGTCGCGCCGCTGCCCAGCGTCCTCGGCGATCCCGGCGGGCTGTCGCGCGTCCTGCAGAACCTCCTGGTCAACGCCATCAAGTACCGCGGCGACGCCGCGCCCGTCGTCCGGATCGACGCCGAGCGCGACGACGGCGCCTGGACCGTCGCGGTCGCCGACAACGGCCAGGGCGTGACCGAGCGCGACCGCCGCCGGATCTTCGACATCTTCGCGCGCGCCCACGCCGAGGACGCGGTCGAGGGCAGCGGGCTCGGCCTCGCGGTGTGCCAGACGATCGTCGAGCACCATGGCGGCCGGATCTGGGTCGAGCCCGCCGCGGGCGGCGGCAGCGTGTTCCGCTTCACGCTGCCCGAGCGGATGCTCGCCGACGAGCCCGCGCGCTAGTTCACGGTGCGCCGGAACAGCAGGCCGCCGACGACCGCGACGATCAGGGCGATGAAGAACAGGCCGTAGCCGATGACGCCGGCGATGGCCAGCACGAGCGCCACGACGGCGACGGCCGCGGCGCCGCCGCCGACGACGAGCGCCCGGAAGGCGCGGGACTCGCGCTGGTTGCGCGACAGGTTGGACCGCGAACGGCGCGAGGGGAGGTTGCTCATGGGTTCAGGATGCCACGGCGCCCGGCGCTTCGAGCAGGGTCACCATCTCGGCGAAGCCGCGCCGGCGGGCGTGCTCCAGCGCCGTGACGCCGTCGCGGTCGGCGATCGTCCGGTCCGCGCCTGCATCGAGCAGCAGCCGGACGATCTCGACGTGGGCCGGGCCGCCGTCGGAGAGGATCACGGCCTCCAGCAGCGCGGTCCAGCCAAGGTCATTGACATGGTCGACGTCGATGGCGGTCGTGGCGAGCAGCTCGCGCACCAGGTCGACGTGGCCGCGCTCGGCCGCCGGGATGATCGCGATCCCGCCGTACCTGTTGCGGAGCGTCAGGTCCGGGCGGCCGCGCAGCACCGAGCGCAGGACCTCGACGTCGCCGGTCACGCCGCAGGCGAGGACCGCGTTGTAGCGCTCGTCGTCCTGGCGGTCGACGTCGGCCCCGGCGTCGATCAGCTCGTGGACCACCTCGGCGTGGCCGGAGAACGCGGCGACGGTCACCGCGGTGCGCCCGCGCGGGTCGGTGGCGCCGACGTCGGCGCCGGCCCGGATCAGCGCGACGACGCCCTGCACGTCGCCCCGTTCGACCGCCGCCAGCAGCTGGGCTTCGAGCGTCGTGTGGTCGTCGTCCATGGCCGCCATGGTCGCACTCCGCCCCGCCGCCGTCGCGCCTATGCCGAGCGCAGGAACGTCAGGACGGCCAGGACGCGGCGGTGGTCGTCGTCGGTGGCCGGCAGCGAGAGCTTGCCGAAGATGTTGGTGACGTGCTTCTCGACGGCGCCGGGCGTGACGACCATGTGGCGGGCGATCGCCGCGTTGGTCCGGCCCTCGGCCATCAGCTCCAGGACCTCGCGCTCGCGCGGCGTCAGCGAGGTGAGCGCGTCGTCGCCCCCGCCGCCGGTCCGCGCGCGGACGAGCTCGGAGACCACTTCGCGGTCCAGCGCGGTCCCGCCGGCGGCGACGCGCTGGACGGCGTCCATGAACGAACGGACCTCGCCGACGCGCTCCTTGAGCAGGTAGCCGACGCCGCCCTGGCCGGACTCCAGCAGCTCGGCGGTGTAGATCGGCTCGACGTACTGCGACAGCACGAGGATGCCGAGGCCCGGCTGGCGGCGGCGCGCCTCGATCGCCGCGCGCAGGCCCTCGTCGGTGAACGACGGCGGCAGGCGCACGTCGACGACCGCGAGATCCGGCTTGTGGCCGGCGACGATGCGCAGCAGGCCCTCAGCGTCCTCGGCCTGGGCCACCACGTCGACGTCGTGCTCGCGCAGCAGCGCGACGATGCCCTCGCGCAGCAGCGCGAGGTCCTCCACGATCACCGCCCGCACGGGAGCTCCGCGTGGATCGTGGTGCCCGAGCCCTCGACGCTCGTCACCGTCAGCGTGCCGTCGAGCGCCTCCACGCGATGGCGCAGGCCGGTGAGCCCGCTGCCGTCGGCGATCGCGCCGCCCGCGCCGTCGTCGGCGACCTCGATGACGAGCCAGCCGTCCTGCTCGGTCAGGCTGACGGTGGCGTTCGCGCCGCGGGCGTGCTTGGCGACGTTGGTCAGCGCCTCGGCGACGACGAAGTACGCGGCGGTCTCCACCACGGGGATGGGGCGCTGCTCCAGCTCGGCGGCATCGACCGTCACCGGCGTCGACGCGCGGCGGCCCAGCGCCTCGACGGCGGCGGCCAGCCCGCGGTCGGCCAGGACCGGCGGCGCGATCCCGCGCGCGAGGTCGCGCAGCTCGCCGATCGCGGCGGTCGCCTCGGCGCGCGCGCGGCGGATGAGCTCGGCCTCCTCGGGATGGTCGCGCAGGCGCTCCTCGGTGCGGCCGAGCAGCAGCGACAGCGCGACGAGCCGCGCCTGGGCGCCGTCGTGGAGGTCGCGCTCGATGCGCCGCAGCTCCGCGGCCTGGACGTCGAGCGCGCCCTGGCGCGTGCGCGTCAGCTCGCCGACGCGCTCCTCCAGCCGCGCCGCGCGCCGGCTGCCCGGCAGCTGCTCGGCGTAGATGACCAGCGCGTGCACCGCGACCGCCACGCCGAGGATCAGCAGCGGCCACAGCGGCCAGAAGTTGTGGACGTCGGTGGTCGTGAAGCCCCAGACGATCAGCAGGACGCCGCCGATCAGGCCGGTGACCATCATGTGCAGCGCCAGCCCGTGGCGTGAGCTGGCCGGCGCGCTCAGACCGAAGCGGATGATCGCGTGGACGGCGACGAGCACCCCGACGCCGAGCCAGACCCACGCCGGCCAGTAGTAGCCGCCGCCGGTGATGGCCCAGACGATCGTCGCGACGAGGGCGGCCAGCGCGGAGAGCGCGACGTGCAGCGGCAGCGCGTTGGCGGGCGGCGGCTGGGGCCCGATCGGCGGCACGTCGTCGCGGCCGCCGTGGTGCGCGTCCAAACGCGGCAGCGCGAGCGACTCGGCGGGATTCGGTGCGGCGTCGGCGTCCATCGAGGTCGAGGCCATCTTCGCAGGACGGCACCACGGAGACCATCGGGTCCGCCGTAGGACGGCGGGCTGGACAACCCGCCGGACACGCGTTTGCCGTTCCCGCGTCCGGCGCCACGCTACGGTCCGGCGCCACATGCCGCGTCCCTGGCCGACCACGCCGCCCACGGCCGCCCACCGCGCCGCCTACGCGGACGCCGAGCCGGTGTCGTTCTGGCTCGACGACCTGCCCGAGCGGCCGGCCGACGCGCCGCTGCGCGGGCCGGTGGACGCCGACCTGTGCATCGTCGGCGGCGGCTTCACCGGCCTGTGGGCGGCGCTGCACGCCAAGGCCGACGACCCGTCGCGGGATGTCGTGGTGCTGGAGGCCGACGTGGTCGGCGGCGGCGCCTCGGGCCGCAACGGCGGGTTCCTGGTGGCCTCGCTCACGCACGGCCTATGGAACGGGCTCGCGCGCTTCCCGGACGAGATGGCGACGCTGGAGCGCCTGGCGTTCGAGAACTACGAGGGGCTCAAGGCCGACCTCGTGGCGCACGGGATCGACGCCCAGTTCGAGGAGACCGGCGAGCTGGCGGCGCTGCTCGAGCCCCACGAGGTGGCCGGCGCCGAGGAGGAGGCCGACCTGCTGCGCCGCTACGGCCACGAGGTCGACGTCCTGGACGCCGACGCGATGCACGCCGAGGTCGCCTCCCCCACCTACCTCGGCGGCGTGTGGGACCGCAGCGGCGCCGGGCTCGTCCATCCGGGTCGGCTGGCGGCGGGGCTGCGCGCGGCGGCGCTGCGCGCCGGCGTCCGGATCCACGAGCACACGCCGGCGACCGCGCTGGCGGCCGACCGCGCCGCGGTCACGGTCACCACGCCGGGCGGCGCGGTCCGCGCGCAGCGCGTCCTGCTGGCCACCAGCGCCTACCCGTCGTTGTTGAAGCGGTTGTCGCACTACGTCGTGCCGGTCTACGACTACGTGTTGGTCAGCCAGCCGCTGAGCGCCGCTCAGCGGGACGCGATCGGCTGGCGCCACCGCCAGGGGATCGGCGACGGCGGCAACCAGTTCCACTACTACCGCCAGACCGCCGACGACCGGATCCTGTTCGGCGGCTTCGACGCGGTCTACCGCCGCGGCGGCCCGGTCGGCGCGCAGCACGACGACCACGACCCGACGTTCGCGACGCTGTCCCAGCACTTCTTCACGACGTTCCCGCAGCTGGAGGGCCTGGCGTTCACGCACCGCTGGGGCGGCGCGATCGACACGTGCTCGCGGTTCAGCGTGTTCTTCGGGACCGCCCACGGCGGGCGCGTCGCCTACGCGACCGGCTACACCGGCCTCGGCGTGGCCGCGACGCGCTTCGGCGCGCGCGTCGGCCTCGACCTGCTCGACGGCCGCCGGACGGAGGCCACCCGGTTGCGGTACGTGCGCCGCAAGCCGGTGCCGTTTCCGCCGGAACCGCTGCGCACCGGCGTCATCGCGCTGACCCAGCGCGAGCTGGCGCGCGCCGACCGCCATGAGGGCCGGCGCGGCCTGTGGCTGCGCACGCTGGACCGGCTCGGGCTGGGCTTCGACTCGTAGCTAGGAGCCGGCCGAGCCCAGCGCCGCGCGCAGGACCGCGGCCGTGTGGTCGTCGGCCGGGAAGAACGCCTCGATCGACAGCTCGGCGACCGTGATGTCCAGCGGCGTGCCGAACGTCGTGATCGTCGACATGAAGGACAGCGCGCCGGCCTCGTGCTCCAGGCGCAGCGGGACGACGATCGCGCCCGGCTTGGGGATGCCCTCGTCCTCCTCGCCGCCGGGGTAGTCCTCCAACTCGGCCAGCAGCGCGCGCAGCTGCGGGTCCTGCGTCGCGGTGACCTCGCGCCGCAGCCGGCCGAGGATGTGGGCGCGCCACTCGGGCAGGTTCAGCGTCCGCGGCGCCATGCCGTCGGGGTGCAGGCTCAGGCGCAGCGCGTTGACCGGCGGCTCGAGCAGGTGGGCGGCGACGCCGGCGGTCAGCAGCGGCACGCCCGCGTTGCCGGCGAGCAGCTCCCAGCGCCGGTCGACCGCGATCGCCGGGAACGGCTCGTGGGCGGCGAGCAGCCGCTGGACCGCGTCGCGGACCTGGGTCATCTCGGCGTCCTCGAACGACGACTCGGGGTAGGCCGGCGCGTAGCCGGCGGCGAGCAGCAGCTCGTTACGCTCGCGCAGCGGGACGTCGAGGTGCTCGGCGAGCTTGACGACCATGTCGCGGCTGGGCTTGGAGCGCCCGGTCTCGACGAAGCTGAGGTGCCGCGTCGAGACCGCGGCCTCCAGCGCCAGCTCCATCTGGCTGAGGCGCCGCTGGTCGCGCCAGCGCCGCAGGAGCGGGCCGACGCCGGCCGGCGGCGCCGGTGGGGAGAGGACGGCGGAAGGGGTCACTTCCAAGACCGTACGCGCCGCCGAGCGGCGGCGCGATGAACTCCGAGGTAACGCCCGCTAGTCGGCGTCCGCGTGCGCCTTGGCCGCGGCGACCGCCAGCTTGTCCGCGCGGTCGTTGAGGACCTTGTGCGCGTGCTCGGCGCCGGTCTCGTGGCCCTTGACCCAGTGCCAGCGCACCGCCGCGTGGCGGCCGATCTCCTCGTCCAGCGCCATGACCAGGTCTTGGTTCTTGACCGGCTGGCCCGCCGCCGTCTTCCAGCCCTTCTTCTTCCAGCCGTTGATCCACTTGGTCATCGAGTCGAGCAGCAGCGTCGAGTCGGTGACGATGCAGACCGTCGAGCCCGGCGCCAGCGCCCGCAGGCCCGCGAGCGCCGCCGTGTACTCCATGCGGTTGTTGGTGGTGTAGCCGTCGCCGCCCGACAGCTCGACGGGCTCGGCGCCGTCCGGCCCCACGACGATCGCCGCCCAGCCGCCCGGGCCGGGGTTGCCGCTGCAGGCGCCGTCGGTCCAGATCAGCGTCTCGCCGAGGAGCGCTTCGACGGGCGCCTCGGGGGCGCGGGGCGCCTTGGGTCGGCGGCGGCGGTACGGCGGTGCTGAGGAAGGCATGCGGCGGGTCATGCTAGGCGGCGCGCAGGACGGGTTCTCGCCGCGCCGCCCGCTCAGGTCGAGGACACTAGGTCGGGATCGCCGGCTCCAGCACGCGCCAGGCGATCCAGGCCAGCGCGCAGACGACCGCCGCGACGTTGGCCGCCAGGGTCCAGCGGCGCCAGGCGAAGCGCGTCGAGGTCGCCAGCGCGACGAGCGCGAAGCCCAGCGCGCCGACGCCGAGCAGCCACTGCGCCTGCCACTGCCACGCCTCCTGGTAGAACGTCCAGGCGTGGCCCGGCTCGCGCGCCAGGATCCCGTCGCCGTCGCGACAGGCGAGCGCGCAATCGCGGCTCTCGTGCTGGACGGCCGCCATCATCACCACGAACGCGAACGCCGTGACGAGCGCCGCCGTCACGCCCCGCTCGAGCAGCCTGCGCGGTGGCGGGACCTCGTCGTAGAAGTCGCGGTTGCCCCAGCCGCCCGGCCGGACGTCGGGGCGATGCTCGGTCGCCATCAGCGCAATGCTCTCACGCATGAGCGACAGCGAGCAGCCGCGCCGCGGCGCGCCGACCGAGCGGTGGACCGTCGTCAACGCGACCGAGCAGCCCTGGCAGGCGGCGCCCGGCTGGGGCCGCTTCGTGAAGTTCGAGGACCGCGAGGGCCCGCGCTGGCCGCAGTACGCCTTCAACATCCAGGTGCTGGAGCCGGGCGACATCAGCACGATGTACCACTCCGAGAGCGTCCAGGAGGACTTCCTGGTCCTGTCCGGCGCCTGCGTCGCGATCGTCGAGGGCGAGGAGGTCCCGCTCAAGGCGTGGGACGTCCTGCACTGCCCGCCGTGGACGCTCCACGGCTTCGCCAACCCGGGCGACGGGCCCTGCGCGATCGTGATGATCGGCGGCCGGCACGAGGGCGGCGCGGAGTCCGACGTCGAGTACCCCTACGACGCGGCGGCCGACCGGCATGGCGCGTCGGTCAAGGCCTACACGACCGAGCCTGACGAGGCGTACGCGGGCACGCCCGAGCTCGAGGTCGAGTCCTACAAGAAGGGGACGTTGCCCGGGGCGTGACGCGGCGCGTCCCGCCCCGGGTGTCCGTCAGGCGACTAGATCGGCGAGACGTTGACGGCGTTGGGGCCCTTCGGGCCGCTCTCGGCCTCGTAGGACACCTTCGCACCCTCGGGCAGGGTGCGGAAGCCGTCGGAGTTGATCGCCGTGTGGTGGACGAAGAGGTCCTTCCCACCGTCGTCGGGCGTGATGAACCCGAAGCCCTTCTCGTCGCTGAACCACTTCACGGTTCCGGTTGCCATTGCTGGTACCTCCACGTTGGTGCTCTGGTGCTGCGCGGTGGATGCTTCGATGGCAACAACTGCGGACACTCGGGCACTGCTTTGCCGAGGTCTTCTCCTCGGCCCTGTACGAACGCAAGGCTAGCACTGCCCCGCTAGGCTGTGTGGTTCCGGCGGGTCGCCCACTCGACCGAGGGCCTTCCCACGTGGTGGGCCCAGCCATGGCAACGCGCCGTCCCTCGGGGCGGCGGTCATGTCCGCGGTGGTCGGGAGTGTGCAGCCGCCCAGGCATTCACACTCGTCCTGGGATGTAAGAAAACAGCGGTGACCTCTGTCCGGGCGGAGGCGCTCGGACCCACGTGGTCCGGGCGCCGTCATCCGCCGCGAGGCCTGGACGTTCAGGCCGCGATGTCCTTCAGCGCCTCGATCTCGCGCACCGTCGAGAGGTGCTCGAGCGCGCGGCGCTCCAGGCTGCGGACCTCGTTCTGGCGCAGGCCCAGGCGGCGGCCGATCTCCTGGATCCCGATCGGGGCCTGCTCGCCGTCCAGCCCGTAGCGCAGCTGGACGACCGCGCGCTCGGGCTCGGGCAGCGACGCCAGCGCGTGACGCACCGCGGCCTCGCGCAGCGAGACGACGACCTCCTCCTCCGGCGCGGGCGCGTCGGACGGCAGCAGGTCGCCGAACGCGGCCTCGCCCGCCTCGCCCACCGGGCGGTCCAGCGACGTGACCGTGCGGGCCATGTCGCGCAGCTTCTCGATGTCGGCGAGGTCGATCTCGGAGCGCGCGGCGATCTCGGCGTCGGTCGGCTTGCGGCCCAGCTCGGCGGCCAGCTCCTTCTCGGCGCGCGCCGCCTTGCGCTCGCGCTGCAGGACGTTGGTCGGGATCCGGATCGTGCGCTCCTTGTTCTCCATCCCCCGTTGGATCGCCTGGCGGATCCAATAGGTGGCGTAGGTGGAGAACTTGAAGCCGCGCCGCCAGTCGAACTTCTCGGCCGCGCGGATCAGCCCGAAGATGCCCTCCTGGATGAGGTCGAGCAGCGTCATCCCGTCGGTCGGGTATCGCTTGGCGATCGACACGACGAGCGCGAGGTTCGACGTGATCATCCGCTCCTTGGCGGCCTCGTCGCCGTTCTCGATGCGCTTGGCCAGCGCGATCTCCTCGTCGGCGGTCAGGAGCGGGTGGCGGCGGATCTCGCGCAGGAACAGGCCGAGCGCGTCGGTGGTCGACGTCGCCAGCTCGCCGTTGAGGTAGTGCGTGGCCGCGATGTGCTCGCGGCCGCAGTCGTCGGTCAGCTCCACCCCGCGGCTGCGCGCCGCGTCCTCGATCTGGCCCTGGGCCTCGTCGTCGAGGTCCAGCCTGGCCACGAGGGCCGCGACGTCGTGCAGGCACAGCGACCCCTGGTCCTCGGCGGCGTCCAGGAGGGCGGTCACGGCGGTGTGCTGGGTGTCGTCGAGCTCCACGTCTACATCGTTACCCGCCACGCCTCGTAGGATGCGTGCGAGTGTCCAACCCAGCGATCGACGTTGTCGGCCTCGAGCGGGAGTTCGCCGGCGGCTTCAAAGCGGTCGCGGGGATCGACCTCGCCGTCGCGCCCGGCGAGGTGTACGGCTTCCTCGGCCCCAACGGCGCCGGCAAGACCACGACGGTCCGGATGCTGGTGACGCTGCTGCGGCCCAGCGGCGGGCGCGCGTCGATCGCCGGCTTCGACGTGGCGACCGAGCCCGCGCAGGTGCGGCGGCGGATCGGCGTCGCGCTCCAGGAGGCGGCACTCGACCTGCTCATGACCGGGCGCGAGCTGATGGAGCTCCAGGCCACGCTGCACGGCATCCCGCGCCGGACGGTCGCCGCGCGCGCGGCGGAGCTGATCGAGCGCGTCGGGCTGTCGACGGCGGCCGAGCGCCGCGTCGGGACCTACTCGGGCGGCATGCGGCGCCGGCTGGACCTCGCGATGGCGCTGATCCACGCGCCCGAGGTCCTGTTCCTCGACGAGCCGACGACCGGGCTGGACCCGACGTCGCGGACCACGCTGTGGGACGAGGTCCGGCGGCTGCGCGACGAGGGCACGACGGTCTTCCTCACCACCCAGTACCTCGAAGAGGCCGACCAGCTGGCCGACCGCGTCGGGATCATCGACCACGGGCAGATCGTCGCCGAGGGCACGCCGGCCGCGCTGAAGGCCGAGGTCGGCGATCCGCACTTGGACATCACCTTGGTCGGCGACGACGTCGACGCCGAGGACGCGGCACGCGCGGTCGCCCCGTTCGGCGAGCTGTGGGCGACCGCGCCCGGCGCGCACGTGTCGCTGCGCGTGGTCGACGGCGCGGCCGCGATCGCGCCGGTCGTGCGCGCGCTGGACGAGGCCGGGTTCGCGGTCCAGGGGATCGAGCTCGTCCGCCCCACGCTCGACGACGTCTTCGCCGAGAAGACGGGCCACCGGCTGGAGGGCGCGCAGGCGCCGCCGGCCGCGGTGGCGCCCGCGTGAGCGCGGTCGCGCGGGTGGCGTCGCCGTCGGTCGCGCTGGCCCGGCGGACGCTCCTCAACGTCCTGCGCCGGCCGCAGTTCCTGGCGCCGCTGGTGCTCATGCCGACGCTCTACCTGGCCATCAACACCGGCGGCCTGCAGCGCTCGACCGACCTCCCCGGCTTCCCGCACGTCGACGGCTTCCTGGACTTCCAGCTGGCCGGCGCGATGACGCAGTCGCTGCTGCTCGGCGGCGTGATGCAGGGGATCGGGACGGCGCTGGAGATCGAGGGCGGGTTCTTCGACCGGCTCGTCGCCTCCCCCATCCCGCGCGTGGCGATCGTCTTCGGACGGATCCTGGCCGGGACCGCGATCGCCGCGGCCCAGGTCGTGTGGTTCCTGATCCTCGGCGTGATCTTCGGCGTGTCCGTGCACGGCGGCGTGCCGGGCGCGTTGTTGGTGGTCTTGATCGGGGCGACGGCCGGGACGGCGTTCGCGGCGCTCGGCGTGCTGATCGCGCTGCGGGCGCGCAACGCCTCCACGGTCCAGGGGATCTTCCCGCTGGTCTTCGTCGTCCTGTTCGTCTCCAGCGCGTTCTTCCCGCGGGCGCTGCTGTCGCATCCGGCCGACTGGGTCGCCGACTACAACCCGCTGAGCTACGTGGCCGACGGCATGCGCGAGCCGATCGTGTCGTCGATCTCGTTGACGCCGGTGGTCGAGGGCCTGGCCGCCGCGGCGCTCATGGTGCTGGCCTTCGTGGCGCTCGCGGTGGTCGCGCTGCGCGGCAGACTGCGCGAGGCATGAGAGCCTCGTTGGCCGTCATCGCCGCGCTGGTCCGCCGCGCGCTGAACGAGCTCACGCGCGTGCCGGGCGCGGCGGTGCCGGGCGTCCTGGCGCCGACGATCTTCCTGGTGGGGTTGAGCGGCGTGTTCGGCGAGGCGGCGCGCCTGCCGGGCTTCGACGCGACCGACTTCAAGACGTTCATCGTGCCGGTCGGCCTGCTGCAGGGCGCGGCGTTCACGGGCGCGGCGACCGGGGTGAACCTCGCGCGCGACATCGAGCGCGGCTGGTTCGACCGGCTGATGGTCTGCCCCGCGCCGCGCGTGACGATCCTGATCGGGCTCGTCGCCAGCGCCGCGCTGCGGGCGCTGCTGCCGGCGACGTTCCTGCTGATCGTGGCGTTCGCGCTCGGCGTGGACTTCCCGGGCGTCGGCGCGCTGGCGCTCGACGTCCTGCTCGTGATGGGGCTGGCGACGGCGGTCGCGTTCTACTCGGTCCTCGTCGCGTTGAAGTTCAAGACCCAGCAGGCCGCGCCGCTGATGCAGACGGCCGGGTTCGTGGCCGTGCTGTTCACCACCGCCTACGCGCCGATGGACCTGCTGGCGGGCTGGATGCGGACGATCGCGACGATCAACCCCGTCACGCAGGTGCTCGAGGGCGTGCGCCAGGGGTTCGTCGCGCACGTCACGTGGGCCGACACGTGGCCGGCGCTGCTGGCGATCGTGGGGCTGCTGGCCGCGCTCGGCGCCCTCGCCGTGCGGTCGCTGGCGCGCGTGGGCGTCTGACTGCCGCACCGCGGGCTGCAAGAGATCTTGCGGCGTGCAGGGATTTCCGCTGGTAGAACGACGACGCGCCGAATCGTTCGCTTGCGAACGGACGGGGGACCCACTGCGACCGCGACCCGGTCGCCGGGGCGAATCACGGTCCGGACGACCGCGTAGCGCCGCTTGTGCGGCGCGAGCCCGACAGCTCACCTCGCAGGCGCCTCAACCATGTCTGTTCCCACATCTCGCCGACTCCTGGCCGCGCTGGCCGTCACGACGTTCGTCGTCCCCGGCGCCACGGCCGCCACCGCCGACGCCAAGCCCCTGAAGCGCGGGACCCATGGCGCCCGCGTCAAGGTTCTCCAGCGCGACCTCGGCCTGTCCCCCGCCGACGGGATCTTCGGGACGGGCACGTACAAGGCCGTGCGGCGCTTCCAGCGCCGGCACCACCTGACCGTCGACGGGATCGTCGGCACCGTCACGTGGCGGCTCGTGCACAGCTCGCGGGCCCACACGTCGTCGAGCGCCGGCGGCGTGCGCGTCGAGCGGCGCGGCGCGTCGGTGCGGCTGCTGCAGCGGCACCTGGACGTCGCGGCCGACGGCGTCTACGGACCCGGCACCGCGCGGGCCGTCAAGAGCTTCCAGCACGCGCACGGGCTGACCGCGGACGGCATCGTCGGGCCGTCGACCTGGACCGCGCTGGGCGTGCGCGGCCGCCATCCCGTGCTCAAGCGCGCGCATCTGAGCGGCGGCGGCGTGGTGCGCGTGCCGCTCCACGTGACGCTGCTGCGCCGCGCGGTCGCCGCGGCCAACCGCATCCAGTTCAAGCCCTACATCTACGGCGGGGGTCACGGGAGCTTCCACGCCTCGGGCTACGACTGCTCCGGCAGCGTCTCCTACGTCCTGCACGGCATGGGCCGCCTGGACGCCCCGCTGGACTCCGGCGAGCTGATGTCCTACGGCAAGCCCGGCCCCGGGCGCTTCGTGACGATCTACGCCAACGCGTCGCACGCCTTCATGGTCATCGACGGGCGCCGCTACGACACCTCGGTCCGGGCGTCCTCGGGCTCCCGCTGGGGCCCCGGCATGCGCTCGACCTCGGGCTACGTCGCCCGCCACCCGGCGGGGATGTAGCCCCCGCAGCCCGCGGCGACCGCTCCGCGTCCCTCACCACGGAACGGTCCCGCTGCGGTCGGTGAAGGTCCCGGTCGGGCCGTCGGGGCCGAGCTGGGCGAGCGCGACGATCGCGTCGGTGCCCTCGGTGATCGTCTGGTGGCCGCGGTGGGCGTTGAGGTCGGTCGCGGTGTAGCCGGGGTCGGCGGCGTTGACCTTCATGTCGGGCAGCGCCTTGGCGTACTGGGACGTCAGCATCGTCACGGCGGACTTCGAGGACGGGTAGGCGAGGGCGACGATGCTCGACTCGACCCGCGACGGGTCGCTCGTCAGCGTCAGCGAGCCCATGCCGCTGCTGACGTTGACGATGACGGGGTTCTCCGAGTCCTCCAACAACGGCAGGAACGCGTGCGTGACGCGGATCACCCCGAACACGTTCGTGGCGTAGACGTCCATGACGTCCTGCGCGGTGGTCTCCAGGACCGGCCGGCGCGCGCCGACGATGCCCGCGTTGTTGACGAGGACGTCGAGGCCCGTGCCGGCGTCGCGGACCGTCTGGACGGCGGCGGCGACGCTGGCGTCGTCGGTGACGTCGAGCGCGACGAAGCGCGCGCCGAGCGCCTCGGCGGCCTCCGTCCCGGCCTCGGCGTCGCGGGCGCCGATCCAGACGTCGTGGCCGGCGTCGATCAGGCGGCGGGCGGTCTCGCGGCCGAGGCCCTTGTTGGCTCCGGTGATCAGGGTCGTGGTCATGCCTCCATGGTGCGCCCCGCGGCGCCGCGGTTGAAGAGGACGCCGTTGCCTGGGACCGGCAGGGCGACGATCGACGGCGGGCGGTGCGTCACCATGTCCTGCATGGACCACGACGAGCTCGCCTCCTGCCTGCGCTCGTGGCGTGACCGCCTCTCCCCCGCCGACGTCGGCCTGGCCTCCGGCGGCAGGCGGCGCGCGCCCGGGCTGCGGCGCGAGGAGGTCGCGCAGCTCGCCGGGCTCTCGGTCGACTACCTCGCGCGGCTGGAGCAGGGCCGGGCGGCCAACCCGTCGCCGTCGGTCCTGGCCCCGCTGGCCCGCGCGCTGCGCCTCACCGACGACGAGCGCGCCCACCTGTACCGCGTCGCGGGGCAGGCGCCGCCGCCGGCGGGCCACATCGACCGCCACATCACGCCCGGCGTCCAGCGCGTCCTGGATCGCCTGGCCGACGTCCCGGTGGTCGTCATGGACGCCGCCTGGAACCGCGTGGCCGCCAACGCGCTGGGCGTCGCGCTGATCGGCGAGCCGCCGCCGGACGCCGACCCGCGCGAGAGCAACATCGCCTGGCGGCACTTCACGGGCGCGCCGTCGCGGTACGTGCGCACGCCGGGCGACGACGCGCGGATGGCGACCGAGGCCGTCGCCGACCTGCGCGAGGCGCTCGGCCGGTACCCCGACGACGCGCCGCTGCGCGCGCTGATCGGCGACCTCCAGGAGGCGTCGCCGCGGTTCGCCGCGCTGTGGGAGGAGCGGCCGGTCGCCCAGCGGACCTCCGACCGCAAGACGATCGACCATCCGGAGGTCGGTCCGATCACGCTGGACTGCGACATCCTGATCGTCCGCGGCAGCGACCTGCGGCTGATCGTCTACACGGCCACGCCGGGCTCGGCCGACGCCAACGCGCTGGCGCTGCTGGCGACGATCGGGCTGCAGACGTTCTCCTGACGGGCCGCCGCCTGGGCGACTACCGTGGCGTCCGATGGCGTCCGCCGACGAGCCCACGCACGTCCAGGAGGTCGAGGCGATCCTGGCCTCCACCGCGGCCGAGCGCCGCGCGCTGCTGGAGGCCGTGTCGCCGGCGCTGCGCGCCTCGCTGCCGGTCGACGCGACCGGGATCACGCAGGCGATCGAGCACCTCGGCGCGGCCGTCGAGCTGGCCGACGAGCTGCGCGACGAGCAGCGCGAGGGCCACCGGTCCAACCCCGCGGTCCTGCACGGGCGGGTCTTCGGCCGCGCGCCGTTGTCGCCCGACACCGTGCTCGCGGCGTTCGTCGACGGCGCGCGCGTGCGCGCCGGCGTCCTGCAGCAGCTGGCCGAGGCGATCGGCGGCGACGCGCTGGCCGCGGCCGTCCGCGGCGAGCTCTCGGCGCACCCGCCGCCGTCCGCCGACGCGCTCGGCGACGAGGAGACCGCCGCGCTCCAGGACGCCTACGCGGCGCAGGAGCGCGTCGTCCTCACGCTGGCCGGCGCGCTGGACGCGCGCTGAGGCCCGCGTCTACCCTGAGGGCATGTGCCGCAACATCCGCACGCTGTACAACTTCGCGCCGCCCGCCGACGAGGACGAGGTGAACGCCGCCGCGCTGCAGTACGTCCGCAAGATCAGCGGGTTCACGAAGCCGTCGCAGGCCAACGCGGAGGCCTTCGACCGCGCGCTCGACGCCGTGGCCGAGGTGACCGAGCGCCTGCTCTCAGAGCTCGTGACCACCGCGCCGCCGAAGGACCGCGAGATCGAGGCCGCCAAGGCGCGCAAGCGGGCCCAGGCCCGCTACACGATCACCGCGGCGTAGCGGCGGTCTTCGCGCAGCGGCGCTGACCGGTGCGCGTCTTGGCCGAGCAGCGCTTGGCCGCCGCGGTCGCGCCGCCGGACGTGAAGTCGGTGACGTAGGTCCCGGCCTCGCCGCGGATGCCGGCCTGCGGCGCGCCGTCGGCGATGCCGATCCCGATGGCGGCGAACGAGCCGTTGAGGATGTTCGCTCGGTGACCGGCGCTGTGCATCCAGTCGTCGACGATCGACGCCGGAGTCGCCAGCGAGCCCGAGCCCCAGGCGATGTTCTCGCCCGCGCTCCAGCTCCCGCCCGGCGCCCAGCCCGCGGACTTCAGGCGGTCGAGCATCGTCCCGCCGCCCGGCGAGACGTGGTCGAAGAACCGCCGCTCGACCATGTCCCGCGCGAAGCCAGTCGCCGCGCGGTCCAGGACCGTCGACTCCGTGAGCGCGCCGAGCCCGTGGGCGGCGCGCTGCTGGTTGAGCAGGCACAGCGTGGCGGCCGCGGCCGCCGGGTCGGACGGCGCGGCGTCGTCCCCCGCGCACGCCAGCGCGCCGGGCGCGGCGACCAGCAGCGCGAGGACGGCGGCCAGCGGCGGCAGGATGCGACGTGCGAGGCGAGCCATCCCTGCCCCGATCGACCACCTTCCCGCACGCGCGTGAGCGCGGCTTGAGCCACCTGGACGCTTGTCCGATCCATAACGCTGCCCGTCACCATGCGGCCGGCCCCACCGTTGCGACGACGACGATGCTCGCCACGCCCCTCGCCCACGCGGCCGCCACGCTCGCTCCGCTGCACGCGGGCGGCGCGATCAAGGCCTACGCCGGCTGGACCGCGTGGCAGGACGTCGACCCGCGGGCCGGCACGTACGTCATCCGTGTGCGCGCGCCCGGCGGCCGGGTGACGACGCGGCCCGAGCACGCCGACCTCGACGACCCGGTGGCGACCGATCCCGAGGCGCTTCCGTTCGACCTCGGCCCGGACGGGCGCGGCCGGCCGT
>DATDMD010000136.1:0-29686 GCA_036518975.1 Baekduia sp.
CGTGGGCGCGCACGGCGCCGTGAGCGTCGACCCATCCGTGCCGCTGGGCGACGTCGAGCATGCGCTCGAGGTCCGCGCGCCAGGCGCTCTGCTCAGCCCGGATGCCGGCCATCCGGCACAGCGCCGGCACGGTGACGAAGACGTGCTCAGCCCCTTCAGCGCGGCCGATCTGCGCCGTGGAGGCCGCCAGCGACAGCGCGTCGGGCGCTCCGTGCGCGACGACGCGGAAGTCCTTGAAGTCGTCGGCGTCGATCAGCTCGGGGTCGCTCGAGCCCGGTCCCAGGATGATCTGCATATCTCCGTCAACATATCAGTTGACAGCATGGTACGATCGCGCTTCGGAGGAGTTCACCGCTCACAGGAGGATGTGCGTGATGTTGGGTTCGGGTCGACGCTGGGTGTCCCTGGCGTCAACGATGGTGGTGATGGGCGGCCTGCTGGTCGCCGGGTGCGGAGACTCGAAGGACGACTCGTCGTCGACGAGCACGAGCTCCGGCGCCGCGGCGTCCGGGTCGGCCGCGGCGGACACGACGGCCGCGGCGGCGCCCGCGAGCTCGTCGGCCAAGCTGACGCCGGAGTCGTCGGGCGTGGGGGAGACGGCCAAGGCCGCGACCGGCACCCCGATCAAGGTGATGGTGACGGCGCCGATCGACAGCCCCGTCGGCACGGCGCCGGGCGTCCAGGCGAACGTCACCGCGGCGTTCAACGACATCAACGCGCACGGCGGCGTCAACGGCCATCCGCTGACCACCGTGTTCTGCAACAACTTCAACGACCCCAACAAGACGGCGGCGTGCGCACGTCAGGCCGTCTCGCAGAAGGTCGTGGCGGTCATCCCGTACGCGGCGACGCAGGGCCCGTCGCTGTACCCGCCGCTGGAGAAGGCCGGCATCCCGGTCGTCGGCGCGCTGCCCAGCACCGAGCCCGACTGGAAGAGCCCGGTCGCCTACCCGATCAGCGCCGGCATCTCGCAGATGACGCTCGCCGCCGGCCTGCAGCTCAAGGCCCACGGCGTCGACAGCTTCGGCGGCATGCTCATCGACATCCCGTCCGCCCACGTGCAGGAGGACCTGATGAAGCAGGGCGCCAAGATCGCCGGCATCAAGTTCACCAGCGCCGTGTACCACCCGGCGACCGCCGCGGACGTCACGCCGCAGGTGCAGAAGCTCGTGTCCTCGGGCGCCAAGGCGATCTCGTTCATCGACACCACCGCGGCCACGGTCGCGGCGATCAAGTCCGCGCGGCAGCTCGGCGGCGGCAGCCTGCAGTACATCCAGAACTCGCAGTCGCTGGACGAGGGCGTCTTCAGCGGCCTGGGCCCCGACGGCGGCGGCCTGCTCGCCACCGCCGGCCTCCCGCCGGAGACGGCGACCGCGCAGTTCCCGGGCATCAAGCTGTGGCGCGACGAGCTCGACGCCGCCAAGCAGGCCGGCGTCAAGAGCACCGACACCAAGGGGTCGAGCCAGGCCGCGTGGGTCGGCGCCCACGCCGTGGCGATCGCCGCCCAGAAGGTCAAGGGCGACGTGACGGCCGCCTCGCTGAAGCAGTCGCTGGACTCGACCACGGACATGGACCTGCTCGGCCTCATCAAGTGGACGCCGGGCAAGGGCCCGTCGGCCTTCCCGCGCCTCAACAGCGGGACGATCTACTTCTGGGTCGCCAAGGATGGCGGCTACGTGATCGACCCCAAGATGCCCAACCCGGTGGACATCTTCGCCAAGGCCGGGTTGCGGTAGCACCAGCCTCCTCCTCCCAAGGGGCACCGCGGCCGCGAGGCCCGGTGCCCCGAAGGGGAGCCTCGCCATGACCAGCTACCTGCAATTCGCGGCGCTCGGGCTGGGCAGCGGCGCCGCCTACGCCCTCTTCGCGCTCGGCATCGTCGCGCTGTACCGCGGGTCGGGCATCCTCAACTTCGCGCACGCGGCCATCGGCCTCGTCGCCGCCTACTTCTACGCCGACCTGACGCAGAAGTCGGGCTGGGCCGTCCTGCCGGCGATGGCCGCGTCGATCGCGGCAGCGGCGCTCATCGGCGTCGCGACCTACGTCCTGCTGATCCGCCCGCTGCGCACGGCGTCGGCGCTCTCGCGCGTGATCGCGACGCTCGGCGTGCTGCTCGTCATCCAGGGCGCCGCGGTCCTGATCTGGGACAGCCAGCCGCGCTTCGTCGACCCGATCCTCGGCCAGGGGCTCGTCACAGTCGGCAGCGTCCACATCGGCTCGGACCGCCTGATCCTGCTCGGGATCGCGTGCGCCATCACCGCGATCCTCACGCTGGGCTACCGCTTCACGACCGTCGGCCTCGCCACGTCGGCCGTCTCGGAGTCGCCGCGCGCCGCGGCCGCGCTGGGCTGGTCGCCCGACGTCCTGGCCGGCGCGACGTGGGCGATGGCCTCGGCGCTCGCCGGGCTGGCCGGGATCCTCATCGCGCCGCTGACCGGCATCCAGGTGTCGACGATGCCGCTGCTCGTCATCCCGGCGCTCGCCGCGACGCTGCTCGGCGGGCTCACCTCGTTCCCGCTGACGCTGCTCGGCGCCGTCGTCATCGGCGTGATCCAGTCGCTCGTGGCGTTCAAGGTCGACGTCCAGGGCGCCGCCGACACGCTGCCGTTCGTCCTGATCGTGGTCGCGCTCGTGCTGCGCGGCAAGGGCCTGCCTGTCCGCGGGTACATCGGCGAGCGCTTCGCCGACGTCGGCTCGGGCCGCGTCCGGCCGGCCGTGCTCGTCCCGGCCGTCCTGGTCGTGGCGGTGCTCATGCTCACCGTGTTCGGCACCGACCTGCTCGCCGCGTCGACGACGACGCTGGGCGTCGGCTGCATCCTGCTGTCGATCGTCGTGCTCACCGGCCAGGCCGGGCAGCTGTCGCTCGCGCAGTTCGCGGTCGCCGGCGCCGGCGCGCTGATCGCGGCCAAGTTGGACAAGAACGTCGGCCTGCCGTTCCCGTTCGCGGTCCTGGCCGGCGCGCTGGCGACGGTGCCGGTCGGCGTCATCTTCGGCCTGCCGGCGCTGCGCACGCGCGGCGTCAACCTGGCGGTCGTCACGCTGGGCCTCGGCCTCGCGGTCCAGTCCATGGTGTTCAACAACCCGTCGGTGGCGGGCACGGCCGACGGCACGCCGGTCGGCTCGCCGACGCTGTTCGGCCTGAGCCTCGACGCGATCGACCATCCGGGCCGCTACGCGGTCCTGGCGCTCGTGCTGTTCACCGGCTGCGGCCTGCTCGTCGCCAACGTGCGGCGCGGCGTCATCGGCCGGCGGCTGATCGCGGTGCGGACCAACGAGCGGGCGGCCGCGGCGCTGGGCATCGGCGTGTTCGACGCCAAGTTGTACGCCTTCGGCCTGGCGGCGTTCATCGCGGCGCTGGGCGGCGTGCTCATCGGCTTCCAGGACCACACGGTGGCCTACGCGCCGTTCAACCCCATCGCGTCGATCACGGGCGTCGCGTTCGCCGTCGTCGGGTCGGTGGGGTGGGTGCTCGGCGCGCTCGTCGGCGCGACCTTCTACGCCGGCGCCTTCGGCAGCTGGCTGATCCAGGTGGTCTTCGGCGGCAGCATCGACCGCTACATCGTGCTCATCGGCGGCGTGTCGCTGCTCGTGTTCCTCCTGCTCAACCCCAATGGGATCGTGAGCGGCAACGCGCGGATGCTGCGCCAGCTGCGCGCGCGCCGGGGCCTGGGGGCGAGGGGCGGCGGTGACGTCGCGGCGGCGATCGCGTCCGGCGGCGAGGCGCCCGGCCGGACCGACGGGCGCAGCCTGCACGTGAGCGGGCTGACCGTGCGCTACGGCGGCGTGACGGCCGTGTCGGACTTCTCGGTGACCGTCGCGCCCGGCGAGATCGTCGGGCTCATCGGGCCCAACGGCGCGGGCAAGACGTCGGTGATCGACGCGGTCAGCGGGTTCGCGGCCGCCGACGGCGACGTGCGCCTGGGCGACGAGACGCTCGACGGGCTGGCGGTCCACCGCCGCGCGCGGGCCGGCGTGAGCCGGTCGTTCCAGTCGCTGGAGCTGTTCGACGACGTCTCGGTGCTGGAGAACCTCCGCGCTGCGTCCGATCCGCAGGGCTGGCGCTCGTACGTCGTCGAGCTGCTGCGGCCGGGCCGCGCGCCGCTGCCGGTGGCCGCGCAGGCCGCTGTGCGCGAGTTCCAGCTCGAAGACGACCTCGCCAAGCGCCCGGACGAGCTGTCCTACGGCCGGCGGCGCCTGGTCGCCGTCGCGCGCGCGGTCGCCGCGAACCCCGAGATCCTGCTGCTCGACGAGCCGGCCGCGGGCCTCGACGAGCGCGAGTCCGCCGAGCTGGCCGAGTTCGTCCGCGTCCTCGCGAAGCGGTGGGGGATCGGCGTTCTCGTCGTCGAGCACGACATGGCGTTCGTCATGAGCCTCTGCGACCACGTCACGGTCCTCGACTTCGGGCGCCAGATCGCCAGCGGCACCGTGGCGCAGATCCGCGAGGACCCGGCCGTCATCTCCGCCTATCTGGGCGCGCCCTCGACGCAGGTGGGAGGTCTGGCATGAGCTCGGCGATCGCGACCGAGGGCCTGTCGGCCGGCTACGACAAGCGGGCGGTCGTCACCGGCCTCGACCTGCGCGTCGAGCCCGGCGAGGTCGTCGCGCTGCTCGGCGCCAACGGCGCGGGCAAGACCACCACCATGCTCACGCTCGCGGGCGAGCTGGCGCCGCTGGCGGGCAGCGTCGCGTTCGGCGGGAGCGCCCGCCGCCTGCCGCTGCACCGGCGCGCGCGCAACGGGCTCGCGCTCGTGACCGAGGAGCGGTCGGTGTTCATGCGCATGTCGACGGCCGACAACCTGCGCGTCGGCCGCTGCGACCGTGCGCGCGCGCTGGCCCTCTTCCCGGAGCTCGAGCCGCTGCTGGGCCGGACCGCCGGCCTGCTGTCGGGCGGCGAGCAGCAGATCCTGACGCTGGCCCGCGCGCTGGCCCGCCGGCCGAACGTCCTGCTCGCCGACGAGCTGTCGCTCGGCCTCGCGCCGCTGGTCGTCGACCGCCTGCTGCGCGCCGTGCGCGCCGCGGCCGACCAGGACGGCGTCGGCGTGCTGCTTGTCGAGCAGCACGTCGAGAAGGCGCTGAGCGTCGCCGACCGCGCCTACGTGATGAGCCGCGGGCGCGTCGTGCTGTCGGGCAGCACCGACGAGGTCCGGCGGCGGCTACACGAGGTCGAGGACGCGTACCTCGCGGGCGGCGGCGGTGGGGCCGGGGCGACCGGCAACGGCGCCGGCGCGCCGCTCTAGGCCGTCCCGCGGCGCCGGCGGACCGCCGTCGTCGACCCCGTCCGAGCCGCGGCGCTCGACGGGCAGCCGGTCCTCCGCGGCGACGCGGATCGTCCGCTGGACGGCGGTGTCGGTGGTGCGGACCGACAGCTCGATCAGCACGCAGACGTTGGCGAGCGCCCAGATGGTGGACACCACGCGCGGCGGCGCGAGCACGCGCAGCGGTGGGCGGTCGTCGGCGAGCCAGACGAGGTCGCCGGGACGGACGGTGATCGGGTAGGCGTCGGTCGGCACGGTTCTCCTGGTCCTCCAACGCGGAGAGCCGGCGGGGCGCGTCCGCGCCCCACCGGCTCGTGCCGCGTACGTCGGGAAGTGCTAGTTGAAGCTCGCGAACAGGCTCGACAGGTCGACCTGGTTGGGCTCCGCCTGCAGCACCTTCTTGCCGCCCTTCACGATCTTGAGGAACATCGTGTAGTTGTGGATGCGCGGCGCCGACTTCAGCGGCGCGGGCGCGGCGAAGTTCGACTCGCCGGCCACGCCGGTCGGGTTGAAGTCCGTCTTGTTGAGCGCCGCGATGAGCGCGGCCGACGTGACCTTGCCCGCGGGGATCGTGTTCGCCGCCTGCACGAACAGCGGGACCGACAGGTACTGCGAGAAGCCCTGGAGCGTCTGGAGCTTCGGGTCGGTCTTGCCGTCCGCCTTCATGTCGGCGGCGTACTGCTTCATGATCGCGGGCGCGTCGGGCGCCGGGTCGAGCGTCGGATCCGGGGACGGCTCGGCGACGGGCGAGCCGTCGAGCTTGGTGCCCATGCCGCTCAGGTTGTTGCCGATGTGGTTGAGGCCGCCGAGCCGCATCTTCGACCCGCTGGTCTGCATCGCGCGGACGAGGCCGGGGACGCTCTGGTCCGGACCGAGCGTGAAGCCGCAGTCGGCGCCGTCCTTGATCGCCTTGGCGACGACCGGCGTGAAGTCCGTCGTCGTCGAGGGGAAGCGCGAGTCGCCGACCCACTGCGCCTTGGCGTACTTGATGCCGGCCTTGGCGAACTGGAAGTACGGGTCGTACGCCTTGTCCTCGAAGCCGAAGTTGGCGATCTTCTTGCACCCCGCCTTGGCCATGGCGACCGGCGGCGCGGCGACGTAGGCCTGCGGCGAGTAGCTCACCGGGAACGACATCGGGCTCGTCCAGTCCTTCGGATCCGACGGGCCGTTGCCGATCGTCGGGATCTTGGCCGGCTCGAGGACCGAGTAGAAGCCCGACCCGCCGATCAGCGAGTACGAGCCGATGAGCGCGACGTCCTTGTTCTTGACCGCCTGCTGCGCGCACTGCGCGGACTTGTTGGGGTCGTTGCCGTTGTCGCAGGTCTCGAGCTCGATCTTGGAGCCCTTGATGCCGCCCTTGCGGTTGACGGCGTCGATGCCGGCCGTGACGGTGTCGATGATCTCGGGCGCGCCGTAAGCCTGGGCGTTGATGGGCGCGCTGACCATCAACTTGATCGGTGGGCCGCTGAACTTGCTGCTGCTGCTGCTCGAGGCTGAGCCCGAGTCGTCGCTGTTGGAGCTGCCGCACCCGGCAACCGCGATCGCTGCGAGCCCGAGGGCTCCCAGCAACTGCCATCTCCTCATCCTGCACTCCTTCGTGGACACGAACTGAGGGGCGCGTCCCTTCCGGGGCGCCCATGACCTCGCGGCGTGCACCGTGCCGCCAGTCAGGCGACGGTAGTGCGCCACGTCGCGGCTGTCAACAGATATGTTGAGAGCATGAGCTCCACGATCGACTCGGACCAGCGGGGCGCGCTGACGCTCACCGACGCTGCGGCCGCGCTGCGCGAGGGGCGGACGACGAGCGTCCAGCTCACCCGCGCGGCGCTGGCGCGCGCCGACGCGCTCGACGAGCGGCTCGGCGTCTACCTGGCGCGCTTCGACGCCACGGCGCTGGAGGCCGCCGAGCGCGCCGACGCGGAGCGCGCCGGCGGCGTCGACCGCGGGCCGCTGCACGGCATCCCGGTCGCGGTCAAGGACATCGTCGCGATGGCCGAAGGCCCGACCACGGCGCAGAGCCTCGTGCTCGACCCGGCCTGGGGCGAGGGCAAGGACGCGACGGTCGTCACCCGGCTCAAGCGCGCCGGCGCGGTGATCACCGGCAAGACGACGACGATGGAGTTCGCGATCGGCGCGCCGGATCCCGCGAAGCCGTTCCCGCTGCCGCGCAACCCGTGGAACCCCGCGACGTGGCCGGGCGGCTCGAGCTCGGGCACCGGCGCGGGCGTCGCGGCCGGCCTGTTCCTGGCCGGCGTCGGCACGGACACGGGCGGGAGCATCCGCGTGCCGGCCGCGTTCTGCGGCGTCACCGGCCTGATGCCGACGTTCGGCCGGGTCCCGAACGCGGGCTGCGTGCCGCTGGGGTTCTCGCTGGACCATATCGGCCCGTTGGCGCGCAGCGCCCGTGACTGCGGGGCGTTCCTGCAGGTCATCGCCGGGCACGCGCCCGCCGACCCGTCGTCGCGCGACGAGCCCGTCCCGCGCTTCGACGCGTGGCTGGACGGGACGCTGGAGGGCGTGCGCGTCGGCGCCGAGCGCGCCAGCCACTTCCCCCAGGACGGCGACCCGGCGGTCGCCGAGCGCTTCGAGGCGGCGGTCGCGCAGCTGGCCGCGCTGGGGGCGACGGTGACCGAGGTCGTGCTCCCGCACCACGCCGAGACGCTCACGGCGATGATGGTCACGTCGATGTGCGAGGCGCTGGCCTACCACCGCGACGACCTGCGCACGCGGTGGAGCGACTTCACCTTCGGCACGCGCGGGATGATCGCCAGCGGCGCGCTGTTCTCCGGCGCCGACTACGTCCAGGCGCAGCGCGTGCGCCGCGTGGCGCAGCGGGCGCTCGGCGCGCTGTTCGCCGAGGTCGACGTGATCGTCGCGCCCGCGGCCAGCAAGGCCGCGCCGACCTACGACGAGGTCGTCAGCGGCGGCGCGATGGGCGTCTACGAGCGGGTCCACACCACGTACTGGAACGCCGTCGGCAACCCCGCGATGGTCGTGCCGATGGGCTTCAACGCCGGCGGGCTCCCGCTCGGGCTGCAGCTCGCGGCGCGGCCCTTCGACGAGGCGCTGCTGGTCCGGGTTGGCGACGCCTACCAGCGCGCCACCGACTGGCACCTGCGGGTGCCGCCGCTGGCCTCCGAGCTGTCCGTCAACGCCTGAGAAGGGAGCAGGACCATGTCCTCGACCGAACCGGCCCCGAGTGCCGTCGACGTGCTGCTCGCGGCCGCGGGCCTCGAGCCCGACGCCGGCGAGCGCGCGGCGCTGCACGCGATGCACGCCGCGTTCGCGCCCGGTCTCGACGCGCTGTACGCGCTGCCGGAGGCGCGCTACGAGGTGCCGGCGCTCGTCTTCGACGCGCGCACGCCGGAGCCCGGATGGTGAGCGCGCTCTGCGCATAGCACATGAAAAATCTACAGAGGTGTTGACGCGCGGTCGCCAGTGCGGATACGGTCGTTCCGTGTCCGCCGGCTGGGGAGCCGGCATCGTCCTCGGAGGGAGACCTGCAGATGCGCGAGTTCACGTGCGCCGTGTTGGTTGGCGCCGCCGTCGTGTTGTCGTCGGCATGTGGGAGCAGCAGCGACGACGCGTCGCCGAAGGGCGGCGGAGCGCGTCCGATCAAGATCATGGTCAGCGTGCCGGTGAACTCGCCGAGCTGGGGCTACCCGGAGGTGATCCCCACGATCAAGGCCGGCGTCGCCAGCATCAACCGCGCCGGCGGGATCAACGGCAGCAAGATCGACGTCGAGGTGTGCGACAACGGGTTGGACGTCAACAAGTCTGCCCAGTGCTCGCAGCAGGCGCGGACCGACAAGGTCGTCGCACTCGTCGGCACCTACGCCCAGGTCGCGTCCAGCGGCCTGTACCCGATCCTCGAGCAGACGGGCATCCCGAGCCTGGAGATCAGCCCGTCGGCGCCCGTGCAGTGGAGCAGCAAGGTGTCGTTCCCGATCGGCGGCGACCCGTTCTCCTACGTGGGCGGTGTCGCGGCGGGCCTGGCCAGCGACGGCTGCAAGAAGATCGCGATCCTCGGCTACGACGACCCGGCCTACATGCCCTACATCGTCATGACCGAGAAGGCCATCAAGTACTTCGGCGCCACGCCGGCGCGCGTGCGGGTGCCGCTGACGACCAAGGACTGGAGCGCGCCGGTCGCCCGCGTCATCTCGTCGGGCGCCGACTGCGTGCAGCTGCACACGGCGGGCAACGCGCTGCCGGGCATCGTCCGCGCCCTCAAGGGCTCGGGCAAGGACATCAAGATCGGGCTCAACCAGCCCAACCTGGACCCGAACCTCGCGGCGATGGGCGACCAGCTCGACGGCGTCATCTCCGGCGCGCCGACGCTCACGCCGACGTTGACGCCGGCGGCCGACGCGCCGGCGATGATGAAGAAGTACGCGGCCGACATGAAGGGCGCGGGGCTGACGAAGCCCTCCGACTCCTCGATCACCGGCCTGTCGGGCTGGCTCGACCTGCAGCTGTTCGCGCAGGCGGCGAAGACCGTCCCGGCCGGCAAGGTGACGAGCGAGACGCTGACCGCGGCGCTGAACAAGACGGTGTTCTCGCCCGGGGTCGCCGGGACGTCGGACTTCGGCCAGCCGGGTCCGCTGAAGAACGCGGATCGGATCAAGAACTTCACGTTCTACGTCAACCGCGTCGAGGGCGGCAAGCTGGTGCCGGTCCGGCAGGTCAACCTGGTCAAGGCCTACGACGGCCTCGACCCGTCGAAGTTGTAGGGGACGGCCGCGGTGCGTCCCCAGGGCCGCAGGAGCAACGCCTGGCCGGCGGTCTTCCTGCGCCGGTCGAAGGAGCGCGCGATCGAGGGGCTCAACCCGGTGATGGCGCCGGTGATGGTCCGGTTGGCCGTCGGCGTCATGGGCGCCCGCAAGTACGAGTGGCTGCGCTTCGCGCCCAAGCTGCCCCGGCAGCTGGGGGGCTGGGCGCGGCCACGGCCGTGGGACGAGCCCGCGCCGCCGGCGGTGCCGGAGGCCCTGCGCTCCTACGCGGGGACGCTGCGCGACGCCGAGGCCGAGCAGCGGGCCTTCGACGAGGGTCCGCTGCACGACTTCACCAAGGTCCACCTGCCGTCGTTCCTGTGGGCGCTGCGGCGGGCCTGGCCGTTCCTGCTGCCGACGTTCCCGCGGCGGATCAGCGGGGCGCGCGAGTGCCACGTGGTGCGCGACCGGCCGGCGGCGACCGGACGCCGGCGGGAGATCGCGCCCGACGAGCTGGCGCGGATGATCCGCGCGGAGGCGCGGCGGCTGGGGATCAGCCAGGTCGGCTTCGCCAAGGCCGACGTCAAGTACACCTACGCGGAGTTCCCGGACCCGGGCGACGCGAACATCGTCGTCTGCGTCATGGAGCAGGACTGGCGCGCGACGCAGAAGGCGCCGAGCGCCAAGGCCGAGCGCGCGGCGTTCCGCGGGTACGGCGACGTGCTGCCCAAGGCCGCGCGGCTCGTCGCGTTCCTGCAGGACCTCGGCTACGCGGCGCGCCCGAACGACGGCACGACGTTGGAGGGCATGGCCATCCACTACGGCGTCGAGGCGGGCCTCGGGCAGTTGGGGCTCAACGGGCAGCTGCTCACCCCCGAGGCCGGGTCACGGGCGCGCCTGGCGCTGATCACGACCGACGCGCCGATGGCGCTCGGCACGCCGGTCGACTACGGGATCCCGCGGATCTGCGACGAGTGCCAGCTGTGCGTCCGGCGCTGCCCGCCGGGCGCGATCCCGCTGCGCCGCAAGGAGAAGCGCGGGGTCGTCAAGGCGGCGATCAAGCCGGAGCGCTGCTTCCCGGTGATGGCGTCCACGCACGGGTGCGCGGTGTGCATGAAGGTCTGCCCGATCCAGCGCTACGGCCTGGCGGCGGTGCTTGACCACCACGACGCGACCGGCGCGATCCTCGGCAAGGGGACCGACGAGCTGGAGGGCTACGTCTGGCCCCACGACGGGCGCTACTACGGCCCGGGGGAGAAGCCGCGGATGACCCGCGAGCTCCTGGAGCCGGAGGGGTTCGGCTTCGACAAGACCCGGACCTGAGGGCGGGGTCGAAGATAGTAGGAAGGTCGATGATCGGAAGGGCGCGGACCTGGTAGCGTCCTCAGCGACCGCGTCGATCCCTCGCAAGGAGCCCCCATGCAGCAGCAGGACGTGTTCACCCAGGTCGGCGTCGTCGGCGCGGGCTTCATGGGCTCGGGCATCGCCGAGTCCACCGCGCGGGCCGGCATCCCGGTCGTCGTCTACGAGCCCGAGGAGGCGCCGCTGGCCGCGTCGCGCGAGCGCGTCGACGGGTCGTTGGAGCGCGCGGTTGCCGGCGGCAAGCTCGACGCCGGCGCGGCGAGCGCGCTGCTCGAGCGCATCACGTGGACCACCGACCTGAAGGCGGTCGACGGCAGCGACGTCGTGATCGAGGCGATCGTCGAGGACCCGACGGTCAAGGGGAAGGTGTTCCGCGAGATCGACGGGTGGCTGGCGCCCGACGCGCTGCTGGCCTCCAACACGTCGTCGATCCCGATCGCCCAGATCGCGTCGTGGACGCGGAACCCCGACCGCGTGCTCGGGCTGCACTTCTTCTCGCCGGTGCCGGTCATGAAGCTCGTCGAGGTCGTCGTCGGGCTCGACACGAGCGCCGACGTCGTGGTGCGGGCGCACGCGTTTGCCGACGCGATCGGCAAGACGCCGATCCGGACCAAGGACCGCTCCGGGTTCATCGTCAACATGCTGCTCGTCCCGTACCTCATGGCCGCGGTCCGGATGTACGAGGACGCCTTCGCGTCGCGCGAGGACATCGACAACGGGATGAAGCTCGGCGCCGGCCACCCGATGGGCCCGCTGACGCTGTGCGACTTCATCGGGCTGGACGTCCTGTACGCGGTCTGCGACTCGCTGTACGAGGAGTTCAAGCGGCCCGAGTACGCGCCGCCGCCGCTGTTGAAGCGGATGGTCGTCTCCGGCCACCACGGCCGCAAGAGCGGTCGTGGGTTCTACGACTATGCGGGCGCGCGCGTAGGGGCGCCGGCGTGACCGCGCTGGCGCCCGAGCAGCTCGACCTCCGCGCGCTGATCCGCGACCTGGCGGTCGGCCGGATCGCGCCGCGCGCCGCCGCCATCGACGCCAGCGGCGAGTTCCCCCAGGACGTCCGGGCGCTGCTCGCCGAGCACGACATCCTGGCCCTGCCGTTCGACGAGGCATACGGCGGCACCGGCACCGGGACGCTCATGACGGCCGTGGCGATCGAGGAGATCGCCAAGGGCTGTGCGTCGAGCGCGCTGATCCTGGCGGTGCACGACCTCGGCACGCTGCCGATCCGGCTCGACGGCTCCGACGAGCTCAAGGACCGCGTGCTGCCGCGGTACGCGTCCGGCGAGTGGCTGGCCGCGTTCGCGCTGTCGGAGCCCGACGCGGGCTCGGACGCGAGCGCGCTGCGGACGCGGGCCGTCGCGGTCGACGGCGGTTGGCGGCTCGACGGCACCAAGAACTGGATCACGAACGCCGGCGTCGCCGGCGCCTACGTCGTCTTCGCGGTCACCGATCCGGGCGCGCCGCCGACGCGCGGCATGACCGCGTTCCTGGTCGAGGCCGGCAGCCCCGGCTTCGCGGTGTCCAAGCTGGAGCACAAGATGGGGATGCGCGGCTCGCCCACGGGACAGCTGACGTTCGACGACGTCTTCGTGCCGGAGGGCAACGTCATCGGGTCGGTCGGCGACGGCTTCAAGGTCGCGATGCGCACGCTGGACCGCTCACGACTGGGCATCGCCGCGCAGGCGCTCGGCCTCGCGCAGGGCGCGACCGACTACGCCGTGGCCTACGCGCGGGAGCGCACCGCGTTCGGCCAGCCCATCAACCGGCTGCAGGGCATCCAGTTCAAGCTCGCCGACATGGAGACCAGGACGGCCGCCGCGCGCGAGCTGCTGTACGCCGCCGCGCGCAAGGCTGACGACGACGCGCCCGACCTGGGCAAGTACTCCGCCATGGCCAAGCTCTTCTGCTCCGACACCGCGATGGCGGTCACGGTCGAGGCGGTGCAGGTGCTCGGCGGCTACGGCTACGTGACCGACTACCCCGTCGAGCGCATGATGCGCGACGCCAAGCTCACGCAGATCTACGAGGGCACCAACGAGATCCAGCGCGTGGTGATCGGGCGCAGCCTGCGCTGATCAGGCCTCGAACGCGTCCTCGTCGGCGCGGAGGTCGTGCAGGATCTCGAACAGGTCCTGGAGCTGCCGGCGTTTGAGCGGCGAGGTCCCGAAGCGCGCGTCGTTGATGGCCTTGGTCGACTCCTCCGCGACCGTCCGGCCGCGGTCGGTGATCGCCGCCAACCACTTGCGGCGGTCCTGCTCGTGGCGGAGGCGCTCGGCGTAGCCCAGCTTCTGCAGGCCGTCGATGGTGTTGGTGATCGACGTGGGGTGGACCTGCAGCCGCGCGCCGATCTTGCCCAGCGGCAGCGAGCCGTTGCGGCTGTAGTACAGGATCATGAGCGTCTCGTACCGCGGGAACGTCAGGTCCCACGGCTTGAGCAGCGCGTTGAGCCGAGCGGTCAGGATCTGCTCGACCCGCATGACCGACGTGACCGCGACCATCGAGGGGACGGGCGCGGCGCCCCAGTGCTTGCGCCACTGGCGGGCGGCCTCGGTGATCGGGTCGAACGGCAGGGGGTCGGGCACGGAGGGAGCCTGCCACACCGCGACGACGGCGACGCGCGCGGCTCCGCCCGCTGCCGGGCCCTGGCGTCAGCGCGCCGTGAAGTCGATGTGGAGCTCCTGGAGGCCGCGCATGAAGTAGTTGCGGACCATGAGGAAGTCGTTCTTGCCCTCCGTGAAGGTGATGTCCTTCATGCGCCGCGCGACGGTCTCGAACGTGACCTGGAGCTCCTGGCGAGCCAGCGGCGCGCCCACGCAGTGGTGCTTGCCGGTGGTGAAGGTCATGTGGGTACGCGGGTTCTTGCGGTCGAGCTTGATGTCGTCGGGGTCGTCGTAGCGCCGCTCGTCCCGGTTGGCGGACGAGATCCGCAGCATCAGCACCGAGCCCGCCGGGATGTGCACGCCGTGGAGCTCGACGTCTTTGGCGACCGTGCGCATGGTCCCCTGCGTGGGCGACTCCAGCCGCAGGATCTCCTCGACGAACGCGCCGGCGTTCCCAGCCGGATCCGCGGCCAGCTGCCGCTGCGCCTCGGGGTCGCCGGTCAGCAGCCACATGCCGGAGTTCAGCGCGTGCGTGGTGGTCTCGGCCCCGCCGACGAAGACGTCGATCATCAGCTCGCTCATGATCTCGTTCTCGGTCAGCTTGCGGCCCCAGCCGGGGACCTCGGAGTTCACGAGGTAGCTGATCAGCAGCTCGTCGTCGGGATGCGCGCGAGCGTCCTCGATCAGCCGGTGGAAGTACTGCTGGGCCTCGATCTCCTGGCGGACGGAGTCCAGGCGCGCCTCGGGCGCCTGCATCATCCCCAGGCGCTCGATCCAGGCGACCGTCCACTGCTTGACCATGGGGATGTCCTCGCGGGGGACGCCGATCATGGGCGCCATCACGTAGCCGGGCAGCAGGCTCGAGAACTCGACCGACCAGTCGCAGGTGCCCTTGTCGATGAACCCGTCGATGCGCTCGTCGACGACGGCCTGGACGTGGTCGCGCCACTGCGCGATCTTGGCGGGCTTCAGGAAGTCGTCGAACAGCCGGCGCAGCCCGCGGTGCTCGTCGCCGTCGCGGCCGAGGAGGGAGGTGGTCGGCACCCACCCGTCGCGCTCGTACATGTCCTGGATCTCGAGCTCGAGGTCGAGCATCGCCTTGACCTCGGGCGTCGGGTCCTCGATCCCCTTGAGCATCTCGACGGGGCTCGTGGCGCCGGCGCCGTTGGGGTAGGTCTCGGGATCGAGCACGATCGCCCGGATGTCCTCGTAGCGCGTGATCTGGAAGGACCCGTTCGAGGGATCCCGCCAGACCGGAGCCTCGTCACGCAGCTCGCGATAGGCGTGGAACGGGCACTGCAGGATCTCGGCCGACGCGAAGTCGACTTCCGGGACAGCCTTCGACACAGCACGTCTCCTCGTGTTGCCGCGGGGTTTGCGACGACGAGTCTACGACCGTGCGCCGAGGATTTCAACGCTGGCGTTGACGTGATCGGTATCGTCTCGCGCGTCTGATACGACACCAACGTTGACGGGAGCCGACGCATGACAGCCACCGACGAGTCGGCCGCGATCCCCGCGGTCGGGACCGGCCTCAACCACATGGGCCTCGCGGTCGCCGACCTCGAGAAGGCCCGCGACTTCTACGTGAACGTCGTCGGCATGGAGGAGGAGGGGCTCAGCGAGATCAGCAGCGAGTCCTTCGACAAGCTCATGAACGACGAGGGGCTGCGGATCCGGTTCTGGTACCTGAACCTCGACGGGTTCCGCCTGCAGCTCGTGCAGTACGTCGACGGCGCGGGGGAGAGCCTGGCGCTCCGGCACAACAAGGGCGGCTGCCCGCACCTGTGCTTCGCGGTCGCCGACGCCCGGCGCAAGCACGAGGAGATCCGGCGGCGCGGCGACGTGAAGATCATCTCCGACGTCGTGACGTCGCGCTACGGCGCCATGGTCGCCCACAGCTTCTACGTGGAGGACCCGGACGGGATGCCGATCGAGTTCGGCCAGGTGGAGCCGGCGGCGTAGCGCCGGCCGGGGCTCGGCTCAGGCCGAGGGCTCCAGGCGCACGAGCACCGACTTGCTCGTCGGCGTCCCGCTCTCGGTCGCGACGCTGTCGAGCGGGACGAGCACGTTCGTTTCCGGGTAGTAGGCCGCCGCGCAGCCGCGTGGCGTGTCGTACGGCGTGACGCAGAAGCGCTCGGCGCGGCGGCCGCCGGGCCCGACGAGGTCGACGACCGCGCCGGCGGCGAGGCCGAGCGCGGCGAGGTCGTCGGCGTTGACGAGCACGACGCGGCGGCCGGCCTTGATGCCGCGGTAGCGGTCGTTGAGGCCGTAGATGGTGGTGTTGTACTGGTCGTGGGAGCGCAGGGTCTGCAGGACCAGATGCCCGTCGGGGAGGTCGAGGACCTCCAGGACGTTGGTCGTCAGCCGGGCGCGGCCGGAGGCGGTCGGGAAGGTCCGGGCGTCGCGCGGTGGGTGCGGGAGGACGAACCCGTCGTCGCGGCGCGCGTTGAAGTCCTCGAAGCCGGCGATGCCCGCGGCGATCGCGTCGCGGATCAGGTCATAGTCGTTGGACCAGGCGCTCCAGGGGACCGGGACGCGCTCGCCCAGCAGCCGCTCGGCGAGCTCGCAGACGATCGCGACCTCGCTGCGCACGTGCTCCGAAGGCGGCGTGAGGCGCCCGCGGGAGCAGTGGACGACGCTCATCGAGTCCTCGACCGTGACGACCTGCTCGACGCCGGCGCGGACGTCGCGGTCGGTGCGGCCGAGCGCCGGCAGCAGCAGCGCCTCGCGGCCGGGCGTGAGGTGGGCGCGGTTGGGCTTGGTGGCCACGTGGACGGTCAGGTCGCACGCGCGCAGGGCCGCGTCGGTGGCCGCCGTGTCGGGAGCCGCCGACAGGAAGTTGCCGCCCATGGCGATCAAGACCTTCACCTTGCCGTCGCGCATGTGCTCGATCGCCTCGACGACGTCGACCCCGTGCTCGCGCGGCATCGGGAACCCGAGCGCGGCCTCCATGCGGTCCAGGAACGCGCCGGTCGGCTTCTCCCAGATGCCCATGGTGCGGTCGCCCTGCACGTTGGAGTGGCCGCGGACCGGGCAGAGGCCGGCGCCCGGCCTGCCGATCATCCCGCGCAGCAGCATGGTGTTGACGACCTCGCGGATCGTCGCCACCGAGTTGCGGTGCTGGGTCAGGCCCATCGCCCAGCAGACGATCGTGCGCTCCGAGGCCTCGATCCGGTCGGCGAGGTCGTCGATCTGCGCGCGCGTCAGGTCCGTCGCGCGCAGGACGGCGTCCCAGTCCAGCGCGGCCGCGTGGGCGCGCAGCGCCTCCAGGCCGTCGCAGTGCGTCGCGAGGAACGCGTGGTCGATCGCGTCCCGGTCGATCAGCAGGTGGTTGACCGCCGAGAACAGGGCGAGGTCGCCGTTGATGCGGATCGGCAGGTGGACGTCCGCCAGCCGGGTGCCGTGGCCGAGCATCCCGCGGACCTTCTGCGGGTTGTCGAAGCGGCCCAGCCCGGCCTCGCTCAGCGGGTTGATCGACACGATCGTCGCGCCGCGCCGCTTCGCCGCTTCCAAGGACGACAACATCCGCGGGTGGTTGGTTCCCGGGTTCTGGCCCACAACGAGGAGCAGGTCGGCATGCTCGACGTCGGTCAGCGAGACCGAGCCCTTGCCGATGCCGATCGTCTGGACGAGCGCCGCGCCGGACGACTCGTGGCACATGTTGGAGCAGTCGGGCAGGTTGTTGGTGCCGAACGCGCGCACCATCGCCTGGTAGGCGAAGGCGGCCTCGTTGCTGGTGCGACCCGACGTGTAGAACGCCGCCTCGTCGGGGGAGGAGAGGGCGTCGAGCCGGTCGGCGATCAGGTTGTAGGCGTCGTCCCACGCGATCGGCCGGTAGTGCGTCGCTCCCGGCGCGAGGTGCAGGGGATGCGTGAGCCGGCCCTGCTTCCCGATCCAGTAGTCCGACTGCTCCGCCAGCTCGGCGACCGACCACTGGGCGAACAGCTCCGGGTCGGCGCGCAGGCGGGTCGCCTCCTCGGCGACGGCCTTGGCTCCGTTCTCGCAGAACTCCGCGTGGTGGCGCTTGGCCGGGTCCGGCCAGGCGCAGCCCATGCAGTCGAAGCCGCGGTCCTGGTTGACGAGGGCCAGCGTCCGGGCGGTCCGGCCGGCGCCCATCTCGCGCAGCCCGTGGCGCAGCGCCGAGAGGACGGCGGGAACCCCGGCGGCGTGCGCGCTCGGTCCGCTGACCTTGAGCTTCGCATCATCGAGACCAGCTCCGGGATCGGGCGCGCGACGGGGCATGGCCGAAACCTTTCACAGCCCGCGCTCCAGCCGGGGCGTGGGAGCTAGGGGGAGACCGGGAGGTCCGCGGCGACGAGCGTCCCGCAGCCGACCGGGCTCTCCACGCGGAGCCGCCCGTCGAGGGCGGCGAGACGGTCGGCCAGCCCCACGAGCCCCGTCCCGCCGGTCAGGGCGCCTCCGACTCCGTCGTCGCGGACCCGCACTCGGAGGGTGCCGTCCTCGATGCGCGCCGTGACGCTCGCCCGTTGCGCGCGAGCGTGCTTGGCGACGTTGGTCAGCGCCTCGGCGACGACGAAGTAGGCGGTCGCCTCGACGGCGGCGGGCAGCCGGCCCACCGCCATGTCGATGTCGACCGGCACCGGCACCCTCGACGTCAGCGCGGTCACGCCCGCGCGAAGCCCGCCATTGGTGAGCGCTCCAGGGAGGATGCCGTGGGCGAGCTCGCGCAGCTCGTTCGTCGCCTGCTTGGCGTTGTCCAGCGCCTCGGTCAGCAGCGCGGGGACGTCCTCCTCGCCGTTGCGCGCTGCGCGCTGCGCCATCGTCAACGTCACGACCGTGTGCACCAGCCGCTGCTGCGCGCCGTCGTGGAGATCGCGGACCACGCGCCGGCGCTCCTCGTCGGTCGCCGCGACGATCCGCGCTCGCGACGCCGCCAGCGCGGCCCGCGCCTCGGTGTTCGCGATCGCCGTCGCCACCAGCTCGGTGAACTCGGCGATCTGCGACTCCGTGTCGGGCGGGAACGGCGTCGCGCTCCTCGACGAGGCGGCGATGACGCCCCAGAGGCGGCCGTCGACGACGATCGGACAGCCGACCGACGAGCGGATCCCCAGGGCCTGCGCCTCCTCCGCGATCGGGCCGTGAGCGCCGGCGAAGCTGTGCACCCGCACGGGTCGGCTCGCCTCGTGGACCATGGCGGCGATGCTCGCGCCTTCGAGCGCGAACCGCGTGCCGACGGCCAGCTGCGGGCCGTCGCGCCTGCTCCAGACGGCGACGCCGGTCACGCTGTCGTCCGACGCGTAGCGCTCCATGCGCGCGAGGTCCGCGCCGCAGAGGACGCCGACCTCGCGGGTCACCGTCTCGAACACCTCGGCCGGTTCCGCCCCTTCGGCCACCAGCGTCGCCACGCGACGCAGCGCGGCCTGCTCGTCGGCGAGCCGCCCCACCTCGGCTCGCGCCGCGGTGTTCGCGATCGCCGTCGCGACCAGCTCCGTGAACGAGCCCAGGCGCGCCTCGGCGTCCGGCGGCAGGGGCTGCTCCTGGCTGGAGCCGACGGTCATCAACCCCCAGAGGCGGCCCTCGACGACGATCGGCGTCCCGACCGCCGAGCGGATGCCCTCTTCGCGGATCACCTCGGCCAGCGGGCCGGTCGCATCGGCGTAGTCGTCGATCCGGGCCGGACGGCCCGTCTCGAACACGAGCGTGGCGAGGTTGCGCTGCCCCGCCATCGGCCAGTGGGCGCCGACGGGAAAGAGGTCCCCTGCGCTGGCGACGAGCGTGACCGTGTCGTCGGACTCGTAGCGGATCACGTTCGCCAGGTCGGCCGAGAGCAGCCGTGCGACCTCGTCGGCGACCGCCGCGAACGTCGCCTCCGGCCGCGTCGCGCCCGCCACCAGCGTCGCGACCCGCCGCAGCGCGGCCTGCTCCTCGGCCAGCCGCGCGAGCCCGGCACGGCTCTCGGTGTTGGCGATCGCCGTCGCCAGCAGCTCCGTGAACGAGGCGAGGCGCGCCTCGGTGTCGGCCGGCAGCGGCTGCTCGGCGGTCGTGCCGGCGATCATCACGCCCCAGAGGCGGTCGTCGACGACGATCGGCGTCCCGACCGCCGAGCGGACGTCCAGCTCGCTGAAGGCGGTCGCGGTGCCCGGGTCGGAGCGCTCGGCGTAGTCGTCGATCCGAGCCGGACGGCCGGTCTCGAAGACCACCGTGGCGAGGTTCTTTCCCCCAAGGGCCAACCGGCTGCCGACGGGAATGTGGTCGAGGGCCCGGCCCGAGTGGGCGACCGCGCTCACCGCGCCGTCGGGCTCATAGCGGCCCAGGCCCGCGTATTCGACCGGAAGCAGCCGCCCGACCTCCTCGGCCAGCGCCGCGAACACCTCGTTCGCCGCCACCCCCCGCGCCACCAGCGTCGCGACGCGCCGCAACGCCGCCTGCTCTTCGGCCAGCCGGGCCAGGGCGGCCCGGCTCTCGGTGTTCGAGATGGCCGTGGCGACCAGCTCGGTGAACTCGGCGAGCCGATCCTCCAGGTGGTCGGCCAGCGGGGCGGGACCGCCTGTGGCCGTCATCGCGCCCCAGATCTCGCCGTCGACGACGATCGGAGCGGCGGCGGCCGCACGGAACCCGCTCCTGCGGCCAGCCGCGGCGATCGTGCCGGGGATCTCGGCGTAGTCGTCGATCCGCGCCGGGCGACCGGTCTTCAGAACCTGGACCAGGAGCGTCGGTCCGTCCAGCGGCCAGCGGGTGCCGGGCTGGAACGGATGCGGAGACTCGCTCCAGCCTCCGATCACGGTCGCCGACGTCTGCTCGGGGTCAAAGCGCAACACCACCACCAGCGGCAGGCCGACGACGCGCCCGACCTCCCTCGCGATCGCGGCGAACACGTCCGCCGACGCCGCCCCGCCGGCCACCAGCGCCGCGATCCGCCGCAGCGAGTCCTCGCGCGCTCCCAGCCAGGAATCAGGCACGGCAGCAACCCTCCGAGCGGAATCTCTCCTAAGCCGACGTGGTGTCGACGTCACGATACTCCGGGCCGCCGGAGCTGATTCCCCCGGAGCCATCGATCGCGGAGGATCATGGGTCGTCGACGCTCATGATCCTGGGACTGCTGCTCGCGCTTGCCTCGGCTCTGGCCACCAACGTGGCCTTCCTGTTCAAGTACCGCGGGGCGGTCGTCGCGGCGCCGATCGACGTCCGGCGTCCGCTGCGCAGCGCGGCCGCGCTCTTTCACTCGAAGTGGTTCGCGGTCGGGTGGCTGGTCGCGATCGTCGCGTGGCTGGTGCACGTGGGCGCCCTGGCGCTTGCGCCGCTGTCGATCGTCCAGGCGGTCCTGTCGGGCGGGCTGGTGTTCCTCGCCGTGCTCGCCGAGCGGTACTTCGGCTTCGAGCTCGGGCGCTGGCAGTGGATCGGCGTCACGATCACCGCCGCCGGGTTGGCCGTGATCGGCCTGACCGGCGGCGGCGCCGCGCGCCCGCAGCAGTCCTCGCTGGCGGCGCTGATCGCCGTCGAGAGCGCGATCTTCGCGCTCGGCGCCTCGCTGCTGGCGGTCTCAGCCCACCGCAGCGTCCTGCACCGCGCCGAGGGACTGCTGCTCGGCCTGGCCGCCGGCGCGCTGTTCGGCGTCTCCGACGTCGCGATCAAGTACCTCACCCACGCCGACGGCCCGCTTCACGGACTCCTCAGCCCGTGGACCCTCACCGCGCTCGTCGCCGGTGCCATCGCGTTCTACGCCTCGGCCCGCAGCCTCCAGATCGGGCCGGGCGTCGAGGTCATCGCCTTCACCTCGGTGGCCGCGAACCTGGCGGCGATCATCGGCGGCATCCTCGTCTTCCACGAGCCCATCGGCTCCGGCCCGCTCGCCATCGCCGCCCGCTTCGTCGGGTTCTGCCTCGTCATCGCCGGGGCAGCCCTCATGCCGAGCCAGCACGCCGAGCAGCGCGACCCCGACGAGGAGAGCGCGCAGCCGACCACGATCGCCGCCGAGACGCGGTAGGCGCATGGTCTGCGAGGCGCGGTTCACGGATGTTCGTGCCGTCGCAGCCAGCGCTTGCGCTCGGGGCCGCCGACATAGGCCTCGGGGACCTCGCGGCCGCGAGTCACGCGGTGGCAGGGGACGACGAGGACCAGTGGGTTGGTGCCGAGCGCGAGGCCTTGCGTGCGGGCGTCGGCCCCGCTGAGCGTCTCGTAGGAGCGGTCGGCGCCGGCCGGGATCTCCTGGACGTCGCGCAGCGTCGACGGGCTGACGACGTCGAGCGCCGTCCAGTCGACCGTGCACGCGGCGGGCAGCGGCTCGCCGGCGAAGTAGGCGCCGACGAACGCGCGGGCGGCGTCGAGATGGGCGCGGGCGGCGGCGGAGCCGGTGCGCCGGCGGGCGAGCGTCCGCAGCGCGGGAGCGTCGACATGGTCGTCGAAGACCAGGCGGACCAGGCCATCCGACGTCGCGCCGAGCAGCAGGTCGCCCACCGGGCTGTCCAACCGCCCGCCGGCCAGACGCGGCGGAAGCGGCGACGACGGGCCGGAGGCGCCGTCGACGCTGGCCTGCGCGCCTGCGCGCAAGCCGGCGTCGTAGGCGACGCAGTCGGCACACACGCCTTCGACGGTGACGGTCGTCCGCTCGACGAGGAACCCGCGCCGGGCGACGGCGTCGGTCCGGACGTCAGCCAGGTCGACGTCGTAGAGCCGCAGGCAGATCCGGCAGCGGAAGTGCTGGTGGTCGGCGGCGTTGGTCTCGTAGCGCACCGGCTCGGGGCTGCCGAGCGCGGCCAGGAGGCCGAGCTCGGTCAGCTCGGCCAGCGCGGCGTAGACCGTGCCGCGGCTGATCTCGGGCACCGTCGCGGAAGCCCGCGCGTGGACCTCGTCCGCGGACAGGTGCTCGGTCGCCGCGCCGGAGAACGCGCCGAGGATCGCCCGGCGCTGCGGCGTGACCCGCAGGCCCCGCGCGCGCAGCAGCGCGCCGGGATCGCGCGCGGCGGGGGAGGGGGTCGGACCGGACGCCATCACCGGTGTTTACCCGACTCCCCGGACGAGCAGCTCCTAGATCAGACGATGTCCGAACTAGGAGCTTGCTTCACATGATCACCCGTATCGACCGGCTGGGCGTCGCCCTGCCGCCGCCGTCCGAGCCCGACCCCGCCGGCGCCGCCGCCGTGCAGGAGCTGATGGGCGGCAGGTTCGGCGAGATGTCGACGTTCATGAACTACACGTTCCAGTCGTTCAACTTCCGCGGGCGCCAGGCCGCGCGGCCGTTCTACGACCTGATCGCCAACATCGCCGCCGAGGAGTTCGGCCACATCGAGCTGGTCGCCGCGGCGATCAACACGATGTTGACCGACGCCGGCCAGGTCGACGCCCAGGCGCCGGACGCGACGCTGGCCCAGTACAAGGGCGTGGGCAACCCCCATCACTTCCTCGCCGGCGGCAAGGGCGCGCTCCCACAGGACTCGCGCGGCCTGCCGTGGACCGGCGAGAACGTCTTCAGCTCGGGCGACCTCGTCGAGACCTGACCCACAACTACTTCCTCGAGACCGGCGCCCGCAACGGCAAGTTGAAGGTCTACCAGATGGTCGAGCACCCGGTGGCCCGTGCGCTGACCGGCTACCTGCTCGTCCGCGGCGGCGTGCACCAGGTCGCCTACGCCCGCGCGCTGGAGAACCTCACCGGCGTGAACATGATGAAGGCCTTCCCGGCGCCGCGGATCGCGACCGACAAGATCCCCGAGTGCCGGCCGCACCTCGAGCAGAACCTGGACCGCACGCTGTACCGGTTCTCCACGACCGACTACCACGAGCTGTCCGCGGTCTTCAACGGCCTGCACCCCGAGACCGGGGAAGAGCTGCTCGTCGTCGACGGCCCGCCCGAGGGCGCGCTGCCCAACGACCTGCCGCCGCAGACCGACGTCTTCGCCCCCGACTACGCGCCCGAGGACATCGCCGAGATCGCCCAGCGGCTGCGCAAGGCGGCCGGCTTCGACGCGCCCACCGGCCAGGTCGCCAACGAGCCCGAGGGCGTCATGGCCAAGCTCAAGGACGTCGTCGAGGACGCGAAGCTCGCGGCGAAGTCCTAGGACACTAGGCCATGGCGAACCTGACGAAGCTGGAGAGCAAGCTCGCCGAGGTCCTGGGCCTGGCCATGGCCAGCCAGGAGGCCGTCGACACCGTCGGCGCCATGCTCGGCGACGACGGCCACCCGCTCGCGGCGATGCTGAAGCAGATGCGCGACGAGGCGCGCGAGACGCAGAAGCGCTGCACCGACGTCGCCGGGACGTTCGACCGCAAGAAGACGGCGATCGTCGAGGCGGCCAAGGAGACCAAGGCCGAGGCCGTCGCGATGATGGAGACCTACCTCGAGGGCGAGGACGACGCGCTCGACGGCTTCGAGTTCCTCACCATGGCCGAGGCCGGCGAGGTCGGCCACTGGCTGATCGTCTCCAAGCTCAACCAGAAGGCCGGCGATCCGGAGGTCCGGGCGCTGGCCGACTGGGCGACGGCCATCCAGCAGCGCCACTTCCAGGACGTCCTCGATGCCTCGGTGCAGCTGGCGGGCGACGAGGATCCCGCAGCGGAGGACGTGGTTCTCGCCCCGGCCGGGTAGGCCGTGGCGATGGAGCCTCAGGACGTCACCGGTCGCATCGAGGCGCTGGACGGCCTCGATGCGCCCGCCGACACCGCCGGCGCGCTGGTGCGCGACGCGATCCGGCCGGGACCGCTCAAGGACGCTCTGCGGGGCACGTGGATGGGCCACGCGCTGCATCCGCTGCTGACCGACATGGTCATCGGCACGTGGACCAGCGCGCTGCTGCTCGACCTCACCGGCGGTCGCGGGGGCGATCGGCTGGTCGCCGCCGGCATCGCCTGCGCGCTCCCGACCGCGCTGACCGGCGCGACCGACTGGGCCGACGTCGAGGCTCATGACCCGGCCGCGCGACGGGTCGGGATCGTGCACGGGCTGGCCAACGCGGCCGCCCTCGGCCTCCAGGTCGGGTCGCTCGCGGCCCGCGGTCGCGGCAGGCGCGGCCGCGGCATCGCCCTGTCGATCGCGGCCAACGGGCTGCTGGGGGTCAGCGGCTATCTCGGCGGCCATCTGAGCTACGTGCAAGGTGTAGGTGTCGGCGCCCGCGCACCGGGTAGGCCGCCATCATGATCGGTGCCCTCATCCTCGGCCTCGTCGCGGGCTTCATCGGCCGCGCCCTCGTCCCCAACGACGTCTTCAGCGGCATGGACCGCGGCCCGCGGTCCTGGGCGGTGTCGGTCGCGCTCGGCCTGGTCGGGGCGCTCGTC
Organism: Baekduia sp.; assembly: GCA_036518975.1. Lineage (GTDB taxonomy): Bacteria > Actinomycetota > Thermoleophilia > Solirubrobacterales > Solirubrobacteraceae > Baekduia. The sequence goes on from DATDMD010000136.1 coordinate 25,164, forward strand.
GGCTACTTCATCTTCACGCGCGGCCTCGGGATCGGCGACGACGACGCGTTCGACCTCGGCGGTCTGCTGAGCGCCGTCATCGGCGTGGTCATCGTCCTCGTCGTGGCCGGCGCGGTGGTCAGCCGCACGCCGCGGCGCCACGGCCACGCCTAGCCGACGGTGGCGGCGCGCTTGCGGGCCAGCTCGTCGAGGCGCCGGAGCGCCACGTCGTTGCGGCGGCGCAGGAGGACGTCGGCGACCGGGTTGAACAGCAGGCGGCTGAACGCGTCGCCCGGGCCCTCTTCCATCGTGACCTCGGTGGTGCCGCCCCGGTCGACGAGGTCGAGCGCGACACGGGCGGTGCCGAACGGACGCGCCCGCGCCTGCAGGACGAGGTGCACGGGCGGGGTGACCTCGAGGACCTCGGTGTTGTCGTTGAGCTTGAACGGCCCGGTGCCGAGACGATGATGGAGCTTCGCGCCGACCGCCGGCCAGGAGTCATCGGCGTCGCGGATGCTGTCGGAGCCGACGACCCAGTAGGCGTAGGTCTCGGGGTCGGAGAGGACCGCGAAGACGTGCTCGATTCCGACCGGGAGCGTGGCGACGTTGCGAGCCATGTGCCGCTGCGCTACCCGTGGGCGACGCTGGCCATGTGCGGTCGCGAGCCGTTGGCGGGTAGCCACCGACGATGACCCGTGTCTTCGTGATCGGCGCCGGCCACAACGGCCTGGTGGCCGCGGTCCACCTCGCCGAGGCGGGCCTCGACGTCGTGGTGCTCGAACATGCTCCGCGGCCGGGCGGCGCCACGCGGTCCTCGGCGCGCACGCTGCCGGGGTTCGTCCACGACGACCACGCGGCGTTCGTGCCGATGACGGTCGCCTCGCCGGCGATGCGCGAGCTCGAGCTGGAGCGCGAGGGGCTGCGGTGGATCACGCCGCCGGTCGTGATGGCCCATCCGTTCGAGGACGGGAGCGCGATCGCGCTGCGCCGCGACGTGGGGGAGACCGCCGCGTCGCTCGGCGGCGCGGCGGGCGCGGGCTGGGAGCGCGCGATGGCCGAGCTGCTGCCGCACGCGACGGTGCTCGTCGAGACGATCCTCTCGCCGCTCCCGCCGCTGACCGGCCCGGTGCGGCTGGCGGCGTCGCTGCGCCGCGACGGGCTGGACTGGGCCCGGCGGATGCTCGGGTCGGTCGAGGCGCTCGGGCTGGAGGTCTTCGACGGCGATCGCCGCGCGACCGCGTGGCTGTCGGGCTCGGCCCAGCACTCGGGGCTGCCGCCGTCGACCGCGGGCAGCGGGGCGTTCGGGCTCCTGCTGCAGGTGCTCGGCCACAGCCATGGGTGGCCGCTCCCGGCCGGCGGGATGGGCGCGGTCGTCGACGCGCTGGCGGCGCGCGCCGCGCGGGCCGGCGCCGTGGTGCGCTGCGACGCGACGGTCGAGCGGATCGTCGTCGGCGGCGGACGCGTGCGCGGGGTGCGGCTGGCCAGCGGCGAGGTGGTCGACGGCAACGCGGTGGTCAGCACGGTCAGCGCCCTGCCGCTGGCGCGGATGCTGGAGCCGGGCGTCCTGCCCGGCCGGCTCGAGCGGCGGCTGCGCGCGTGGCGCTACGGGACGGGGGCGTTCAAGATCGACTACGCGCTCTCGGGGCCGGTGCCGTGGACGGCGCGCGAGCCGCGCGAGGCCGCCGTGGTCCACGTCGCCGGCGAGCTGACCGAGCTGGGCGCCGCCGCGGAGGCCGGCGCGCTCGGCATCGTGCCCGAGCGTCCCGCGCTCGTGGTCGGCCAGCAGTCGCTGCACGACGCGGGGCGCGCGCCCGAGGGCCAGCACACGTTGTACGTCTACGCCCACGTGCCCTCCTGTTACGCGCTTAGCGACGAGGAGGTCGCCGCGCGCATGGAGGCGCAGCTGGAGCGCTTCGCCCCGGGCTTCGGCGAGCGTGTGCTCGCGCGGGCCGTGCGCTCGCCGGCGGCGACCGAGGCCGAGAACCCGAGCATGGTCGGCGGCGACCTCGGCGGCGGGACGATGGAGCTCGACCAGCAGCTCGTCTTCCGTCCGGCGCCCGAGCTGTCGCGCTACCGCGCACCGTTGCGCGGCCTCTACGTCGCCGGGGCCTCGACGCACCCGGGCGGCGCCGTGCACGGCATGAGCGGCCGGGGCGCCGCGCGCGCGCTCCTGCACGACCGCCGGCGCCGCCCGTGGCGGGTCCGCTGAGCCCAGCTAGACCTTCGGGTCGTCGCGGAGCTCGACCTGGAGGGTGTCGTGGGCGTGCTGGCCGGCGGCCAGCTCGCGGCCGCGCTCCAGCTCGGCGTTGAGCTCGGCGCCGAGCAGCACGGCGAGGTTGGCGACCCAGAGCCAGACCAGGAACGCGATCACGCCGCCCAGCGCGCCGTAGGTCTTGTTGTAGGAGCTGAAGTTGGCGACGTAGAAGGCGAAGAGCGCCGACGCCGCCAGCAGCACCACCAAGGCGACGACGCCGCCGACGGTGATCCACCGGAAGCCAGGCTGCTTGACGTTGGGCGCGGCGTAGAAGAGCACCGAGAACATCAGGCTGACCACCAGCGCGATGACCGGCCACTTGGCGATGTCCCAGGCGGTGACCGCCACCGAGCCGGCGCCGACGACGTCGCCGAGCTGCTGGGCGACCGGACCGGTGACGACCACGGCGATCGCGCAGGCGGCCAGCAGGAAGATCATGATCGTGGTCACGACGAGCTGGACCGGACGCAGCTTCCAGAACGGCCGCCCCTCGGGGACCTCGTAGATCGCGTTGGACGCGCGGGCGAACGCGCCGACGTAGCCCGAGGCGCTCCAGATCGCCGCGACGATCCCGAAGACGAACGCGACGCTCGCGCTGCCCTGGCTGCTCGCGACCTGCTTGACCGCGCCCGACAGGATGTCGTTGGCCGGCCCGGGCGCGAGGGCCTTCAGGTTGTCCAGGATCGGCTGCGTCGCCGACGGCCCGATCAGCCCGATGATCGAGATCAGCGCGATGATCGCCGGGAAGATCGCCAGCACGCCGTAGTAGGTCAGCGCCGCCGCCCAGTCGGTCAGGTTGTCGGCCTTGAACTCCTTGATGGTCCGTTTGAGCACCGCCCACCAGGAGCGGCCCGGCAGGTCGGTCGGGCCGTCAGGCGCATGATCGGTGGAGCTGGCGCGCGAGCGCTCGGCGCGGTCGGCGGCGGTGGCGCCGCGGGCGAAGCGCGGTTCGGTGGTCTCTCGTCCCATGTTTCACTTGCTCCCCGATCCGCCGCCCCGTGTACCACGAAATGTCTCGTTTGGCCGGTGCCCATCATCGGAGAGCCCAGGTCTACACCGAAGACCAACCTGGAGGGACCCATGACACAGACCGACGCCGGGACCGGCGAGCAGGTCAGGGACAAGGCGACCGAGGTCGCCGGGCAGGCGCAGGAGAAGGCACAGCAGGCCGCGGGACAGGCGCGCGAGCAGGTGCGGTCGCAGATCGACCAGCGCTCGACCGACGCGGGCCGCAAGGTCAGCGAGCAGGGCAGCGACCTGCGCGCGGTCGGCGACCAGCTGCGCCAGCAGGGCAAGGACGGTCCGGCCAAGCTGGCCGACCAGGCCGCGCATCACGTCGAGCGTGCGGGCCGCTGGCTCAGCGAGTCCGACGCCGACACGATCCTGCACGACGTCGAGGACGCGGCGCGCAAGAACCCGTGGGCCGTCGTCGCGGGCGGGATCGCCTTGGGCTTCGTTGCCTCGCGCTTCCTGAAGGCGTCGAGCAGCGACCGGTACGCCACGCGCGCCGCCACGCTGCCGCCGCCGCGACGTGATCGCGAGGCGCTCCCGCGCCCGATCGAGCCGGGCGAGCCGCGCTACGCCCGCAACACCGGCGGCGAGCTCGCGCCCACGCTGACGCCGCAGGAGCGCGCGACCGGAGCGCCCTCGACCGGGGCGCTCTGATGGCCGGCAACGGCGCGGAGCTGCGCGACAACTCCATCGGCGACCTGCTCCGGCAGCTGTCGGAGGAGACGTCGACGCTCGTCAAGCAGGAGCTCGCGCTGGCGCGCGCCGAGCTCGAGCAGCAGGGCAAGCGCGCCGGCACGGGCGCCGGCATGCTCGGCGGGGCCGGCGTCGCCGGCCTGCTGATGCTCGGCGCCCTCACCGCCACGCTCATCGGGGTGCTCGACACCGGGATGGCCTTCTGGCTGGCGGCGCTGATCGCCACCGTCGTGTGGGGCGCCGTCGCCGGCGTCCTCGCCCTGCAGGGCAAGAGCAAGATCCAGCAGGCGACCCCGCCTGCGCCTCAGACCGTCGACACCATCAAGGAGGACGTGCAATGGGCCAAGACCCGGACATGATCCGCAGGGACATCGAGAACACGCGCGACCGCATGGGCGACACCGTCGACGCGCTGGGCTACAAGACCGACGTCAAGGCCCGCGCGGGCGACAAGGTCGGCGCGCTCAAGGAGAAGGTCACGGGCGCGGCGCCCTCCGGCAGTGACATGCAGGACGGCGCCAAGAAGGCGGTCGGCATCGCCCAGGAGAACCCGCGCGGCCTCGCGGTCGGCGCGGTCGCCGTCGGC
>DATDMD010000137.1:0-4211 GCA_036518975.1 Baekduia sp.
ATGTCGGCGAGCGGACGCTCGCCGCGCTGGCCGCCGGCTGGCGCCCGCGCACGCGGCAGGCCGGGCGCGCCGCCGCGCCCGCCCGCCGTCCGGACCACGCCGGGGCCGCGCACGGCGGCCTGCTCCTCGCGCGCCGCCTGGCGGGCCGGGCGCCGCCGCGGACGGGTGCCGTCACCGACCCGTCCCCGACGTCTCCCGAGGAGGCCCCTTGCCCCACCGCCATCGACGACCATGCTCCCGCTGAGCGCCCGCATGCCGCGCGCGTTCGGCCGCCGTCAGATGGGCAGCGCGACCGTCCTCGCGCTCCTGCTCGTCGGCGCGCTGGTCCTCGCGCACCGCAGCTCGTCGACGCACACCGGCCTGCCCGCCGGCGGCCCGGTGCCGGCCGCGCGCGCCGTCGACGCGACCTACGCCGGCATCCCCGAGCACGGCACGACGCTCGGCCGGCCCGGCGCGCCCACGACGCTCGTCCTCTACGCCGACCCGCAGTGCCCGTTCTGCGGGCGCTTCGAGCGCGACGCGCTGCCCGACCTCGTCAGCCACGAGGTCCGCTCAGGAGCGCTGCGCGTCGAGCTGCGCCCACTGACCTTCATCGGCCCGGACTCCGAGCGCGCGGCCCGCACCCTGCTCGCGGCGGGCCTGCAGAACCGCCTCTGGCCGCTCGCCGCGCTGATGGCGCGCTACCAGGGCGGCGAGAACAGCGGCTACGTCACCGCGACCTACCTGCGCCGCCTGACCAGCGCCGTCGCCGGCCTCGACGTCGCCCGCGTCGCCGGCGCGACGGGCGCGGCCGCCGTCACCCGCCAGCTCGCCGCCGCCAAGGCCGCGGCCGTCGCCGACCACGTCGACGCGACCCCCTGGCTGCTGCTCGGGCCGACCGGCGGCCGCCTGACCCACCTCGACGACCGCAGCCCGACGGCCGCCGACGTCCGCAAGGAGCTCGGCCGATGACGCGCCGCCGGCGCGTGGCCCTCGTCGTGTCCGCGCTCTGCGCCGTCCTCGCCCTGCCCGCCGCCGCCGAGGCGCACGGCCTGGCGGGCCGGACCGACCTTCCGGTTCCGGGCTGGGCCTTCACGTGGGCGGCGGGCGTCGTGCTGGTCCTGTCGTTCGTCGCGCTCTCGACGCTGTGGCAGACGCCGCGCCTGGAGCACCGCGGCTCGCGGGCGGTGCTGCGCATCCCGGCGGCGGCCGAGCCGGTCGCCGGCGCCCTCGGCGTGCTCGTCTTCTGCGCGCTGGTCTACAGCGGCTTCGCCGGGACGCAGGAGCCGCTGGCCAACATCCTGCCGACGTTCGTCTTCGTCGTGTTCTGGGTCGGGATCCCGATCGTGAGCGTCGTGCTCGGCGACGTCTTCCGCCCGTTCAACCCCTGGCGGGCGACCGCGCGCGGGGCGGCCTGGGTGGGGCGGAGGGTGATAGTTGAGCGAACCCCATCACTCAGCTATCCGGCGTGGCTCGGGCGCTGGCCCGCGGCCGCCGGGCTGCTGGCGTTCGCGTGGGTCGAGTTGGTGTTCATCGACCGCGACGAGCCGTCGCTCCTCGCGTGGCTCGCCATCGCCTACGCCGTGGTCCAGCTGGCGGGCATGGCCCTGTTCGGCATCGCGACGTGGGCCGAGCGGGCTGACCCGTTCGGCGTCTACTTCGGCCTCGCGGGCCGGCTCGCGCCGCTGGAGATCCGGGGCCGGCTCCTGCGCGTCCGCCCGGTGCTGTCGGGCCTGACCGACCTCGAGCCGCTGGCCGGCACCGTCGCGGTCGTCTGCGTCCTGATCGGGACCACGAGCTTCGACGGCGCCTCCAACGGCCTGTGGAAGCAGGTCGGCCCGTCGATCACCCGCGGCTTCGGCGACCTCGGCGCCGGCCCGAACGCCGCGACCGAGCTGGCGGGGACCGTCGGGCTGCTGGCCGCGGTGGGGCTCGTCACGCTGGCCTACCTGCTCGGCGTGCGCGGGATGTCGAACGCGGTCGGCCGCCACGTGCGGCCGGTGCGCTTCGCCCACACGATGGCCCCGATCGCGCTGGCCTACGTCGTCGCGCACTACTTCTCGCTGGTCGCCTTCCAGGGCCAGGCGATGGCGCCGCTGATCTCCGACCCGCTCGGCGACGGCGCGAACCTCCTGGGCACCGCCCACGACACCATCAACTACTCGCTGCTGTCGACCGCAGCGATCTGGTACGTCCAGATCGCGGCGCTGGTGACCGGGCACATCGGCGGCCTGATCCTCGCCCACGACCGCGCGCTGGTCCTGTTCAGGGGCCGCGCGGCGATCCGGTCGCAGTACTGGATGCTGGCGGTGATGGTCGGGTTCACGTCCCTCGGCCTCTGGCTGCTGTCGACGGTCAGCACCTAGAGCTCGTCGCCCCAGCGCTCGAGGTCGGCCAGCCACGCGGTGGCCGTGCCGTCCGACGGCGCGCGCCAGTCGCCGCGCGGCGACAGCGACCCGCCGGCCGCGACCTTCGGCCCGTTGGGCAGCGCCGAGCGCTTGAACTGCGCGAAGGCGAAGTAGCGCTTCAGGAACACCTCCAGCCACCGGCGGATCTCCGCCAAGGTGTAGGTGTCGCCCCACGCGTGCGCGGCCAGGAACGCGATCTTCGACGGCAGCAGCCCGTAGCGCAGGACGTGGAACAGCGTGAAGTCGTGCAGGGCGTACGGGCCGATCTGCGCCTCGGTGGACTGCAGCGCGTCGCCGGGGACCAGCTCCGGGCTGATCTCGGTGTCGAGGATCGCCTGCAGCGGCACGCCGACGTCGGGCGCGAACTGCGCGCTGGAGATCACCCAGCGGATCAGGTGCTGGATCAACGTCTTGGGCACGCCGCCGTTGACGTTGTAGTGGCTCATCTGGTCGCCGACGCCGTAGGTCGACCAGCCCAGCGCCAGCTCGGACAGGTCGCCGGTGCCGAGCACGATCCCGCCGCGCTGGTTGGCGATCCGGAACAGGTAGTCGGTCCGCAGGCCGGCCTGGACGTTCTCGAACGTGACGTCGTAGACCGGCTCGCCACTCGCGTAGGGGTGGTCGATCTCCTTCAACATCAGCTCGGCGGTGGGGCGGATGTCCAGCTCGGCGGCCGTCACGCCCAGCGCGGCCATCAACTTGGTGGCGTTGCCCTTGGTCTCCGCGCTCGTCGCGAACCCCGGCAGCGTGAAGGCCAGGATGTCGCTGCGCGGCCGGTCGCTGCGGTCCATGACCTGGGCGGCGACCAGCAGCGCCTGCGTCGAGTCCAGCCCGCCCGAGACGCCGATGACGACCTTGGGGTCGCCGATCGCGCGCAGCCGCTGCTGGAGCCCGGCGACCTGGATGTTGTAGGCCTCGTAGCAGTCCTGGGCCAGCCGGGCGGGGTCGGAGGGGACGAACGGGCGGGGCTCGACCGCCCGGCGCAGCCCGAGGTCCTGGTCGACCGGCGGCGCGAGCGTGAACGGCACGCGCCGAAAGGCGTCGACGCGCGCGGCGTGCGTGCGGCGGTTGTCGTCGAACGTGCCCATCCGCCGGCGCTCCTGGCACAGCAGCTCGAGGTCGACGTCGGCGACCGCGCGGCGGTCGCCGTCCGGGAAGCGGTCGGTCTCGGCCAGCAGGGTGCCGTTCTCGTAGATCATGGTCTGGCCGTCCCACGCGAGGTCGGTCGTCGACTCGCCCTGGCCGGCCGCCGCGTAGGCGTAGGCGGCGACGCAGCGCGACGAGGCCGAGCGGCAGAGCAGCCGGCGGTCCTCGGCGCGGCCCACCGTGATCGGGCTGCCCGAGAGGTTGAGCAGGACCGTCGCGCCGGCCAGCGCGGCCTCGGCGCTCGGCGGCAGCGGCACCCACATGTCCTCGCAGACCTCGGCGTGGACGACCAGGCCGGGGACGTCGTCGGCGGCGAACAGCAGGTCCGGGCCGAACGGCACGTCGGCGCCGCCGAGCCGCAGCGTCGACCCACGCAGGTCGTCGCCGGGCGCGAGCTGGCGCCGCTCGTAGAACTCGCGGTAGGTCGGCAGGTAGGACTTCGGCGCGACGCCGAGCACGCGGCCGCGGTGGATGACGACCGCGCAGTTGTACACGCGGTTGCGATACCGCAGCGGCGCGCCGACGACGAGCACCGGCAGGAGGTCGGCCGACCCGGCGGCGACGGTCGCGACCGCGGCCTCGGCGCCGTCGAGCACCGCGCTCTGCAACAGCAGGTCCTCGATCGAGTAGCCGGTCAGGCAGAGCTCCGAGAAGACGGCGACCGCGACGCCGTCCTCC
>DATDMD010000138.1:0-3511 GCA_036518975.1 Baekduia sp.
CCTGCCCGAGGTCTCGCTCGTGGCGATTCTCGACGCCGACAAGGAGGGCTTCCTCCGCGGCGAGACGTCGCTGATCCAGACGATCGGGCGCGCGGCGAGAAACGTGGACGGCAAGGTCATCATGTACGCCGACAAGGAGACGGCGGCGATGAAGGCCGCGCTGTCGGAGACCGACCGTCGCCGCGCGATCCAGCTCAAGTACAACGAGGACCACGGCATCACCGCGGCCTCGATCGTCAAGGGCATCAGCGACATGTCGGAGTTCCTGCAGGGCGAGAGCAAGACGCCCAAGGGCAGGCGCCGCAGCGATCGCAAGCGGGTCAAGACCGAGGCGATGACGTCGACCGAGCTCGATCGGACGATCATCGAGCTGGAGAAGGAGATGCTCGAGGCCGCTGAGGACCTGCGCTTCGAGTACGCGGCGCGGCTGCGCGACGAGATCCGGGAGTTGCGGCGGGATCTCAGGCAGCTGACGGACATGGAGGCGCCGGCATGAGCCCGATGACGCCAACGTCCGTCAGCTCGCTGACCGACATGGAGGCGCGGGCTCAGCGCAGCGGGCCGCCGTCCTTCCGTCCGGCGGAGCCGTCGGTCGGCTGCGCCGTGCCACCCGGGATCCACGCGCGCCAGCGCAGCGTCTGGACCTCGCCGGAGGGCGCGCGCATCGAGACGGCGTAGTTCACGATCCGGTCGCGGCCGCGGACGAACTTGCGCGGGACGGGCAGCGTCAGCAGGATGCCGGTGCCGGACTGCACGGTGCGCCGCCCCGCGGCCAGGACCCGGCCGTTGGCCTCGTCGCGGAGCGACAGCCGCAGCGCGCAGCGCGGGCGGTCGATGTCCGCGCAGTAGGCGTTGAGGGCGCCGAGCCACAGGTAGCGGTCTTCGCCTGGTGCGTTCAGTAGGGCGATCGCGCGCGGGTGGTCCTGGTGGACGTGGCGGCCGCAGCCGATGGAGAAGTCGTCGTCGCCGAGGATGACGAGTTGGGCAGGGCCGCCGGAGCAGCGGACGAGGTCCCGGGTGGTGCCGTCCGCCTCGTGCGTGTCGACGTACGCGCCGCCCTGCTCGGCCAGCACATGGTCGATGCCCGGGCCGGGCCTGACGACGACCGCGCCGGTGGCCGTTAAGCGGTCGGCGCCCGCGCCGCCGTCCAGCAGTGAGCCGCGGCCCGTGGCGGACAGTTCGTCGTTGCCATCGCCACCGAGGACGGCGTCGGCACCGGGGAGGCCGGGCTTCGCGGCGTCGTCGCTGCCGCCCCACAGGAAGTCGTCGCCGCCGAGGCCCTCGAGGCGGTCGTCCCCGCCACCGCCGGTGAGCTGGTCGGGGCCGTCGGTGCCGACGATCAGGTCGTTCCCGGCGCCGCCGATCGCCCGCTCGACATCGTCGGCGATCGAGTCGCCCTCGCCAGGCGCGCCGTCGCCGGTCGAGCCGCCGAGGTGGACGGCGACGCCGGTGGCGTGGTCGGCATAGGACACCGTGTCGACCCCTGCGCCACCGCTGATCGCATCCGGGCCGGCGCCGCCGGTGAGCTCGTCCTCGTAGGGGCTGCCGAGCAGGACGTCGGCGCCTTCGCCGCCGCTGAGCTCCACTTGCCCCGCCTGCGTGGCGTCCAGGCGGTCGTCGCCGGGGCCGCCGTCGGCGCGGGCGTTGAGGTTTCCGGTCATCGTCAGCCGGTCGTCGCCGTTGCCGAGATCGACCTGCGTGGTCAGCCAGGCCCAGGAGGGGAGAGGGCAGGCGATCCCGCTCGCCGGGGCCGGTGCGCAGCCGGTGCCGGGGTGGAGCGGGGCGGTGGTGTCGGTGACGACGAGGATGGCTTCCGCCGGCTTCGAAGGGTCGCCTTTCCAGCCGATCGTGAGGTCGTTGCGCTCCCCCGACGCGGCGCCAACCGTGAGCGTCGCCGTGAGGATCTGCCCGGCTCTGGGGTGGGGGATCAGGTGGCTCTCCAGGCTGACGGTGGTGGCGTGCGCGCTGGCGGGAGCGAGTGCGGTCGCGAGGAGGGCGACGGTAAGGAAGGCTGAGCGGCGCATGGGTCTGAGGACGTGCGCCGGCCGCCGAAGTCGCGGATATCGTCTGGAGCCGTGCTCGCCGACGCGTTGCTGGAGTGGTACGGCCGCGAGGCGCGGGATCTGCCGTGGCGACGGACGCGCGATCCGTACGCGATCCTCGTCTCCGAGGTGATGTTGCAGCAGACGCAGGTCGCGCGGGTCGTTCCGCGCTATCTCGCCTGGCTGGAGCGCTGGCCGACCCCGGAGGCGCTGGCGGTCGCGCCGGTCGCTGACGTCCTGGCGGAGTGGGTCGGGCTCGGGTACAACCGCCGCGCGCTGCGGCTGCGCGAGGCGTGCGCGGCGGTGGCCGACGGCGGCTGGCCCGACGATCTGCGAACGCTGCCCGGCATCGGCCCCTACACCGCCGCTGCGGTCGGCGCGTTTGCCTTCGGGCGCGACGAGCTGCCGGTCGACACGAACGTCCGCCGCGTGTTGGAGCGCACGGGCTTCGCTCCGCTGCGGACGCCGCCGGAGCTGGGCCAGGCGCTGATGGAGCTGGGGGCCATGGTTTGTCGCGCGCGCGAGGCGGCCTGCGACGTCTGTCCGGTCGCTCCGTCCTGCGCCTCGGTGGGCGCGGTGGTCGTCGCACCTCGGGGCCGCGCCGGCGACGGCGTCGTGCGCGAGCGCTTTGAGGACTCGAACCGCTGGGTCCGGGGGAGGATCGTCGAAGCGCTGGCGGCGGGCACCGAGCTGCCGGAGGGGATCGAGCTCGAGCGGCTGGAGCGGGCGATCGAGGGGCTCGTGCGCGACGGGCTGGTGCGGCGTGGGGCCGAGGGGCTCAGCCTTCCGACCTGATCGCTAGGGTTCGCGCCATGGCCCTGGATCGTCAAAGCATTGAGAAGCGCGACTTCCCCATCGGCCGGCGAGGCTACGAACCCGAGGCGGTCGACGCGCACCTTGCGCGCATCGCTGAGGAGGTCGATGAGCTGCGGCGCCGGTCCGGTGGCGCAGCCGCGTCCGCAGGCGCGTCGTCGAGCCCCGCGTCGCTCGCGCAGGCCGCCTCTGAGCAGGTCCGCTCCATTGTCGAGGCCGCGGAGTCCAGCGCGGCGGCGATCGAGCGTGGCGCCCAGGACGAGGCGTCGCGGATTCGCGACGAGGCCGAGTCCGACGCCCGTCAGACGCGCGACGAGGCCGTCGCCCAGAGCCAGGAGCAGGTCGGCAACGTCCGCACGGTCACGACGCAGATGCTGCAGCGCGTCGACGCGATGGAGTCCGAGCTGGCCGGCCTGGTCGAGAGCCTGCGCACCGGCGCCAACCGCCTGACCGCCGACATGTCGCTGCTGGAAGGCGGCATGGGCGACCTCTATGACGCTGCCGGCCGCGACGAGGCTCCCGCGGCTGCGTCAGCGCCGTCGCGCGGCGCTGAGTCCGTGCCGCCGCCGGCCACCGCCCCGGAGAAGGACGCCGAGGCCGACGACGGGCCGTTCGTCGCCGACGAGCCCGAGGCCGCTGAGGAGGTCTCCGTCGAG
>DATDMD010000139.1:0-16347 GCA_036518975.1 Baekduia sp.
GGGTTTGCTTCGCATCTAGGGCGAGACAGTCTGCGTGGTGCTCCGCGCTGTCGGTGTGGCTCGTCCTCGTGGTGCTTCCGGGGCGAGTTCGAGGCCGAATCGCCGGGACGCCCGAGGTCCGTGTCGTTTCGTGGTGAATAGTCCACCACGAGACGACATGGATCTCGGCGCGCGGCGATCCGTGTCGTTTCGAACGTCCATATGACGTCCAAAACGACACGGACCTCGGCGAGGCGAGGATTCGCCTCCGAACGACGGTCCAAGTCGTCTCGCCCCCTATATGTGGGGGTCAGACGACTTGGACCTCGGCGTCCCGGCGATTCGCTCCCGAAACGCCCGCCTCAAGGCCGAGGCACGCCGACGCGTGGAGCGCCACCGCTACGGCCTCACGCCCTAGATGCCAAGCAGACCACGCCGCAAAACACCACCAACGCCTGCGCTGCTCGCCAACAACGCCAACGCCCGTCCTACCCCACGCTCATCTCCCGCCCCAGCGCCCTACGGAACAGCTCCACCTCCCGGCTCGCCGCCCACCGCGCGACCCGCACGTCGCCGTCGGCGAACAGCGCCAGCCGGACCTCGTCGGCGCCATCGACCTCCACCACCACCGACGCCACCAGCTGATCCCGCGACCGCTCCAGATCCTCCGCCAGCCGCAGGAACAGCGCGCAGCGGTCGAGGATCGCCTCGTCGCCGGGCTCCAACAGCTTCTCGAAGGCCCCAACACTCGGCATCCCCTTCCGGTGGAAGCGGACGGCCTGGCCGATGATCGCGACCTCGCGCTGGCTGAAGCCCGGCAGCCCGGAGTTCAACACCAGGTACCGGCTGTGCTTGTGATGGTCGTCGTAGTCGACGCTCATCCCGATGTCGTGCAGCACGCACGCCGCCCACAGCAGCTCGCGCTCGCTCGCGTCGCCGGCGTGCAGGCCGGCGGCCGCCGTGTCGTCGAAGAGCCCGAGCGCCAGCTTCGCCACGTGGTCGGTGTGCGCCGTGTCCATGTGGTACTGCAACGCGAGGTTGACGACCGACGAGCGGCGGACGTCGTCGAACAGCGGCGGGTCGCCGTCCAGGTAGTTGTCGAAGAACACGCCCTCGCGCAGGCCGGCCTCGGTCGCCTCGATCGCGGAGAAGTCCCCGAGCTCCAGGACCATCTCGACCACGACCGCGCCCGCCAGGATCAGGTCCGCTCGCGAGTACTTGATGCCCGGGACCTTCGCCCGGTCGGCCGGCTCCATCGCGGCCAGGCGCTCGACCAGCTCGCTCAGCTCGTCCCTCGGCACGACGAACCCCTGGACGCCGAACTCCGGAACGCCCTCGGCGCGCTGCACGGCGGCCGCGAGGTTCCGGACCGTCCCGCCGATCCCGACGAGCCGGTCGCCGGACCGCCGCAGCCACGGCGCGTCCTCCAGCTCCTGCGCGACGTGCTCGCGCAGCGCCCTCAGCTGCTTGCGGGATGGGACGCCCTCGCCGAGCCCGAAGCGCTCGGTCATCCGCACGGCGCCCAATGGCCACGAGCCGAGCTCGCGCGCGTGGCGCGACGCGACGCGCACCAGCTGCATCGAGCCGCCGCCGAGGTCGAGCACCGCGCCGTCGGACAGGGTGGAGGAGTTGACGGCGGCCAGGTAGCCGGCGCGCGCCTCCTCCTCCCGCGTCAGCACGCGAACGGGGAGCGCGACGTGGTCGAGGAACTCGTTCGCGTTGGTCGCGTCGCGGATCGCCGACGTCGCGACCGCGTCGATCTCGGTGATCCCCATCGCTTCGCAGAAGTGGGCGAAGACCTCGGCTGTCGCGAGGCCGCGGGCGATGCCCTCCGGCGCCAGGCGGCCCGTCTCGGCGAGCCCCGCGCCGATGCGGACGGGCTCGTGGATCTCGTCGGTCCGGCGCCACCACCCTTCGGCGGCGGTGAAGACCACGAGGCGGAACGAGTTGGACCCCAGGTCGCAGACGGCGATGCGGCGTTCGGAGGCCATCGAGCCGGAGAGTACCCACCGGCCAGGCCGGCCCGATCGCGCCCACAGGAGGAATGACGCGACCGAGCCTCGGGCCTGGTTTGGGGGAGGGGCTACATCTGCGTCAGGCGCCGGAGCCCTCGACCGCCAGCGCGGGGCGCCGGCGCAGGGCCAGGCCGCTCAGGGCGCTGACCAGTCCGAGGGCGGCGACGCCGGTCACCACTCCGACGGCCGTGTGCGAGTCGTGCACGAAGTCCGAGCCGGACGAGCCGCCGACCACCGCCGACACGATCGCCAGCGTGATCGCGCCGCCCACCTGGAACGACGTGTTGATCAGGCCGGACGCGAGGCCCTGCTCGTGATCCGCGACGCCGGTCGTCCCCTGCATGTTGAAGCTGGGGAAGCCGAGCGCGAACCCGAGGCCGATGAGCAGCATCGTCGGCAGGATCATCGTGATGTAGGTCGGGTCCATGTCCGCCCGCAGGAACAGCGCGTAGCCGGCCGCGAACGAGGTGAACGCGATCGCGATCAGCGGCGTCGTGCCGAACCGGTTGACGAGCGGGCCGACGCGGGTCGAGCCGAAGGCCACCAGCAGCCCGGCCGGCAGGAACGCCAGCGCGGTCTCCAGCGCCGACCAGCCCAGCACCGACTGGAAGTACAGCGTGGCGATGAACTGGAAGCCGAAGTACGAGCCGGCCGTCGCCATCGCGCCGAGGTTGGCGCGGACGATGTGGCCCGAGCTGAGGATGCCCAGGCGGACCAGCGGGTGCTTCGTGCGCTTCTCGATCGCGACGAACGCCGCCAGCAGCCCGGCCGCGACGGCGAACGAGCCGATCGTGGTGGCGCTCGCCCAGCCGACGTCCGGCGCGCGCACCACGGTGCGGACGAGCAGGAGCATGCCGGCGGTGATCGTCAGCGCGCCGGGCAGGTCGAAGCCCGGGCGCGGACCCTCGGAGGGAGCGTCCTTGGCCAGCAGCCGCGGAGCGGCGGCGAGGATCAGCAGGGCGAACGGGACGGGGAGCAGGAACGTGAACCGCCAGCCGGCCTCGGTCAGCAGGCCGCCGAGGATCAGCCCGGAGGAGAAGCCGGAGGCGCCGAACGCGGTGTAGACGCTGAGCGCCTTGTTGCGCACCGGGCCCTCGGCGAACGTGGTCGTGATGTAGGACAACCCGGCCGGCGCGGTGAACGCGGCGGAGGCGCCCTTGAGGAAGCGGGTCGCGATCAGGAGGTTGGGGTCGGAGACGAGCCCGCCGAGCAGCGACGCGACGGTGAACACCGACATGCCGATGATCAGCACGCGCCGCCGTCCGAGGAGGTCCGCGGCGCGGCCGCCGAGCAGGAGCAGGCCGCCGTATCCGAGCACGTAGCCGGAGACGACCCACTGCAGCTGCGCGGTCGACAGCCCGAGGTCCTCGCGGATCGACGGCAGCGCCACGCCGACCATCGACACGTCGAGCCCGTCGAGGAACAGCACGCCGCAGAGGAGCATCAGCGCGGCCCAGGTCCGGGTCGACCACCGCTCGTCCGTGACGTGATGCAAAGGGGAGGGGAGAGAAGCCATGGCGGATACAATACATGCATGTGCAAGCAATGCATGTGCAAGAGATGTGAACGCAAATGTTGTTCGGGTCCGGTATAATTGCCCGCATGTCCACAGATGCTGACTCCGCTTCGCTCGTCGAGACGTGGCGCGGGGTCGCCCTGTGCCACGCCAAGGTCTCCGGCGCGCTGGACAAGGCGCTGGAGCGGGAGCACGGCATCGGGCTCAGCGAGTTCGAGGTCCTGGAGCGCCTGGCGACGACCGATGCGGACAAGGCCGGGCGCCGCATGCAGGACCTCGCCGAGGCGGTCTGCCTCTCGCAGTCCGCGCTCTCGCGGCTGATCGGGCGCCTCGAGGCCGACGGCCTCGTCCACCGCGCGATGTGCACCGACGACCGCCGCGGGATCTACGCCCACATCACGCCCGAGGGGCGGGCCCTGTGGGAGAAGGCCCGGCCGACGCACCGCGCGGTGCTGGCCGAGCAGCTGCCGGCCAACGCGCCGGCCCCCGTCACGAGCTAGGAGCGTGGAGCACCCGCGGCGAGACCGCGCCGCGATCGAGGCGGTGCTCTTCGACGTCGCCGGCACTCTGGCGATCCCGGAGGAGCGCGAGGCCTGGGTCCGGGGCGCGGCGCGGGAGGCGGGCGTCGAGGTGCCGGACGTCGCGGCGCTCGCCGCCGAACTGGAACGCGTCGGGCGGCCCGGCGGTCCCTATCCGGACACCGTCCCGGCGGCGCTGGCCGAGGCCTACGAGAACCGCGACGCGTCCCCGGAGCTGCATCGCGCCGCGTACACCGGGCTGCTCGCCGAGGTCGCGCCGCCGGCCTTCGCGACCGTCCTGTACGAGCGCATCCTCGCCCCGCACGGCTGGGCCGCCTACCCCGACGCGGCGCCGACGCTCCGAGCGCTCCGCGAGCGCGGGCTCCGGATCGCCGCCGTCAGCAACGTCGGGTTCGACCTGCGCCCGGTCCTCGACGGACTCGGCCTGCTCGCCCTGCTCGACGCGGTCGTCCTCTCCTACGAGGTCGGCGCCGTCAAGCCGGACCCGGCGATCTTCCGCGCGGCGTGCGCGGCGCTCGGCGTCGCGCCCGAGCGCGCGCTGATGGTCGGCGACCACCCCGAGGCCGACGGCGGCGCGGCCGGCGCCGGGCTGGCCACGCTCATCCTCCCGATGACGCCGCCGGGCGGGCCGCACGGGCTCGGCGCGGTGCTCGACATGGTGTAGGACTGCGTCATGGACTGCCGCACCGTCGACTACCACACGGCCGGCGAGCCGTTCCGGATCGTCCTCGACGGCGTGCCGCCGATCGGGGGCGCGGACGTGAGGATCAAGCGCGAGACCGCCCGGACCACGAAAGAGATCGACGCCGTCCGCCGCTTCCTGTGCCACGAGCCGCGCGGCCACGCCGACATGTACGGGTGCTTCGTCGTCGAGGCCGACGACGACGGCGCGGACTTCGGCGCGCTGTTCTGGCACAAGGACGGGTTCTCGACCGCGTGCGGACACGGGACGATCGCCCTCGGCCGCTGGGCGGTCGACACCGGCCGGGTCGCGGGGCCGGACGTGACGATCGACGTCCCGTCGGGTCGCGTGGTCGCGACCGTGGGCGACGACGACGTCGCGTTCCTCAACGTCCCGTCCTACGTCCTCGCGCGCGACGCCCCGGCCGGCGAGGTGCGCGCGGACGTCGCCTACGGCGGCGCGATCTACGCGTTCGTGCCCGCCGCGAGCTTCGGCCTGACGGTCACGCTGGACGACCTCCCCGCGCTGATCGCCGCCGGCCGCGACGTGAAGAGCGCGCTGCAGGGCACGGGCGTCGCGCGCCATCCGACCGACGACCGCCTGTCGGGGATCTACGGGACCGTGTTGTATGAGAACGCGCCGGACGGCGACGGCGAGCGCAACGTGACGATCTTCGCCGACGGCGAGGTCGACCGCTCGCCCTGCGGCTCGGCGACCTCGGCGCGGACCGCGCTGCTGATGCCCTCCGGCCCGTGGCGCAACACCTCGATCATCGGGACGAGCTTCACGGCCCGCGTCGTCGAGGACACCGCCATGGGCGTCGTCACCGAGGTCCGGGGCAACGCCTACAAGACGGGCGAGCACCACTTCACGCTGGACCCGCGCGACCCGCTCGGGACCGGCTTCGTGCTGCGCTGAGGCCGCGCGCGGCCCGGCGCCCGCACGCGGTCAGGTCATGAACCAGTCGCGGATCTTGGCCTTGATCTCCGACACCTGATCGCCGCCGCTCCCGCCCGACGCGCCGCTGCCGGCGGCGCCGGCCCCCTCCAGCTCCAGCACCGCGTTCCCGGTCTGCGTGAGCGTCCAGGCGCCGTCGACCGGCTGCACCAGCCCGGCGAGCGCGAGGTTGCGCACGCTCGCGGCGTGCTCCGCGCTCGCGGCGCCGTTGGAGACCGCGCGCAGCGCGGCGCGATGCGTCGCGTCCAGCACGTGCGCGCTACGGGCGCTCGATCAGCTCGACGCGGTACCCGTCCGGGTCCCGCACGAAGCAGATCAGCGAGCCGCTGCCGCCGACGTTGTACGGCGGCTTCTCCGGGCTGATCCCGTCGCCGTCGAGCTCGGCGAGCGTCGCCTCCAACGACGGGACGGTCAACGCGATGTGGTTGTAGCCCGTGCCGAGGTCGTAGGACTCGACGCCGGGGTTCCAGGTCAGCTCCAGGCGGTCGCCGTCGCCGGGGATCCCCATGAACACGTTGATCGCGCCGTCGGGCAGGTCCATGCGGCGCCGCTCCTCGAAGCCGAGGGCCTGGTAGAAGGCCACCGAGCGGTCGATGTCGCCGATCCGGTAGCAGGTGTGGATGAGCTCGGGCATCAGGCTGTCAATGTACCTCCATGATCATCGAGCGCTCCATGCACCCCCAGTTCCTGTCGAACACGTTCCTCGTGGCCGCGGAACCGGGCGGAGAGGCGTTCTTCGTCGACGCCGGCGGCCCGATGGAGCCGCTCTTCGCGAAGGCCGCCGAGCTCGACCTCACGCCGACCCACGTGCTGCTGACCCACCACCACTTCGACCACGTCTCCGAGGTCCCGGCGATCAAGGAGCGCTGGCCGGACGTCGAGGTCCTGATCCACCCGCTCGAGCGCGACCTCGTGGAGACGGCCACCGGGACGATGGACGCGGGCACGACGGTCCGCGCCGGCGGCCTCGACGTGCAGACGCTCCACATCCCGGGGCACACCGCGGGCATGCTCGGGCTCCTCGTCGACGGCAACGTCTTCACCGGCGACACGCTGTTCAAGAACTCGGTCGGCGGCGTGCGCGCGCCCGGCTCGACCTCCTACGCCGATCTCAAGTCCTCCATCATGGACACGCTCATGCAGCTGCCGCCCGAGACCGTGATCCAGCCCGGGCACACGGACGCCACCACGGTCGCGCGGGAGTGGGACGACAACAAGTTCATCCGCCTCTGGCGCGGGCTGGACCCCGAGGGGACCGACGAGGTCACCGCGCTCGGCGAGCCGGCGACGCTGATCCTCCTGGGCGACGACTACGACGGGGGCCACAAGGCGTGGGTCCGCTGGCCGGACGGGCGCGACGACATCGTCCCCGGCAGCAAGGTCGAGCGCTAGGCCACCGTGGCCCGAGACGATCGCATCCCGACCTCGCGGTGGGCGCGCGCCGCGAAGGTCGGCCGCCTGGCGGCGACGCAGGGCGCCAAGCAGGCCGCCACGCGCGCCGTCAACCTGACCCGCGACGAGCAGGCCGCGCAGGACGCCATGGCGCGCCGCCAGATCGAGACGGCCAAGCAGATCGTCGCCGCGCTCGGCACGATGAAGGGCGCCGCGATGAAGCTTGGCCAGGTGATGTCGTTCCTCGACGTCGGCCTGGTCCCCGAGGAGTTCCGCGAGGAGTTCCAGGCCGAGCTGGCCAAGCTGCGCGACGCCGCGCCCAAGGTCTCGTTCAAGGACATGAAGAAGGTCCTGGAGGAGGAGTACGGCGGGCGGCTGGACGACGTCTTCGAGTCGTTCGACCCGTCGCCGATCGCCGCCGCCTCGATCGGCCAGGTCTACCGCGCCCGCTACGAGGGCCACGACGTCGCGGTCAAGGTCCAGTACCCCGGCGTGGCGCGCGCGGTCCGGTCCGACCTGCAGAACCTCGGGATCATCCTGAGGCTGATGAAGTCCGTCGCGCCCGGCCTGGACCCGCAGGAGCTGGGCGCCGAGATCCGCGACCGCATCGAGGAGGAGCTCGACTACGAGCTGGAGGCCCAGAACCAGCGGACGCTCGCGCGCATCTACCGCGGCCACCCGTTCGTGGTGATCCCCGACGTGTACACGTCGCTCAGCCACGAGCGCGTGATCGTCTCCGAGTTCGTCACCGGCCGGAAGTTCGACGAGTTCAAGTCCTGCGCGGGCCCGGAGCGCGACCGCCTCGGCGAGATCATCTTCCGGTTCTACTTCGGGTCGATGTACCGCCACCACCAGTTCTCCGGCGACCCGCATCCCGGCAACTGCCTGCTGCTCGACGACGGGCGCATGGCGTTCCTGGACTTCGGGCTGTTCAAGCGGATCTCCGAAGACGTCGCCGAGTACGAGCTGCAGACGCAGCGGCTCGGGATCGAGGGGCGCGGCGAGGAGCTGATCGAGCACCTGCACGGCGGCGGCTGGCTCGGCCAGCCCGAGTACTACGACCCGGACTCGATCCTCGAGCAGTTCCACGATCTCACCGGGTGGTACACGCTCGACGCCGAGATGACGCTGACGCCGGACGTCGCGACCGAGGTCATGATCCAGATGAGCGACCCGCGCTCGCGCTGGTGGGGCAAGATGCGCCACGAGACGCTGCCGCCGGAGCACCTCTTCGGCCGGCGGCTGGATATGCTGACGCTCGCGGTCATTAGCCAACTGCGGGCGACCGCGAACTGGAACCGGATCGCGCGCGAGTGGGTCTACGGCGACGAGCCCGTCACCGAGCTCGGCCGCCAGGAGGCCGAGTTCCTCGCCGCGCGCTGACACGGCGCGCGCCCTCGCGCGCCTGGCGTTGTTGGGGCTGTTGGTCGCGGGCGCGTTCGTGGCGGTCGCCGCGAGCGGGCGGCTGTCGGCCGACCGCGTCCGCGACTGGATGGACGGCTACGGCGTCCTCGGGCCGTTCGTGTTCATCCTGGTCAGCGCGTGCCTGACGCCCGCGCTGTTCCCCGGCCTGCTGTTGGCCGGCGCGTCGGGGCTGCTGTTCGGGACGTGGCTCGGGACCCCGATCTCGATCGTCTCGGCCACCCTCGGCGCGTGCCTGGCGTTCGCGCTGAGCCGCTGGATCGCGCACGACGCCGTGGTCGAGCTCCAAGGCCCACGGCTGACGGCGCTGCGCGCGTGGGTCGGCCGCCGCGGGTTCCTGTCGATCCTGTACGCGCGGATCGTGCCCGGCGTCCCGTACTCGCTGGTCAACTACGCCGCGGGCCTGTCGCCGGTGCCGCTGCGCACGTTCGCCGCCGCCACCGCGCTGGGCTGCGCGCCGCGCGCGTTCGCCTACACCGCGCTGGGCGGCTCATTGGACGACCTGAGCTCGCCCGAGGCGCTGGCGGCGATCGCCGTCCTGGTCGTCATGGCCGTGGTCGCGGCGCTCGTCGCGCGCCGCGACTGGGCGGCGTCGCGCGCGGCGCGCCAGGCGTGAGAGCGATCTAGTGTCCTGATGCGCAAGTTCGACGGCAGCATCCGGGCGCTCGCCGCCGCCTGACGTCCGCCGCTGATCCTCGATGAACCAGGGGTTCACCTGCGGTCATCGACGGCCGTCAGACGGGGCCGAGCATCCCGGCTGCTGCGGCCGAACTTCCGCATCAGGACACTAGAGCGTCTGGACCTGGAACAGCGACGTCGTCCCCGGCCGGCCGCTCGGCAGGCCCGCGGTGACGCCGACGCGCATGCCCGGACGGCACCAGCCCAGCTCGACGACGCGCGAGCAGGCGTCGGCGATCAGCTGCTCGGTCACCTCGGCGCGCTTCATCGACGCGGCGCGGACGCCCCACATCAGCATGCAGCGGCGCACGGTCTCGCGGCCGGGCGACAGCGCGTAGATCGGGACGTTGGGGCGGTGGGCGGAGATCAGGCGCGCGGAGCGGCCGCTCAGCGTCGGGACGACGAGCGCGTCGAGGTCCAGCTCCACCGCCGCGCGGCACGCCGCGTGGGCGACGGTGTAGGCCGGGTCGCGCCGGTCGCGCTTGACCCGCGTCTCCAGCCACTGCTGGTAGGGCGCGTGGCGCTCGGTGTGGACCGCGATCGCCGACATCATCGCGATCGCCCCGATCGGGTGGGCGCCGACCGCCGACTCCTGGCTCAACATGATGGCGTCGGTGCCGTCGAGGATCGCGTTGGCGACGTCGGCGACCTCCGCGCGCGTCGGGCGCGACGACGTGACCATCGAGTCGAGCATCTGCGTCGCGGTGATCGACGGCCGCGCGTTGGCGCCGGCCATCGCGATGAGGTTCTTCTGCACGATCGGGACCTCCTCGATCGGCAGCTCGATGCCGAGGTCGCCGCGCGCGACCATCACGCAGTCCGCGGCCCTGATGATCTCCAGCGCGTTGTCGACCGCCTGCGGCTTCTCGATCTTGGCGATCAGCGGGACGCGCGTGTGCTCGCGGACGAAGAACACGTCCTCGGGACGGCGGACGAAGCTCAAGGCCACCATGTCGACCCCGATCTGCCGGCCGGCCTCGAGGTGGGCGAGGTCCTCCTCGGGCACCGACGGCAGCTCGTCGGCGGGGCCCGGGATGTTCAGGCCCTGGCGCGAGGCGACGGTGCCGCCGATCTCGACCTCGGTCTCGACCTCGCTGTCCTCCACGCGCACGGCCGTCGCGCGCAGGCGCACGGAGCCGTCGGCGAGGTACAGCACGTCGCCGGGCCCGACCGCGCGGGCCAGGCCCTCCCACGAGATCGACATGCGCCGAGCGTCGCCGGCGCCGTTCTCGTGGCCGCACTCGAAGACGACCTTGTCGCCCACCTTCAGCTCGACGGTGCCCTCGACCAGTGGGCCGATCCGCAGCTTGGGACCCGGCAGGTCCTGCAGCAGCGCGACCGGCCGCCCGGCGCGGCCGGCCGCGTCGCGGACGAGCTGGGCGGTCTCGGCGTGCTGCTCGTGCGAGCCGTGGCTGAAGTTGAGGCGGGCGACGTCCATGCCCGCCTCGATCATCCGGACGAGCGTCTCTGGGTGGTTGGACGCGGGCCCGATGGTCGCGACGATCTTGGTGCGGCGGTTCATCGAGACGTCACGGTACTCCGCCTGTGCAGGAAGCCTGCGTTCCGAGTTGTGAACGGCCGCCCGATCAGGCGCCGGCGATGCGAAAGCGCCGCTACCGCGGCACGAAGGCCAGGACGCGCGACGGGCTCCCCGTGCCGTCGACGAGCTTGAGCGGAGCGACGACGATGAGCGCTCCGGAGACGGGCAGCGCCTCCAGGTTCGCGAGCTGGGTCAGGCCGTAGCGGCCGGCGCCGAGCAGGAAGTTGTGCAGCGGGAAGCCCGGGTCGAAGCCGCCGGCCGCGCCGGCGTCGATGCCCACGGTCTCGACGCCGAAGCCGACGACGTTGGGGTGCTCGGCCAGCCAGCGCGACGCGTCGACGTCGGGACCGGGCGTCACCGGACCGTCGGGTCCGGCGTTGAGGAACGCGGCCTCGTCCTGCGCGCGCGAGCCCCAGCCGGTCCGGAACAGGATCCACGAGCCCGGCACGATCGGGCCGTGCGCCGCCTCGTAGGCCTCGAGGTCGGCGACCGTCAGCAGGTAGCTGGGATCGGCCTCGACCTCAGCCGTCTTGTCGATGACGACGGCAGGGCCGACGAGCCGCGCGGGCGGCACCGAGGCGACGTCCTCGCCGTCCTTGCCGGTGATCCAGTGCACGGGCGCGTCGAAGTGCGTGCCGGTGTGCTCGCCGAGCTCCAGGACGTCCCACGCCCACGCGGGGCCGTCGTCGTCGTAGCGGCTGAGGCGCCGGCGCGAGAGGTGCGGCGTGTTGGCGAAGGGCTCGGGCAGCACGAGCACCGGCGTGGTCTCGCTGAGGGGCTGCGTGAGGTCGACGACCTCGACGGAGCCGTCGGCCAGGCCGGCGATCAGGTCCGTGACGCTGGTGGGGGACATCGGTGCTCCTGGTCGTTGTTGGTGTGGACGGCCGATCAGCCGCCGCGGAAGGCGTGCTCGAGCCACTCGGCGCAGACCTCGGGGTGCACCTTGGCATCGATGACGAAGGGGCCGGTCCCCGCGTCGACCCAGGCCGCGACGGGCGCCAGGTCGGCGGCCGCGCGGACGGTGATCGCCGTGGCGCCCGCCGCGCGGGCGATGCCGGCGAGGTCGGCGTCGGGGAACTGCGCCAGCGAGACCTCCTGGCCCAGCGCGCGGAAGTGGTGGACCTCGGCGCCGTAGGCGGCGTCGTCGTAGATGACGACGAGCAGCCGGACGCCGAGCCGCGCGGCGGTCTCCAGCTCGGGCAGCGCGAGGAACGTCCCGCCGTCGCCCAGGGCGGCGACCGTGACGCGCTCGGGGTCGGCGACCGCCGCGCCGATGGCGCAGCCGAGGCCGAGGCCGACGGCCTGGAAGGCGTTGGCGAAGACCCACCGGCGCGCGTCGGGCACGTCGAGGTACATGGCCGCGTAGCCGAGGAAGTGGCCGGAGTCCACAGCGACGGCGCGGTCGGCGGGCAGCAGGTCGTTGAGCGCGATCGACAGCGTGCGCGGGTCGATCCAGCGCGCGGTGGACCGGTCCTCGTAGGGCTCGTCGCGCCAGCGGCCGGCCGCGATGCGCGCGGCCGTCGCGGGCGTCCGGCGTCCGGTCGCGGCCGGGCCGCGGCGCCGAAGCTCGGCGGTGAGGGCCTCGGCGGTGGCGGTCGCGTCGCCGACGACGCCGAGGGCGGCGCGCAGGTGGGCGCCGATGGCGTCGGGGTCGAGATCGACCTGGACGACCGTCGTCGCGTCGCCGATCAGGCTCCCGTGCTGCGTGGTCCAGTGGTTCAGCCCGGCGCCGAAGGAGAGGACGACGTCGGACTCGGCGAGCAGCTCGGCGCCGAGGGTGGAGGCGAAGCCGCCGGAGATGCCCACCGCGAAGGGCAGGCCGGCGAAGAGGCCGTTGGCCATGGCGGAGGTGGCCAGCAGCGCGCCGGTCTGCGCGCCGAGCGCCTCGAGCGAGTCGCGGGCGCCGGAGAGCACGGCGCCGCGCCCGGCGACGACGGCCGGGCGCTGGGCACCGGCCAGGAGGTCGGCGACCTGCGCGATCGCCGCCGCCGCCGGGGCCGGCGCGGCGGGGATCGGCGGGCTCGCGGGCGGCCGCTCGGTGCCCGCGGGCACCGGCAGCGTCTGCGTGTCGATCGGCAGCATGAGCACGACCGGCCGGCGCTCCAGCTCGGCCCGGCGCAGCGCGCGGGCGGCGTCGGCGGTGGCGGTCGCGGGCCCATGCACGCGCTCGGCGATCGCGCCGACCGACTCCACGAGGCCGTGCTGATCGATGCGGAAGTTGGAGCGCAGGGCCGCCGCCGGCGTCTCGCCGGAGAGGACGAGCAGCGGCGTGCGGGCCTTGGCGGCCTCGCCCAGCGCGGTCAGCGTGTTGGTCAGGCCGGGGCCCTGGTGGACGCTCACGACGCCGACGCGGCCGGTGACGCGCGCCCAGCCGTCGGCCATGCTCGTCGCGCCGCCCTCGTGCCGGGCCGCGTGGAAGGTCGCGCCGCCGGCGACGAGCGCGTTGGTCACGACCATGTTGCCGCTGCCCAGCAGGCCGAACACGGTGTCGACGCCCAGCGCGGCGAGGACCGTCCCGACCGCCTCGCCCACCGACGTCTCACGCTCGCTCACGACGCGAATCGTACACACGTCAGCGGGTTGAGATGTCGAACTTCCCGTTAGGACGCATGCGATCCGCGGCCGCCGGTATGGTGAGCAGATCAACGGGATGGCATGCAGAGCATGAGCGAGCAGCGCGCCGCCAACGGGCTGCAGCCCCAGGACCTGATCCTCACCATCTTCGGCGCGCACGTCCGCCGGCCGGGGGAGACCGTCTGGTCCGGGGGCATGGTCGAGATCCTGGGCGAGTTGGGGTTCTCGGTCGAGGCCGCCCGCGCCGCGCTGGCGCGGCTGGCCACGCGTGGGCTGCTGGCCCGGCACAAGCAGGGCCGGCTCGTGCACTACACCCTGACGACCCGCGCCGACGAGCTCATGTCCGAGGGCGACCGGCGCATCTTCAGCTTCGGCCGCACCGAGCCGGCGATCGACGTCTGGACCGTGCTGTGGCACGCGATCCCCGAGAGCCGCCGCGTCGAGCGCTCGCGCTTCGCCTCGCGCCTGCGCTTCCTCGGCTTCGGCTCGGTGCAGGACGCGACCTGGGTCGCCGCGCGCGACCGCGAGCAGGAGGTCCGCGCCCTGCTGCGGGAGCTGGACATCGAGGCCTATGGCGCGGTCCTGGTCGGGCGGCTGTCGCGCGGGCTGCCGCCCGTCGCGCTCGTCGCGCAGGCCTGGAACCTCGACGCCGCCGCGACGCGCTACGACGAGTTCCTGGCCGACTACGGCCCGTACCGCAAGGCCAAGGCGCGCCGGGCGCTGGAGCCGCGCGACGCGTTCGTCATCCGCACGCTGCTCCTGCACCGCTTCCGCGGCTTCCCGTTCCTGGACCCCGAGCTGCCCGACGCCATGAACGACCTCGAGCGGCGTCGCGCAGAGGTCGTCGCGACGTTCGACGAGGTCTACGCCGGGCTCTCCAAGGCGGCCGACGGCTTCTTCCGCGGCATCGCCCAGCCCGACGGCGCGCCGGTCAGCTAGGCGCCGAGGTCGTAGACCTGGCCCGGCTGCTGGCCGGCGCCGTTGGCGACCTGCCAGAGCGCGGCCAGCGCCTTGATGGCGTTGCGCTGCGCGTAGGGCGGCAGCTCGTCGCCGTGGGCGCGCAGCGTGTGCTCCAGCGCGCGGTAGCAGTCCAGCAGCTCGCGCTCGCCCTCGCTCAGCGTGAAGCTCGCGTCGCTCATCTACATCACCTTCCTCTCACCCGTGGCGCCGCCCCAGACCTCGCGGTCGTCGACCAGGCGCTTGGCCTTCAGCTCGAAGCGCGGCAGCGAGTTGGGCTCGGCGACCCGGACGCCGAAGCGCAGGCCCTCGTGGGCCTCGGCGAGCTCGCGGCCGAGGTCGCCGAGCAGGCCGCCGGGGACGCCCGCCGTCTCCTGGTCGGCGCACTCGATCAGGACCTCGATCTCGTCGCGGATGCCCTCCTCGGTGTAGAGGCGGACCTGGAACTCGGCGATCTCCGGCCAGCGCCGGACGATCTGCTCGATCGCGCGCGGGTAGACGTTCGTGCCGCGCACGACCTTCATGTCGTCGACACGGCCGCGGATGCCGCCGTCGTAGATGTCGAAGCCGCGCCCGCACGCGCACGTGGCGGCCGGGACGCGGCGCACGAGGTCGCGGGTGCGGTAGCGCAGCACCGGGATGAAGCCGCGCCCGAAGGAGGTCACGACGCGCTCGCCCTCCTCGCCGTAGCCGACCGGCTCGTCGGTGATCGGGTCGACGACCTCCTCGAGGTAGTGGTCCTCGATGATGTGCGCGCCGCCGGGCTGGTGCTCGCACTCGTACATGACGATCGTGCCCACCTCGGTCATGCCGGCGGTGTCGGCGGCCTTGGCGCCCCACTGCTCTTCGATGAGCGCCTTGGTGGCGGGGATCGACCCGGCGGGCTCGCCGGAGAGGATCAGGCGCCGGACGGGGCCGGCGGCCAGGTCGATGCCCAGCGCCGTGGCCTCCTGGGCCATCCGCAGCGCGTAGGTCGGCGTCGAGCAGACGACGGTCGTGCCGGTGTCCACGATCTGGCGCACGCGCGCCTCGGTGGACATGTTGCCGCCGGCCAGCGTGAGGCACCCGAGCTTCTCGGACGCGTAGTGCGCGCCCCAGAAGCCGACGAACGCGCCGTAGCTGAAGGCGAAGAAGACGGTGTCGGCCGGGCGCACGCCGAAGCCCCAGAGCGCGTAGCACCACATCTCGGTGATCCACTCCCAGTCCTTGGGGCCGTCGAGCACGGCGAGCGGCCGGCCGCCGCTGGTGCCCGAGGTGGTGTGGTAACGCATCGCCGCCTCGCGCGGCTGGGCCAGGACCGCGCCGAACGGCGGGTCGTCCTGCTGGCTCTCCATCCACTCGTCGCGGGTCAGGAACGGGATCTTGCGCAGGTCGTCGAGGCTGCGCACCGACTCGGCGGTGATGCCCGCCGCGCGCAGCCGATCGCCCTGCCAGGGCGCGGCGTCCAGCGTGTAGGCCACGAGCTCCTGCAGCTTGCGCAGCTGGAGGGCCTCGAGCGCCGCGCGATCGAGCGTCTCGGTGCGCGGGTTCCAGTACGGCGTCTGCATCCAGTTCCCTTCGACGTCAGGGCGGCCCGGGTCAATGATCGACATACCGGCCAGGTGCTATGCAAACTAACAGTTCGGACGCGGGCGGACAAGCCTGCCGTAACACATGGCATATCAGCCCGCTGATGTGTAGAGTCTGGCGTCATGTCGACTCCGCTCACGTCCAGCGGCCGCACCGTGGTCGTCACGGGTGGCTCGCGCGGGATCGGTCGCGAGGTGGTCGCTCGGTTCGTCGGCCTCGGCGACCACGTGCTGGCGCTCGGTCGCAGCGCCGACGCGCTCGCGGCGCTCGCCACCGACGGGCCGTCGTTCGGCCCGGGCACCCTGCGCACCGAGCGCTGCGACGTGACGGTCGAGGCCCAGGTCGAGGAGATCCTCGGCGCGCTGCCCGTCGTCGACGTGCTGGTCAACAACGCCGGCGCCTCCGAGAGCGCGCCGCTGCACCGCACGACCCTGGCCAGCTGGGAGCAGCAGCTGACCGTCAACGCCACCGGCGCCTTCCTCGCCACGCGCGCGGTGATCAAGGGCATGCGCGACCGCGGCCACGGG
>DATDMD010000140.1:0-64686 GCA_036518975.1 Baekduia sp.
CGACGGCGTCGACGCCCGGCTCGACCACGCGCGCAGGGACGTCCCAGCGCGCCGCGATCTCCTCGGCCACGGCGGGCGCGTCGCACACGACGACCCGGGCGTGGCGCGCGAGCGCCTGCGGCCGCGCCACCCGGTGCCAGAGCCGCTCGTAGCGCGTGAAGTCGCCCGGCCGGTCCTCCCAGGACAGGTCGTGGATCGTCAACACGTAGGGGTCGCCCACGCCCACCGGCGCAGGCGCCGGCAGCCAGGTGACGTCGACGTCGCCCAGGAGCGTGTCCACCCGCGGGTAGCCCGCCACGGCGCCGGCCGTGTGCAGGACGCGCGAGCCGATGCGCGTCCGCCGCACGTCGGCGCCCGCGACCGGCTCGATCGGCGCGGTCCCCGGGACGAGCGCGCGCACGTCGACGCCGTCGAGGGCGGCGAGCGCCTCGACCATCCGGCGCGTGTACCGCGCGACGCCGCGGCGCGCCGCCAGCGCGCGGGCATCGACCCCGACGAGCATGCGCCCGGAATCTAGCGGCGTCGCGGTCGTCGGCGACCGCTGACATCCCGCGACCGCCGGACCGGGTCGCCGCCTCTCCAACATCTAGACTCGCCCGCGCATGTCCCCGTCGTCCCCTCGCGTCGCCCTGGTCCATGACTTCCTGCTCGATCTGCGCGGCGCCGAGCGCGTGTTCCTGGCCCTGTGCGAGCAGTTCCCGGACGCCGACCTCTTCACCGCGGTCTACGACCCGAACGGGACCGAGGGGCGCTTCGAGCACCGCACCGTCCACACGTCGTTCCTGCAGCGGCTGCATCCCGACGCGAGCTCGTTCCGGCGCCTGCTGCCGCTCTACCCCTACGCCATGGAGGCGCTGGACTTCAGGGGCTACGACCTCGTCCTGAGCAGCTCGTCGGCGTGGGCGCACGGCGTGCTGCCGCCCGAGGACGCGGTCCACGTCTGCTACTGCCACAACCCGGTCCGCTACGCCTGGAACGCGCGCGAGGCGACGCTGCACGCCCGCGGGCCGGTGATGCGCGCGGTGCTCGGCGCGGTGCTGCAGCGCTGGCGGCAGTGGGACTGGATCGCGGCGCAGCGCGTCGATCGCTACGTCGCCAACTCGGAGATCACGCGGCGCCGGATCGCCAGGTACTTCACGCGCGAGGCCGAGGTCGTCTACCCGCCGGTGGAGATCGAGCGCTTCCAGCCGGGCGTCGTCGGCGACCACTACGCCGTGCTGTCCGAGTTGATGCCGCACAAGCGGATCGACCTCGCGGTCCGCGCGTTCAACCAGCTCGGCCGCCCGCTCGTCGTCATCGGCGACGGGCCGGACGCGCGCCGGCTGCAGCGGATGGCGGGCCCGAACGTGGCCTTCACGGGGCGCGTCGCGGACGCCGAGGTGGCGCGGCTGCTGGCGACGTCGCGCGCGCTGGTCGTCACCGCGACCGAGGAGTTCGGCATCGCGGCGGTCGAGGCGCAGGCCGCCGGCCGGCCCGTGGTCGCGCTGGCCGAGGGCGGCGTCACCGAGTCGGTGCGCGAGGGCGAGACCGGCGTCTTCTACGACGCCCCGACGCCCGAGGCGCTCGCCGAGGCGGTCGCGGCGTTCGATCCGTTGACGGTCGACCCGGCGGCGTGCGTGGCCAACGCGCGGCGCTTCAGCCGGGCGGCGTTCGCGCAGGAGATCCAGGCGAACGTCGACGCGGCGATCGAGGCCGGCCCCAGCCCGCGCGGCGACAGGAACCGGCCCGCGCGCGGGCTGGCCCTCGCCGGCCGACGGGCCGCGTGAGGGTCGCCGCGATCGTCCCCAACCGGGACGGGCGGCGCTGGCTGCCCGGGGTCCTCGCCGCGCTGCGGGCGCAGACGCGTCCGGCCGATCGCGTCGTCGTGGTCGACGACGGGTCGCGCGACGACTCGGTCGCCTGGCTGCGCGAGCACGCGCCCGACGCGGTCGTCATCGGCCGGCCAGTGCCGGGCGGGTTCGCGGCGGCGGTCAACACGGGGCTGGACGCGGTGGCGGACTGCGACGCGGTCGCGCTCGTCAACACCGACGTCGCGCTGGCGCCGGATTGGCTGGAGCGGATGGTCAGAGTGTTGGAGGCCGCACCCGAAGCGGGGTCGGTGGCGTGCAAGATGGTGGGGATGGACGACGCCGGTCTGATCGACGACGCGGGCGACACGCTGCGCCGTGACGGCGTGTGCGAGCAGCGCGGGCGCGGCCGGCGCGACGACGGGCGCTTCGACGTCCCGGGCGAGGTCTGGGGCGCGTGCGCGGGCGCGGCGCTGTACCGGCGGCGGGCGGTCGTCGAGGTCGGCGCGTTCGACGAGTCGTTCGGCATGTACCTGGAGGACGTCGACCTCGCGCTGCGGCTGCGGCTGGCGGGGTGGACGTGCCGGTACGAGCCGGCGGTCGCGCGCCACGCGGGGGCGGGGAGCGGGGCGCCGGTGGGCTACTGGGTGGCGCGCAACTCGACGCTGCTCGCGGTGCGCTGGTTCCCGCTGGAGTGGGCGCCGATGGTCTTCTACCGCCACGCGGCGTGGCTGGTCGACGCGGCGCGCCGTGGGCCGGGCGCGCTGCGGGACCACCTGCGCGGGCTGCGCGACGCGGGTCCGGAGCTCGGGCGCGTCTGGCGCGCGCGGCGCGGGGTCGGCGGGACGCAGCGGGCGGCGATGGAGCGCGCGGTGCCGCCGCGCCCGTGGCGCGGGCCGGCCGCGGGCGGCCATCCGGAGGCGGCGGAGTGAAGGCCGTGTCGGCGGCGCGACCCGAGCACCATCCGCCGCGCGAGGGCTTCTTCCGGGTCACGGTCGAGGTCACGCCGCTGCGGGTCGTGGTCCTCGCGCTGCTGGCCACCGCCTGGGCGACGATCGACCTCCGGGCCGGCATCGGGCCGCACGACGAGGGGCTGATGCTGCAGTGGGGCCACCGGATCGCCGGCGGGGAGTGGCCGTATCGGGACTTCTGGTGCAACTACCTGCCGGGCGCGCCGCTGCTGCAGGCGGCGCTGGGCGACTCGCTCGTGGTGTGGAGGATCGTGCGCGCGGTGGTCTGCGGGGTCGCGGCGGTGCTGGCGTACCTGCTGGTCCGGCGCGAGACGGTCAACGACCGCTGGGCGCTGGCGGCGTGGACGGGCGTGACGGCGGCGATGGCGTGGCCGCTGACGCCGGGGCCGACGGCGCCGTCGGTGGCGCTCGCGTTCGGCGCGCTGCTGGCGGGGCGCCGGCACGGGCGGCTGGCGGGAGGGCTGGCGGGGCTGGCGTTCCTGTTCCGGCCGGAGGTGGGGGTGGCGGCGGCGCTGGGGGCTTTTCTCTTCGGTGGTCGCGAGCACGCCGGGCGCAGGTTGTGGGTCGTGTTCGCGGGCGTCGCCGTGGCCGGGATGCTGCCGTTCCTGGTGGTGTCGCCGGGAGACTTCCTGTCGCAGACGTTCGGCTTCGCGGCCAAGCAGGGGTTGCAGCGGCTGCCGTTCCCGCTGGCGCCGCACACGACCGATCCGAACAAGGTGCTGGAGCACGACTTCCCGGCGCTGCTGGTGCTGTTCACCGTGCTGTGGGCGGTGAACGCGCTGCCGCTGCGGCGCGGGCTGGCGCTCGTGCCGCTGCTCGTCGTCGGGTTGTTGTACCTGTTGGCCCGCACCGACGAGTTCCACCTGATCCCGCTCGCTGCGGTCTTGGCGATCGCCTTAGCGGCCGGTGCCGCGCGCGATCCGCGGATGGTCTGGAAGGTCGTTCTGGGCGCGGGGCTGGCGGTGATCGCGTTGTACGGCGCCGACCGCATGTACGGGAAGGTGACCGACGGCACCAACATGGCCGGCGTCGACCTCCCCGGCGTCAACGGCGTCCGGACGACCCCGACCGACGCCCATGCGTTGGAGGACCTCAGCGCGGCCGTCAACGCCCGCACCCGACCCGGGTCCTACATGTTGAGCGCGCCACCACGCTACGACCGCGTGCGGGTGGGGGACACGTTGTTGTACATCCTGCTTCGTCGCGAGAATCCGACGCGGTACGACGTGGTGCAGCCGGGGGTCGTGACGACGGCGAAGGTCCAACGCGAGATGCGAGCGGATCTGGAGCGGACGAAGACGCCGCTGATCGTCCGCTGGGTGGCGCCGGTGGCGGAGGCGACGGAGGACAACGGGTCGGGGAAGTCGTCGGGGGTGACGTTGTTGGATGAGTACATCGCGGAGAAGTACGCGCGGGTGGGGCGGTATGGGGACTACGTGCTGCTGGAGCGGCGGGCGGGGGTGTAGGGGTTGTTCGGCGTGTGTTGGCGAGCAGCGCCGGCGTGGGTCGTGCTTTGTGGCGTGGTCTGCTTGGCATCTAGGGCGTGAGGCCGTATCGGCGCTGCTCCAGGCTGTCGGCGTGCCTCGGCCGCCCTGGGGTGGGGGTTTTGGGAGGAGATCGCGGCACGGCGCGAGGTCGTTCGTAGCGCGGAGCCCTATATGGGCTACTGCGTACGAATGACCCGCCCGTGCGGAGGTCGCGCGGAGGTCAACGGCGTCTTTGGGTCCTATACGAACCCAAAACCACCGTTGACCCTCGCGGTCCCGGCGATTCGGCCCCGAACTCGCCCCGGAAGCACCAACCCGGACGAGCCACACCGACAATGCGGAGCACCACCCCAACTGCCTCGCCCTAGATGCGAAGCAGACCCCGCGCCGCAGCACGACCAACGCCTGCACTGCTCACCACAAGAGCGCGCGTCGCCCCCAGCACGCCACCACCACAGCTCGGCGCGCCGAAGCAGCGCGCCCCCAAGCCCCTAAGCCGCCGCCCCCAACCGCGCCAGCCCCTCGCGCACCCGCGTCGCCAGCGCCACGTACTGCCCGTACAGCCGCCCCCGCGTGATGTCGTCCGGTCGGTCCACCACACCGCCCGGCTCCTGCACCACCTCGCCGCCGACGAACTGCTCGCGCGTGAGGTCGACGACCTCGCCCCCAGGCAGCCGGTTCCAGTAGTGGACGCCCTGCCGCGATCCGTCGACCATCAGGACCTCCGCCATCACCAGCTCCCCGCCCAGGTGGTCCTGCAGCACCAGCGCCGTCACGCCGCATTGCCCCTTCGCCGGGTTCTCCGGCGACCAGGGCTCGTCGACCGGGTCGCAGCTGGCGGCCGACCAGCTGGCCCGGATCACCTGTTCGACGACGCTGAGCGGGGTGCCTGGCATGGCGGGCGATGCTACGACACGCGACTGAAGCGACCGGAGATGTGTCTACCCCCGTCACACGTCGCGGCGGCTGAACGCGAACCCGGCCGCGCCGAGGACGACGACCAGGTACGCGATCGACCACGGCACGAGCAGCGGGCCCGCGTCGTGGGAGCCGCCCAGCGGCCCGAGCTGGACCAGCGCGCCCGTCACGCCCGGGACGTCTCTCACCAACAGCCGCAACGCGTCCCGGTACAGCGCCTCGAACGGCAGGGCCCACGACGCCGTCGACGCGATGTGCTGCAGCGTGGGGGACGGGATCGCGTCGCCGATCGCGCCGAGCAGCCCCGCCAGCAGGCCCATCCCGTAGGTCATCAACATCAGGATGCCGTTGGCGGTCGCGCCGAGGAAGACGGAGCCCAGCAGCGCCAGCCCTGCGACCAGGACCGCGCCGCCGCCCAACCGCAGCGCGGAGCCGACGGCATGCGCCGGCCACCAGCCGCCGATGATCCCCGTCGCCACGACCGCGCCCGCGTAGACGACCAGCACGTACGCCGCGCTGACGACCGCGGCCGCGACAAACCGCCCGACGAGGTACTCGCCCCGCGTCAAAGGCCGCACGATCAGCGGCTGCAGCAGCCCGCGCTCGGCGTCGCCGCGGACTGCGCCCGCGGTCAGGAACGTCGCCAGGACCACCCCCAGGAACAGGCCGCCGAACATCGCCAGCCCCACGATCGTGGACCCGGCGAGCGCGGTCGGGTCCAGGCCGGTCGACGAGTCGCCGAAGTTGTCGACGTCCTGGAACAGCTCGTAGCAGCCCCAGGCGTACAACAACCCGAAGACCACCGTCAACACGATCACCACCAACAACACCCGGCGGCGCAGCGCCTCCTGCAGCGCGTGCCGCACCACGATCCCGATCCGCCGCGCGCTCATCGCGCGTCGGCCACCGTGTCGAGGTACACGTCCTCGAGCGTCGGGCGCAGCACGCGCACGCCGTAGATCTCCTCACCGGACGCGACCAGCTCGGCCACGATCCGCGGCACGTCGTCGCGCGCCGCGCCGTCGAAGCGCCGCACGCCGCCGGCCAGCTCGACCTCGACGCCGCTGCCGCCCTCCAGCTCCGCCGGCGTCCCGGCCGCGACGACCAACCCCTTGTCGATGATCACCACGCGGTCGCACACCTGCTCGACCTCGCTGAGCAGGTGCGTGTTCAACAGCACCGCGACGCCGCGCCGGCGCAGCTCCTCGAGTAGGTCGCGCACCGTGCGCCGGCCGCCCGGATCCAGCGCGCTCGTCGGCTCGTCGAGCAGCAGGACGCGCGGCGCGCCGATCATCGCCTGCGCCAGCCCGAGCCGCTGCTGCATGCCCTTCGACATCGCCTCGACCCGCGTGCGCGCGTCGTCCTCCAGCCGGACGAGCTCCAGCAGCTCCCCGCGCTCGCGCGCGCCGCCGTCCGACGCGGCCAGCCGCTGGTGCAGCTCGAGCACCTCGTCGGCCGTGCACCAGCCCGGGAACCGGAACAGCTCGGCGAGGTAGCCGAACGGGCGCGTGAGCTCGACGCCTCCGGACGTCGGCCGGACGAGCCCGCAGGCGATCTTCGTCAGCGTTGACTTCCCCGCGCCGTTGGGCCCGAGCAACCCCACCAACTCGCCGTGGCCGACCTCCAGGCTGACGCCGCGCAGCGCCTCGTGACGCCCGTAGCGCTTGCGCACGTCCCGGACCGCCAGCGCGGCCCCGCTCACGCCGGCGGCGCCCCAGCCGCGGGAGGGAGCCCCTGGCGAGCTCCCGCCCGGAAGCCGAGCCCCTGGGCGAGGCCTTCCGCTGTCACGCCGTCAGGACCAGCGGTGCGCCGTCGGTGATGACGATCGTGTGCTCGGCGTGCGCCGAGAGCGACCCGTCCGCCGTCCGGACGACCCACTCGCCGTCCTCGACGACCTCGCCCTCGCCCGCGGCGATGATCGGCTCGATCGTGATGACCAGGCCCTCGGTGAGCGTCGGCGACGGGCCGGGCATCGCGACGGAGTACACGGTCGGGTCCTCGTGGATGCGCCGCCCGATGCCGTGGCCGGTGAGCGCGGCGCAGACGGAGAAGCCGCGCTTCTCGATCTCGTGTTGGACGGCGACGCCGATGTCGTTGACCGTCGCGCCCGCGCGCGCGACCGCAAGCCCCTGCTTGAGCCCCGACTCCGCGGCGCCGACGAGCTTCACCGCGCTCGGCTTGGCCTTGCCGACCGCGACCGTCCGGCACGCGTCGGCGTAGTAGCCGTCGAGCTCCGCGGTGACGTCGAGCTTGACGAGGTCCCCGTCGCGCAGCCGTCGCGCGCCCGGGATCCCGTGGACCGCCTCGTCGTTGACGCTGATGCACGTGACGCCCGGGAAGCTGTAGTCCAACTGCGGGCCGGACCGGGCGCCGTGCGCGGCGAAGACGCGGCCGGCGGCGGCATCCAGCTCGGCGGTGCTGACGCCGGGCCGGACGAGCTTGCGCAGCTCGCGCAGCGTCTGGGCGACCACGCGGCCGGCGGCCTTGAGGCCTTCGAGCTCCTCGGGCGTGTCGGTGGACATGCCCTGAAGGCTACGAGACCTGCGCGGCGCCCGCAGCCCCTGGCGACGCTACGATCCGCCGCCGATGGTCGTCCGCGTCGTCCTCCTCGCCTGCGCCGCCGGCCTGATCGCGCTCGGCGTCGGCCGGACCGACGCGCGCCGGGCGTGCAACAGCGCCGGGCATGACGCGTTCGCGATCGGCTCCCGCCGGCAGCCGGTGACCGACGCTCCTGGCGTCGCGCAGCGGCTCCTCGACCACTGCCGTGGGGCCGAGCAGCTCACGAACGGCGCCTCGGCGCTCGTCCGCGTCCGGGCGACGACCGCGGCGGCGACCCTCGCGCAGGCCGCCATCCGGCGCGAGCCGCAGCGGCGCGACTCCTGGCTCGCGCTCGCGTCCGTCGACCGCCTGCGCGGCGACCGGGCGGGCAACGCGCGCGCCCTAGCCCGTGCGCGCCAGCTCGACCCGCTCAGCTTCCGCCGCCGCTCCTGAGGTCGGCTCGCCGCCGCCCGACCGGCGCGGCCGCGGGTCCTTGAACTTCAACAACGGCCGCTCGACCAGGTAGTAGGACAGCGTCGCGGCCCCGACGGCGGCGCCGAACACGCTCAAGGTGTAGATGATCGACGAGCCGTGGGTCGTCCAGTCCTGGACGCCGCGGAACTTGCCGGTCAGCGGGTGATGCCAGAGGAAGATGCCGTAGGAGATGAGCCCGATCCAGGCGATCGGCCGCAGCGTCAGCAGGCGCTCCGGCGCGCCCCCGCGCCCCTCGACGCCGAGCATGATCGGCAAGGCGAAGAAGAACGCCAGCAACCCGTACATGATGTGCCCGAGGATCCAGTCGCGCAGCGTGTAGGTCGCCAGCGAGAGCGTCGGCATCCCGATCTGGCTCACCCCGACCAGCAGCGCCGCCGCGATCGCCCACGGCACCAGCGGCCGCCGGGCGACGACCCGCAGCACGCGCGGGCGCTCCGCGACCGGCACGCCGTGCCACCGCGCGCTCACCACCGCCATCCCCATGCCGAGCGAGAACCAGAAGAACGTGCCGACGATCGTCTGCGAGACGGTGTCCGGCGTCTTGTCCTGGAACGCGGCGGCGCGGATCGCGATCGACGCGGCGGCCAGGAGCGCCAGGACGGCGACCTCGACCGTCAGCTGCCGGCGCACCGGCAGCCGCCCCAGCAGGCGGCTCAGCCCGAGCGCGTAGAACGGCAGCAGGATGTAGAACTGGACCTCGACGCACAGCGACCACACCGCGCCGATCCCGCCGATCGACCACGGCACGCGCAGGTCCTGCATGAACCCGTAGTACACCCACCAGTGGTCGCTGAAGACCAGCGGCAGCCCCGGCCAGATCGCCAGGACCGTGAGCGCCAGCCAGTAGGCCGGCACGATCCGGATGATGCGGCGGCGCGCGTAGCGGCGGATCGTCGGTCCGCGCCGGCCGTGCAGCCGCGCCGCGACGAACGGCCGGTAGAGCAGGAAGCCCGAGATCACGAAGAACAGCGCGACGCCCGCGTCCAGGCGCGCCGTGATCTCCCCGACGAACCCCTTGCCGTTGACGCCCGACAGGAACGCGGTGTGGGTCACTACGACCGCGCACGCGGCGACCGCGCGCAGGCCGTCCACCGCGGGGAACCGGGGGTTGCCCGGGGGCGGCGCGACCGCGGGCTCGACGGCGTGGTCCTGCGGGTCCGGCATGCCGGCCGGACTGTACGCGCTGGCACCGCCGTCCGTAGGCTGTCGTGCCGGATGCGCCTGCCGCAGAAGTTCGAGACCCGCCTCGCCCTCATCGCGCTGGGCGGCCTGCTCATCCGCCTCGCCTACGCGGTCCTGCACCGCAAGTACGCGGTGGTCGGCGACGCGCTGACGTTCCACCTCGACGCCCAGCATCTGGCCGACGGCCACGGCTTCCAGCGCCCGTTCGAGGCCCAGCCCACGGCCGAGCACCCGCCGCTGCACATCGTCGTGCTCGCGTTCGTCGACCTCCTCGGCGGCGGCAACACGACGATCCAGAGGTGCGTGATGGGCGTGATCGGGACCGGGACGGTCGTCGCGCTCGGCGTCCTCGGCCGGACCGTGGCCGGCGCGCGCGCGGGGCTGATCGCGGCGGCGCTGGCCGCCGTCTACCCGCTGCTGTGGGTGATCGACGGCGCGATCATGAGCGAGACCGAGTACGTGCTGCTGATCACGCTCACGCTGCTCGCTTCCTACTCGTACCTGCGCGGGCCGACGCTCAAGCGCGCCGCGCTCGTCGGCGCGCTGATCGCGCTGGCGGCCCTGACGCGCGGCGAGGCGCTGGCGCTCCTGGCGCTGCTCGCCGCGCCGCTGGTCTGGCACGCCGTGCGCGCGTGGCCGGACCGCCTGCGCGCCGCGCTGGTCATCGGCCTGACGTTCTGCGTCGTGCTCGCGCCCTGGACGATCCGCAACCTCGCGACGTTCAAGGACCCCGTCTTGATCTCGACCAACGGGGACAACGTGTTCGTCGGCGCCAACTGCGATCGCTCCTACTACGGCGACCTGATCGGCTCGTGGGCGTTCTCCTGCTTCGGCACGCGAGGATCAGGGGACGAGTCCCAGTACTCGAAGGAATGGCGCAAGCGCGGGCTGGACTACGCGCGCGACCACGCGGGCCGCGTCCCGGTCGTCGTGCTCGCGCGGCTGGGTCGCCAGTTCGACGTCTACCGCCCGGCCCAGGGCGTGTTCCTGGCCTCAGCGGAGGGGCGCGACCACCGTGTCGAGTGGTTGGGCGTCTACATGTTCTGGGCGATGCTGCCCTGCGGCCTGGCGGGCGCGCTGGTGCTGCGGCGCCGCCGGCAGCCGCTGTTCATCCTCGGCGCGCCGTTCCTGCTGATCCTGGTCATGGGCGCGGCGATCTACGGGTCGACCCGGTTCCGCGTGGCCTTCGAGCCCGTGTTGGTGGTGTTGACCGCCGTCGCCCTCGACGCCCTCTGGACTCGGGTCGCCGCCCGCCGTCAGGCGTCGTCCGACGCCGCCGCCAGCAGCGCGCCCGCCAGCGCCACGCCGACGAGCGTCAGCGCCGGCATCTCCCAGTCCCAGTCGATCGACGCGTGGAACGTGTAGGCGGCCAGCGCGGCGGCCGGCCCGGCGATGCGGGCGGCGCCGCCGGCGTCGCGGCGGATCACGTCGCGCGCTGACAGCACGACGCCCGCGCCGAGCAGCGCCAGCAGCGCGCCGCCGACGAGGCCGAGCTCGGCGAGCGTCTCGATCTCCAGGCTGTGGGCGTCCTTGGCGGGCTGCAGGACCGGGCGGTCCTCGAGCCAACGGACGGCGAAGCCGCCGGCGCCGATGCCCTTCAACGGCGCGTCGGCGAACGCGTCGATCGCGACCTTCCAGTAGTGGTAGCGCGGCGAGTCGGTCGACGCCAGGCGGCTCGTCGAGGCGCCGAAGCGCGGGTCGGTGGCGGCCGAGGGCGCGTCCCCGCCGGCGGCGACCGCGACCGGGACGACGAGCATCGCGGCCACCAGCGCCGCGGCGACCCAGCCGTGGTGGCGCGGCAGCGGCAGCCGGCCCAGGCGCGTGGTCTCGTCGCGCTCGACGCGGACGGCCCAGCGCTGGACGGCCGCGGCCAGCGCCATCACCGCGAGCAGCCCGACCAGGACGAGCGCGCCCTGCGTCGCCGGGTGGCTGCCGTGCAGCGTCCGGACGGCGGGCGCCGCGGCGGCGATCCCGCAGCCGATGATCCCGGCCTCGACCGCGATCGCGACCGCGCGCAGCTGCGTGAACGTCGGCGCGAGCGCGAGCAGGACGACGAGGCCCGCGGCGTTCGCGGCCAGCGCGCCGCGCGAGAACGTGAGGTAGACGCCGACGACGAGCGGGACCGCGCCCGCGGCCGCGACGGCGCGCAGCGCGGGCGAGCGGGTGGGGTCGCCGGCGAGGCGCGCGGCGAGGACGACGCCGATCGCGGCCAGCGCGCCCATCGCGTTCCAGTACGTCAACGGCTGGTCGAGGCGGCCGCCGGCGCTCGTGCTCGAGACGGCGTGGACGACGTCCGGGACGAGCCGGCCGAGCAGGCCGTAGCCGACGACGACCAGCGCGCCGAGCGCGAGCGCGGGCTCGACGAGGCGCGGGACCGTCCACAGCAGCGCCGCGGCGGTCACCAGCGCGCCGAGGTACAGGACGTCGCGCTCGAACGTCGCCCAGGCGGCGTCGTTCAACGGCGCCCAGCGCGTCGACAGCGCGGTCCAGGCCGAGAGGCCCGCGAGCCCGGCGAGCGCCAGCCGCGCGTGGCGGTTGCGCGGGAGGAGCCGCTCGCGCGGGACGACGATCGCGGTGAGCGCCAGGAGCACGCCCGTGACGATCAGCGCGACCTGGCGCGCGTCGTCGAAGTACCCGCCCTTGAAGAAGGCCAGGACGGTGGGCGCGGCCAGGGCGACGAGCGCCAGGCCCGCAGCCGGCCGTGCGGAGGGGAGGGGCGGGCGCATCGGCGGTGGAGCGTACCCTTCGACGCCGCATGCGGAGCCGCCGGGCCATCCCCCTAGCGGTCACCGTCCTCGCGTACGTCGTGGCCGTGGTCCAGCGTCCGGGTGAGCTGGTGGCCGACACGAAGGTGAACCTGTACCTGGACCCGGGCCGGTTCCTGGGCGACGTGTTGTCGTTGTGGAACCCGACGACCGACCTCGGGCACGTGTGGGCCGGGCAGTACGCGGGCTACGCGTGGCCGATGGCGCCGTGGTTCTGGCTGGGGGACGCGGTCGGCGTGCCGACGTGGCTCGTCCACCGCCTGTGGCTGGGGACGCTGCTCGCGCTCGCGGGCTACGGCGTCGTGCGGCTGCTGGATGCCCTGCTCGGCCCGGAGCGGCCGCGCGGCGCGGTCCACGCGGCGGCGGCCGTGCTGTTCGTGATCAACCCCTACGTGACGGTCTACTTCGCGCGCCAGTCGATCGCGCTGTTGGCCTATGCCTCGCTGCCGTGGCTGCTGCTGTGCGTGCACCGCGGCCTGCGCGAGCCGCGCGGGTGGCGCTGGCCGGCGGCGTTCGCGCTGATCCTGACGAGCGCGGGCGGCGGCGTGAACGCGGGGCTCACGGGGTGGGTCCTGCTGGGGCCGCTGCTGTTGGTGGTCTACGAGCTGTGGGTCGGCGGCGTCGGGCGGCGCGCCGTCCGGCCGTTCCTGATGCGGTTGGTCCCGGTGGCGGTGGTGGCGAACCTGTGGTGGGTCGTCCCGCTGCTGCTCGCGTCGCGCGCGGCGCCGGACTTCCTGGCCTTCACCGAGCAGCCGGGGACGATCTGGGGGACGACGTCGCTGTCGGAGTCGGTGCGGTTGATGGGCTTCTGGGGGTCGTACGTCGGGACCGGGTTCGGCGGCGCGCTGCGGCCGTACCAGGGGTCGGCGCCGGTATTGTTGCTGGTGCTGCCGGTCGTGGTCGCGGGGCTGGTGACGCCGGCGCTGGCGTTGAGCGGGTTCGTCGCGACGCGGCGCTGGCGGTACGCGCCGTTCTTCTTGTTGTTGGCCTTGGTCGGGCTGGTCGTGATGGCGGCGGGCTGGCCCGAGGGCACGCCGATGCGCCACCTGGTGACCGGCGTCTACTACCACGTCAAGCCGGTGCAGTTCCTGCGCACGACGTACAAGGCGGGGGCCTTGACGGCGCTGGGGATCGCGGGGCTGGGCGGCGCGGCGTTCGGGCTGGCGTGGGCCCGCTGGGGTGGCGCGCGTGTGCGCGGCCTGGTGGTGGCCGGCGGCGCGGCGTTGTTGGTGGTGTCGTGCTGGCCGCTGGTGACGGGGCGGGCGGTCGAGGGGCAGCTGCGGTTCGACGTGCCGTCGTCGTACCACGGGCTGGCCGCGGATCTGGATCGGCGGCCGTCCGACTCGCGCGCCGTGGTGTTCCCGGGGCAGCTGTTCGCGTTCTACAAATGGGGCGGGACGGTCGATCCGGTGCTGCCGGCGCTGACGACGCATCCGGTGTCCGAGCGGTGGATCATCCCGTTCGCGGACCGGCGGTCGTCGGATCTGCAGTTCGGGGTCGACTCGCTGGTGACGCAGGAGCGGCTGCGGCCGGGGCAGCTGAAGCCGCTGCTGGACCTGATGGGCGTGGGGGACGTGGTCGTCGCGGCCGATGGCGATCGGGCGTACAGCGGCGAGATGCCGGCGGGGGACGCGGTGCGGACGCTGCGGGGGGCGCTGGGGAGCGGCGGTGGTGTCCGGGGTTATGGGCCGGACGTGACGGCGCGCAGCGCGGCGTCCGGGCTGGAGGGCGACGTGCGCGTGCCGCAGCTGCAGCGCGTCGAGGTCCCGACCGGCGGGATCGTGCGGGTGCTGCCGCGGGGCGGGACGACGGTCGTCGACGGCGCCGCCGGCGGCGTGATGGGGCTGGCGTCGTTCGGGGCGCTGGATCCGTCGCGGCCGCTGGCCTACGGGCCGGATCTCGGCGCCGCGGGCGTCCGGGCGGCGGCGCGCGGGGGCGCGTCGTTCGTCGTGAGCGACGGCAACCGGCGGCAGGCGTTCGTGGCGGCGCGCTCGCGCGGCCAGACGGGCCCGACGCTCACGGCCGGCGACGACATCTCCCAGGACGGGACAGTGCTGGACCCGTTCGGGAGCCAGGACGATCCGGGCGCCGCGGCGCGCGAGACCGTGGCCGTCTACGGCGGCGGCGTCGCCGACGTGACGGCGCCGGCGTCGCCGCAGGTCACGCAGCTGCCCGACCAGCGGCCGTTCGCGGCGCTGGACGGCGACCCGTCGACCGCGTGGATCGCCGACCGCCAGCTGGTCCCGGTGCGTCCGACGCTGACCGTGACGCTGGATCGTCCGCGCGACATCGACTTCCTGAAGTTGATGCCCTACGGCGACAGCCGCGGTCGCGTGCGGGCGGTGGACGTCAACGGCCGGCGGTTCAGCGTGAAGAGCGGGTGGAACACGCTGCCCGTCCACCTGCGCGGCGTGCGCGTCCTGAAGATCCACCTCGCCGACGTGACCCGGCCGAAGCACGGCAACGCGGGCGCCGGCGGGATCCGCGAGCTCCGCATCCCCGGCGTGCATGCCACCGAGTCGCTGCGCCCACCGACCGACATCGAGACCGCGCT
Source organism: Baekduia sp. (assembly GCA_036518975.1). Lineage (GTDB taxonomy): Bacteria > Actinomycetota > Thermoleophilia > Solirubrobacterales > Solirubrobacteraceae > Baekduia. The sequence continues at coordinate 14,698 of DATDMD010000140.1, forward strand.
GCGCGGGACCGACCTGTCGCACAACGCGTTGACCTACATCCTGGACCGCACGACCGCCGACGACCCCTACCAGCAGGGCCGCTACGTCGGCGAACGCGGCGCCGGCCAACTCCGCGACACCCAGGACCCGGAACGCGCGCTGCGCCGCGTGATCACGCCGCCGACACCCCGCACCTACACCGCCGACGCCTGGGCCAGCATCGACCCCCGCACCCCGGACCACATCCTGGACGCGCTGGTGGGCGGGCTCTACGGCGCCGCCTCCTCTCCGCGCGCGACGCCCGCGGGCTCGCCGCCCGGCGACGCCGACTCCGCCGCAGGCGGGGGCTCGGCGCCCGCCGGCGGCGGGGCTCGCATCCTCCGCGCCGACTCGGCCGCGCGGTTCCAGGGGCTCGGCCGGTACCGCGCCTCGGGCGCGTTCGACGGCGCGGGTGGCCGCGACTGGATCGGGCAGTGGATCCCGGGTCGGCCGGCGTGGATCTCCTGGTCGACGGCGAAGCCCGTCACGGTCCGGACGCTCACGCTCGCCCCGCCGAGCGTGCGGGTGCGCCGGCCGACGCGGGTCGCCGTCACGGTCGATGGCCAGAAGGCCACGGCGAACGTCGCGACGGACGGCGCCGTCGCGCTCCCGCGGCCGCTGACCGGCCGCGACTTCCGCATCGACGTCCTCGCCGCGCGCTTCCCGGCCGGCACACCGGCGCGCGACCGCGACCGCCGCGCCGTCGGCATCGGCGAGATCCGCGGCGCCGGCACCGCGACCATCGCGCCGGCGCGGCGGGGGACCGTCGCGCTGCCGTGCGGCACCGCCGTGGTGCGCGCGGGGACCAGCACCATCACCTTCTCGGGCCGCGTCGACCGCGCGGCGCTCGACGCCGGCCGGCCGCTGCGCCTCACCGGCTGCGAGCGGGTCGCGCTCCCGGCTGGCCAGACCGAGATCAGCGGCCCGCCGGGTCGCCTGCGCGTCGACACGGTCCGCCTCGCCTCCGCCGCGCCGCAGCCGCTCGCGACGGCCGGGGGCGGCCGCGTGACCAACGCCGGGACCGCCCACGACGGCGGGCGTGACGGCGTCCGTGTCGCCGCGACGGGGCCATCCTGGCTCGTCCTCGGCCAGTCGTACGACAAGCACTGGCAGGCGACGTGCGACGGCCGCGACCTCGGCGCGCCCCAGCCGATGCAGGGCTTCGCCAACGCGTGGCCGATCGACGCCTCCTGCCACGCCGTCGCGTTCACGTACGGGTTGCAGAAGGCGGCCGACGCGTCCTCGCTGATCTCGCTCGTCGCCTGCCTCGCGCTGCTCGCGCTGCTCGCGCTGCTCGCCGTCATCGCGTGGCGCCGCCGCGCGACCGCGTCGCCCGCCCCGCCCGTCCCGCCGCTGCCGCTGCCCGGCGCGCCGCGGCCGCTCCCGCTGCCCCGCGCGGTCGCGATCGCGATCCCGGCGGCGCTCGTCGTCGCGGTCGGCTTCGGCCTCCGGGCGGGCGTCGTCGCCGGTCCGGCGCTCGTCCTGATCCTCTGGCGCGGGTTGCCCGACGCCCTGCTCGGCCGGCTCGCCGCGCTGCTGCTGGTGGTCGCCGTCCCGATCGCCTACATCATCGTCGGCGTGGCCCAGGGCGACCGCCACCTGAAGGCCAACTCCACCAAGTACCCGCTGGACCGGATCGCCGGCCACTGGCTGACGCTCGCCGGCCTGCTGCTGCTCGTCGTCGTCCTCTGGCGCACGCTCGCGGTGGGCCACCCGACGCGTGAAAGGGTGGGCGCGCAAGCCGCCGACCCCGACCGCGATCCCGTACCGTCTGCCCCGTGAGCGCCGCCGCCGTCGACCTGCCCCGGGGCCCGGAGCGCTTCCGGACCCTCTGGCGCCTGTGGCGCAACGAGCGCGCCGAGCCGGCGCCGTTCTACCGCCTGCTGGCGGCCTACGCGGTCGAGGACCTCGACGCCCACCACGGCCCGCTCGCCGGCCAGACGATCGCCGACCTCGGCTGCGGTCCCGGCTACTACACCGACGCCTTCCGCGGCCGCGGCGCCCAGGTCATCCCCATCGACAACTCCACCGACGAGCTGGAGCTCGGCGGCGCGCCGCCCGCGGGCTACGTCCTCGGCGACGCCGGCAACCTGCCGTTGGACGACAACTCGATCGACGGCGTGTTCTGCTCCAACATGCTCGAGCACACGCCCTCGGCCGAGCCGATCGTCACCGAGATCGAGCGCGTCCTGAAGCCCGGCGGCTGGGCCTACATCTCCTGGACGAACTGGTACTCACCGTGGGGCGGCCACCTGATGGCGCCCTACCACTACCTCGGCCCTCGCCTCGGCCCGAAGTTGTACGAGAAGCGCCACGGCAAGCCGGAGAAGCACGCCTACGGCGAGACCCTCTGGGCCTGCCACATCGGCACGACCCTCCGCCTCGTCCGCAGCCACCAACACCTCGAGATCACCGACGTGGTCCCCCGCTACTGGCCCTGGGCCAAGGCCATCATGAAGGTCCCGGGCCTCCGCGAGCTCCTGGCCTGGAACTGCGTGATCCGGGTCCGGAAGCGCTAGCGGCGCCGACCTGTCCGCCGCCGATGCGAACTCGCATCCAAGCGGCCGGTACGCTTTGAGTCGAGCATGGCTGGCAAGACACATCCGAGGCCGATCATGAAGCGGGGCGGCATCACGCCCTCCGGCTCGCAGCCGCCGCCCACGACACCGCCGCCGCAGCCTCGCGACGCCGGTACGTCTGCCCGTCCGCCGGCCCGGTGAGCGTCCGCAAGCGCTAGCGGCGCCCGGCGCCGCGGGCGCCTCACTTCCCCGTCGTCAGCACCACCCGGAAGCGGGCGTCGCCGGCCATCATGCGGTCGTAGCCCGCCGCCGCGTCCTCCAGGGCGTAGGTCTCGATCCGGGGAGAGATCGACTGCAGGACCGAGAAGGCGAGTGTGTCCTCCGAGTCCTGGCTCGTCCCCGACGCGTGGCCGAGGACCTGGCGGTTGGTCGTGACGATCTGCGTCGAGCCGACCAGGATCGGGTCGGCGTCGACGCCGACGACGATCAGCTGGCCGCGGGGGCTGAGGCCGTCGATGGCCGCCGACATCGTCGGCGCGTGGGTGACGGTCGAGAGGATGACGCGGGCGCCGCCGAGCTTGGTCAGCTCCTCGGCCGGGTTCTGCGCGGTCGAGTCGATGTAGAGGTGCGCGCCGAGCTCGCGGGCCAGTTCGGCCTTGTCGGTCCCGCGCGCGATCGCGATCGTCTTGAACCCCATCTTGGCCGCGTACTGCACGCCGAGGTGGCCGAGGCCGCCGATGCCGAGGATCGCGACGACGTCGCCCGGCCGCGCATCGGACTCGCGCAGCGCGTTGAAGGTGGTGATCCCGGCGCAGAGCAGCGGCGCGGCGTCCTCTGCCGAGAGGTCGTCGGGGATGCGCGCGAGCGCGTCGAGCGGGACCACGACCGACTCCGCGTAGCCGCCGTCGTAGGAGATCCCCGGGATCTTGAGGTTGCGGCACTCGATGAAGTCGCCGCGCCGGCACGAGTCGCAGCGGAAGCACGCGCCGCCGAACCAGCCGACGCCGACGCGGTCGCCGGGCTTGACGTCCTCGACGCCCGCGCCGACGGCATCGATCACGCCCGCGATCTCGTGGCCGGGCACGCGCGGGTACTCGATCGGCATGAGCCCCAACGTGGTGACCGAGTCGCTGTGGCAGACGCCGCACGCCTGGACGGTCACGCGCACCTCGCCGCGGCCCGGCTCGACCACCTCCCGCTCGACCAGCTCGAAGTCGCCGCCCGCGGACGTCACCTGCACCGCTCGGTAAGTCGCCATCTGCCCGACTCTACGGCGCGCCGCGAGCGCCGCCGCGCCCCGAGCGGCGCGACGCCCGAGGGGGCTACCGGCTACGTCGCCGCGACCGGCCTGCGGGTCCGCAGGCCCAGCGCCAGGACCGCGCTGGCCGCGACGAGCTGCAGTCCCAGCACGACCGTCGCGTAGGAGAGGAGCGTGAGGTGGCCGGCCGACAGCAGGAACGGCTCGACGATCGCGACGACGCCCAGGACCCAGACGAACTTCAGCTCGCCCAAGGCCACCATGTACTGCACGGTCAGGTAGGCGACGGCCAGGAGCGTCATCGCCACGCCGAGGACCGGCAGCGCGTCGCTGGCCAGCGTCAGGTCGGGGCCGAACGCGGCGCGCATCAGGAAGTGGGGGATGAGCGCGAAGATGATCAGCGCCGGCGTCGCCACCGCCGCCAGGACGGCGAGCGCGCGCAGGAGCGCCGGCCGCGGGTCCAGGCCGGCCGCCGCCCGTCGCGTCGCCTCGGGCAGCAGCTGCAGGCCGACGCCGATCGCGACCCACACCACCGACTTCGCCGCCACCGCGGCCGCGGCGTAGGACCCGCTCGAGTCCCCGCTGAACTGGTGGCGGCCGACGATCACGTCCACGTTCTGCAGAGCGGCCAGCAGGAGCAGCCCGACGATCGGGATCCAGTTGTCGCTCACCAGCCCGAGCAACGGCCGCGCCGCGCCAGCCTGCCCGGCGCCGGCCCGCCCGGCGCCGTCCACGACGTCGCCCTCGCCCTCCACCGGCCCCAGCCGCCGCGCCAGCACGCGCGTCAGCCACAGCGACAGCACCACGAACGTCAACGGGTTGCCCAGGTACGCGCCCGTCACGCCCATCCCGACCGCGAACAGCGCCACCGCGATCACGATCCGCCCGAACGCCTCGACGATGATCGACACGCCGACCACGCCGTACATCCGCAGCCCCTGGAGCACGCCGCGCTGCAAGGACAACAACAACCACAGCGAGCCGGTCGCCGGCAGCCCCGCGACCGCCCAGGCGTGGTCGCTGACGCCGAGCACGTCGGCCAGGGGCTGGCGAACAACCACGCCCACCACCACCAGCGCGAGCGTCGCGATCACCAGCTGCCGCGTCCAGCGCTCCAGCGTCCCGCGCATCCTCCCGTCGGCGCCGAGGTGCCCGAGCGTCGCCTCGCGCGCCGCCGCGACCTGGATCGACTGACCGCCGACCATCAGGATCAGGAACCCGGACACGATCGCCGCCAGCGCGCCGTAGTCGTCGGCGCCCAGCAGGCGCGTGAACAGCACGACGAAGACCAGCTGGATCGCGTTGTTCAACAACGTCGCGAGCGCCAGGCCGGCGGCCGCGCCCGTCTCGGACCGCCGCAGCGCGTCGCGCAGCCTCGCGCGCCGCACGTCGGCGACGCGGTGCAGGACCTCCAGGTTGGCCTGCGCCGTCGCGTCCCACGTGAACCCGCGGGCCCGCGCCCGCGCCGCGTCGCCCAGCTCGTCGCGCCGTCGCGGGTCGGCCACAAGCCCCGCGACCTTGGTCGCCAGCTCCTCGGGCTCGTGGGCCAGCAGGCCGGTCTGCTCGTCGACGATCGACTCCGGCAGCCCGCCGACGGCCATCGCCGCGCTCGGCGTCCCGGCGCCGGCGGCCTCCATGACCGTCAGGCACCAGCCCTCGGCCGAGGACGCCGTCAGGTTCACCCACGCCCGCGCGTAGAGGTCGCGCTTCTCCTCCTCGGTGACGAACCCGTGCAGCGTGACGCGGTCGCCGAGGTCGCGGCGCGCGATCTCCTCCTCGAGCACCGCGCGGTGGTCGCCCTCGCCGGCGATCTCCAGTCGCGCCTCCGGGATGCCCTCGAGCACGTCGAGCAGGATCTCCAGCCGCTTGTACTGCTTGAGGCGACCCAGGTACAGCAACGTCGGCGTGCCGTCGCGCGCGCTGTCGACGAACGCGTCGGGCTCGACGCCCAGGTACGCGACGTGGATCTGGTCGGCCGGGATGCCCAAGGCCACCATGTCGCGCCGCGCCGAGTCGGAGATCGTCAGGAACGGGTGGTGGCGGTACAGCGTCGCGAGCGGCAGGCGCTCGGCCAGCAGCGCCGCCAGCCGCCCGCGCCGGCCCATCTCGGCGACGTAGTGATCCTGATGGACATGGTGGACCAGCGTCACGCGCGGCGCGCGCAGCCACCACCACAGGGGCGTGAAGAAGGCAATGCCATTGACGACCTCCAGGACCACGTCCGCGTCGCGGCCGACGCCGCGCAGCGACGCGAGCGCGGCGCGCGGGAAGACCGTCATCCGCCCGCCCATGCGGTGGATCTCCAGCCGCTCGTGCGGACGTGAGAGCGCCTCCGCGCCCGGGTAGGAGCCCGCGATGACCGTCACGCGGTGCCCCCAGGCGATCCAGCGCGACACCTGCCCGTACAGGTTGGTGCCCGTGCCGCCGCCCTGGGGATGGGTCCAGTCGCGGTCGGTCAGGAGCAGGATGTGGCGTGGGGGCTCGGCGTGGGGCACGAACGGCGAAACGCTACCTGTTCATCCAGCAGAACGGGGGCGTCCGCGATGTCCATAGAATGTCGCCGCGTGCCGTCCGTTCGCCGCCGGATCGTCGTGCTGCTGCTCGCCGCCCTCCTGGGCGTCGCGGCGGGCGGCGTCCAGGTGTCCGTCGCGCTCGCGCAGTCGGGCGGCGGCGCGGGGGACCAGCAGTACTCGGACCCGTTCGGCGGCAGCGACAGCGACAGCGGGTCGAGCGGCTCCGGATCGAGCGGCAGCAACAGCTCCGGCGGTTCGAGCGGCTCCGGCACCCAGCCGCTGACGCAGGCGCCGCAGACCTCGGGCTCGCCGTCGTCGAGCAGCAACTCGAGCTCGAGCTCCGGCTCCGCCCCCGCGCCCCAGAGCGGCGCCCCGTCCACGTCCCCCTCGACCGCGCCCGCGGCGACCGGGCAGCTGCCGAACACGGGGCTCGACGCGCGCGTGCTCGTCTTCGCCGGCGTCGTGCTCGTCCTGCTCGGGGTCGGCCTGCGGTTGCGCAACACCCCTGAGCGGTTCTAGCGACACGACGGCGACGACGTCCAGCGCGGCCGAGACCGAGGCCGCCGGCGGCGCGCTGGCCGCCACGCTGCGGCCAGGCGACGTCGTCCTGCTGGAGGGCGAGATGGGGGCGGGGAAGACGACGTTCGTGCGCGGCGCGGCCCGCGCGCTGGGCTTCGACGGGCCCGTGACGAGCCCGACGTTCACCATCGGGCGGCGATACGACGGCGGCCGCGTCCCGATCGCCCACCTCGACCTGCACCGCCTCAGCGGCCTCGCCGACGAGGACCCGGCGCTGCTCGACGACTACCTGACGCCCGACGCGATCGCCTTCGTGGAGTGGCCCGAGATCGCCGAGCCGCAGCTGGAGCGGATCGCCGTGAAGGTCACGCTCGCCCACGCCGGCGGCGACGCCCGCGCCATCACGGTCGCCTGGACCAACGACGCCGCGCCATGATCCTCGCCTTCGACACCGCCACGCCCGCCACCGTCGTCGGCGTGGCCGCCCCGGACGGCACGCTGCTCGCGCATCGGCGTCACGACCCGGAGCCCGGCGCGCGGCCCGGCCACACGCAGGAGCTCCTGCCGCTCGCCGACGCGGCGCTGACCGAGGCCGGCGCCCGCTGGACCGACGTCACGCGCATCGGCGCCGGCGTCGGGCCCGGCACGTTCACCGGCATCCGGATCGGCGTCGCGACCGCCCGCGCGCTGGCCCAGGGGCTCGATACCGAGACCGTCGCCCTCGGCACCCTCGACGCGCTGGCCCTCGGCGCGGCGAGCGCACCCGGCACGAGCGACCCGCCCAACGTCCTCGCCATCCTCGACGCGCGCCGCGGCGAGGCCTTCGTCGCCGCCTACGCGCCCGCCGACACCCAGATCCTCCGACCCGCCGCCTGGCGCCCCGAGCAGCTCGCCACCGTCCCCGCGCTGGCCGCCGGCCCCTGGCTGGCCGTGGGCGACGGGGCGGTACGCTTCAGGGTGGAGCTCGAGGCGGTGGGCGTCGCGGTGCCAGCGGACGACGATGACCTGCACCGGGTGAGCGCCGGACCCCTGTGCCGGCTCGCCGCCGCGGCTTCTCCGGTGGCTCGCGACGCGCTCGTCCCCGAGTACGTCCGCGCTCCGGATGCCGTGCCCCGACGGTAGACCGCCCGCCCGCGTTGACGACGACCCTCCCCGCACCGCCCACCATCCGCCGCCTCACCTACGCGGACCTCCCGCAGGTGATCGCGATCGAGCGCCGCTCGTACCCGACGCCGTGGTCGCTGGCGATGTTCGTGCTGGAGCTGTCCAAGCCGTCCGGCGTCTGCCTCGCGGCGACCGACCCCGAGGGCGCGATCGTCGGCTACTGCATCTGCTCCCGCTATGACACGGTCTGGCACATCATGAACGTGTCGGCCTCGCCGGACCACCGCCGCCGCGGCGTCGCCACCGCGCTGCTGCGCGACCTCTTCGCGCGTGTCGCCGAGCCCGAGCCGCGCTTCACCCTGGAGGTCCGGACCTCCAACGCCGGCGCGATCGCCCTCTACCAGCGCCTGGGCTTCCGCGCCGCCGGCCTGCGCCGCCGCTACTACCAGGACAACGGCGAGGACGCCGTGATCATGTGGCGCACGCCCGCCACGCTGCGCGGGACGCTCGAGGACATCCCCAACGCGGTCGACCCGCTCAAGCGCGTCGTATGACCGCGCGGACGATCCTCGCGATCGAGACCTCGTGCGACGACACCTGCGCCGCGATCGTCACCGCCGGCGGCGAGATCAAGGCCAACGTCATCTCCTCCCAGGGCGTGCACGACCGCTACGGCGGCGTCGTCCCGGAGGTCGCCTCGCGCCACCACCTGGAGCTCGCGACACCGGTCGTCGACGACGCGCTCAACCAGGCCGGCGCCACGCTGGACGACGTCGACCTGATCGCGGTCACCGCCGGCCCGGGCCTGGTCGGCGCGCTGCTCGTCGGCGTCGCGACCGCCAAGGGCCTGGCCGCGTCCCGCCAGCTTCCGCTCGCGCCCGTCGACCACCTCCAGGGCCATGTCGCCGCCAACTTCCTCCACACGGAGGACGAGCCGCTCGAGCCCCCCTTCCTGTGCCTGATCGCCTCCGGCGGCCACACGTTCCTGGCCCGCGTCGAGGACCATTCGTCCTTCACCGTGCTCGGCCAGACCCTCGACGACGCGGCCGGCGAGGCCATCGACAAGGGCGCCCGCCTGTTGGGCCTCCCGTTCCCCGGCGGCCCGCACCTGGAGAAGCTCGCCCGCGACGGCGACCCCGGCGCCTACGCCTTCCCGACCTCGAAGAACCTGACCGGCCTGGACTTCTCGTTCGCCGGCCTGAAGACCGCGCTCCTGTACAAGGTCCGCGACCTTGGGGAGGCCGAGGCGCACGCGCGCCGGGCCGACCTCGCCGCCGCCTACCAGCGCGCGATCGTCGAGCAGCTCGCCCTGCGCGTCGAGCGCGCGCTGCGCGAGACCGGCCTCGACCGCCTCGCGATCGGCGGCGGCGTCGCCGCCAACGGCCCGCTGCGGGAGCGCCTCACCGCCCTGGCGCCGACCGTCAAGATCCCGCCGCGCGCCCTGTGCACCGACAACGCCGCGATGATCGCCAGCGCCGCGCGCTACGTCACACCGCTCGCGTTCCCGGAGTACCTCGGCCTGGAAGTCCACGCCACAGGGCAGCGGGCGCTCTGAGGCCATGCCGACCATCGACCTCTACGGGCGCGAGGGCTGCCACCTCTGCGAGGACGCCCGTGCGCGGCTCGCCGCGCTCCAGCCCGAGCTCGGCTTCGATCTCAACGAGATCGACATAGAAGCCGACGACGACCTCCACCGCCGCTACCTGGAGCGCATCCCGGTCGTCGTCCTCGACGGTGAGCACCTATTCGACTTCTTCGTTGACGAAGCCGCTCTGCGAGACCGCCTCGGTACAGTTGGCGGCGGATGAGCGTCAGCGATCTGGCCAACGGACGCGGCACCGAGCGCGGCAACGGAGCGGCGCCGGACCCCGGCATGCCCGAACGGCTCTCCCTCGGCGTCGCCGCCCGCCTGGCCCGCTACCTCCAGGTCCTGACCAAGGCCAAGAAGGAGGGCAAGGAGACGATCTCCTCACAGGAGCTCTCCTCGTTCACCCAGGTCAACTCAACGCAGATCCGCCGCGACCTCTCCGGCTTCGGCAAGTTCGGCAAGCGCGGCGTCGGCTACAACGTCGACGGCCTGGTCAGCCAGATCCGCAAGATCCTGCGCACCGCCGGCCAGCACAACATCGCGCTGTTCGGCGCGGGCCACCTCGGCCGCGCGATCGCCTCGTCCGACGTCTTCGCCGACCACGGCTTCAGGGTCGTCGCGATCTTCGACTCCGACCCCGAGAAGATCGGGATGCACGTCGGCACCCTCGAGGTGCGCGACGCCACGAACCTCGCCCAGATCGTCGAGGACGAGGACATCGTCGTCGGCGTGCTGGCCGTTCCCAGCGCCGCGGCGCAGGGCCTCGCCGAGCAGCTCGTCAAGGCCGGCGTGAAGATCATCTTCAACTACTCCGAGTCGCTGCTGCGCGTCCCGCCGGAGGTGACCGTGCACACGTCCAGCCCCGCGGTCGACCTCCTCTACGCGCTGTACTTCTACCTCACCTAGGTCCCACCGCCATGAGCCTGGACACCGATCGCGCCGCGGAGGCCTTCGCGGCGTCGTCCGACTGGACGGTCGGCCTCGAAGAGGAGTTCGCGATCCTCGACCCCGAGACGCTGGACCTGATCCCGCGCTTCGAGGACCTGCGCGACGCCGCGGAGGCGACCGACGCGCCGCTGGCCGAGTCGATCTCCGGCGAGCTGATCTCGTCCGAGATCGAGATCCGGTCCGGGCGCGGGGAGGACCTGGCCGACGCGTTCGCCCGCCAGCGCGACTACCGGCGCCGCCTGTTCGAGCTCGCGGCGCGCCGCGGCGTCCTGCTCGGCGCCACCGGCACGCACCCGTGGGCCGACTACCGCGAGCAGCCCAACATCGACACCGAGCACTACCGCCGCGTCGTCGAGGGCCTCCAGTACGTCGCGCGGCGCAACAACACGTTCTCGCTGCACGTGCACGTCGGCGTCCGCGGCGCGGACCGCGCGATCGCCGTGTGCGACCGCCTGCGCCCGGTCCTGCCGACGCTGCTGGCCGTCAGCGCGAACTCGCCCTACCTCGACGCCCGCGACTCCGGCCTGCACTCCGCGCGCACGCAGTCGTTCACGAAGTCGTTCCCGCGCTGCGGCATCCCGGACCGCTACGGCGACTGGGCGACCTACGCCAAGTACATCGACTTCCTCGTGGCCACCAACTCGATCGTCGAGTACACGCAGGTGTGGTGGTCGGTGCGGCCGCACTTCTCGTTCGGGACCGTCGAGGTCCGGATCGCGGACGTCCAGGGCACCGCCCAGGAGTCCGAGGCCCTGGCGGCGCTGATGGTCGCGGCCGTGGCCCAGGCGGCGCGCGACGAGGACGAGGGTCGTCCGTCGCCCGTCGGCGACGCCAACCTGGAGCGCCGCGTGATCGAGGAGAACTTCTGGCGCGCGATCCGCCACGGCATGGACGGCAGGCTCATCGACTTCGCCACCAGCGAGGAGCGACCCGCGGCCGCCGCCGTGGCCGACCTGCTTTCCTGGACGGCACCGATGCGCGCCGAGCTGGGGATCGACCCAGCCCTCCCGCAGCTCAACGGCGCCCAGCGCCAGCGCCGGGCGATCGCCGCCGGCGCGCCGATGGAGGAGGTCTACGCGACCTCTGTGCAGGAGACCCGGCAGACCTACGCCCAGGAGGTTCCAGCGACATGAGCGACCAGCAGCAGCCCGAGCAGATGAGCGAAGAGGAGCTGCGCGCCGCCTATGAGCGCCAGCTGGAGGAGCAGCTCCGCACGCTGCGCGTCGAGGACGTCATCGTGCAGACCATCGTCACGCTGGTGAACCTCGGCGGCCGCCGCGCGGGCCTCGCGCCCGGCACCGAGGACGAGCGCGACCCCGAGCAGCTGCGCCTCGCGATCGAGGGCGCGCGGGCGCTCCTCGGCCTCATCGAGGGCGAGCTCGGCCCGGACGCCGCCGCGATCCGGGACGCCCTCTCCCAGCTGCAGATGGCCTATGCGCAGCTTGCCGGCGGATCGCCGGCGGGCGGCCCCGCGAGCGGCGGCGGCACCTCGGGCGGCGGCGGCCAGGCGCCGGGCGGCGGGCCCGCCCAGGGCGGCCCCGGCGCGGCCCCGTCCAGCGGTCGCATCTGGGTTCCCGGGCAGTGAGCCCGCGCGGGTCCGGCCCGCGCTGTTAGCAACGAAGCGCACACATCCATCTTGTGGTCTGTTTAGGATGGCGCCCGCCGTCCGGGGCCGGCGTCTGTCGTAGCGCCACCAAGGCCCCTCAACCAGACCTTGGAGAACTGCGTTGACCGACTTCTTGACCAACCACGGGGTGATCGTGGCGCTGGTGTGTGCTGGGTTTGCAGTGACGTATGGGCTGCTCACCACCCAGCAGCTGCTGGCGCTCTCCCCAGGCAACGCCGAGATGCAGCGCATCTCGGGAGCCATCCAGGAGGGCGCTCAGGCGTACCTCCGCCGCCAGTACACGACGATCGCCGGGGTCGGCGTCGTCCTGTTCGTGGCGCTGATCTTCATCCAGGACATCAAGGTCGCGATCGGGTTCGCGATCGGCGGCGTGCTCTCGGGCGCGACCGGCTTCATCGGCATGAACGTCTCGGTGCGCGCGAACGCGCGGGTGGCCGAGGCGGCGCGGGGCGGCGTGTCCCCGGCGCTGGGCGTCGCCTTCCGCGGCGGCGCGATCACCGGCCTGCTCGTCGTGGGCCTCGCCCTGATGGGGGTCGCCGGGTATTACGGGATCCTCACCTTCATCTTCGACGACACGCCCAAGCAGGCGGTCGACGCGCTGATCGGCCTGGGCTTCGGCGGGTCGCTGATCTCGGTCTTCGCCCGCCTGGGCGGCGGCATCTTCACCAAGGCGGCCGACGTCGGCGCCGACCTCGTCGGCAAGGTCGAGGCCGGCATCCCCGAGGACGACCCGCGCAACCCGGCGGTCATCGCCGACAACGTGGGCGACAACGTCGGCGACTGCGCGGGCATGGCGGCCGACCTGTTCGAGACCTACGCGGTCACCGCGGTCGCGGTCATGCTGCTCGGCGTCCTGACGTTCAGGGCCGACCAGACGGCCGTGGCGCTCTACCCGCTGATCCTCGGCGCGGTGGCGATCGTGGCGTCGATCATCGGCACGTTCGCGGTCCGGACCACCACCGACAACGTCGAGCGCGCGCTGTACCAGGGGCTGATCGTCTCCGGGATCATCGCCGCGATCCTGTTCTACCCCGTCACGAAGTGGGTGATGGGCGACATCGTGGACACCATCGACACCAGCGTCGGCAAGCTCTACCTCGCCTCGCTGGTCGGCATCGCGATCACCGCGCTGCTGTTCGTGATCACCGACTACTACACCTCGACGCGCTTCGCCCCGGTGCGCAAGACCGCCGAGGCGTCGCAGACCGGCCACGCCACGAACATCATCTCGGGCCTCGCGCAGGGCCTGCAGGCCACGGCGCTGCCGGCGCTGGTCCTCGTGCTCGGCATCCTGGCGTCGTGGAAGCTCGCGGGCATCTACGGCATCGGCGTCGCGGTGATGGGCCAGCTGTCGCTGACCGGCCTGATCGTCGCGCTGGATGCGTTCGGCCCGATCACCGACAACGCGGGCGGCATCGCCGAGATGGCCGACCTCCCCGAGGAGGTCCGCAACGTCACCGACCCGCTGGACGCCGTCGGCAACACCACCAAGGCCGTGACCAAGGGCTACGCGATCGGCTCGGCGGTGCTGGCGGCGATCGTGCTGTTCGCGGGGTTCAAGGCGGAGCTGGCCGCGGCCGGGCAACGCACGGTCTTCGAGATCGACGATCCACCCGTCCTGATGGGCCTGCTGCTCGGCGGCCTGATGGTCTGCCTGTTCGCGGCCCTGTCGATGGAGGCGGTGGGCCGCGCCGGCGGCGAGGTCGTCGAGGAGGTGCGCCGCCAGTTCCGCGAGCACCCGGGGATCATGGACGGCACCGAGACGCCGGACTACGCCCGCTCGGTCGACCTGGTCACCAAGGCCGCGCAGCGGGAGATGATCCTGCCGTCGCTGATCCCGATCGTCATGACGTTCATCATCGGGGTCATCGACACGCGCGCGCTGGGCGGCATGCTGATCGGCGTGATCGTCGTCGGCTTCTTCTTCGCGGTCCTCATGACCGCGGGCGGCGGCGCGTGGGACAACGCCAAGAAGCTGATCGAGGACGGCGCCTTCGGCGGCAAGGGCTCTGACGCGCACGCGGCGTCGGTCACCGGCGACACGGTCGGCGACCCGTTCAAGGACACCGCGGGGCCCGCGATCAACCCCATGATCAAGGTCGCCAACATCGTGGCGATCCTGATCATCCCGATCATCACCTGAGCCACGGCGCGGGGCGCTCCGTCGCGCTGGTCGCGACGCGAGCGCCCCCGTCAGCGCTCGCGACCGTCGCGCCGCTTACACTGCGCAGCGTTCGATGGCCGAACGCCGACTTCATGGCCTGCAGCGCGTCCTCGGGGTCAACGCGCTCTTCTCGACCGCCTACGGCAACGTGGGCTCGTCGATCTACTACGCGTTGGGCCTCGTGGCGAGCTTCGCGCTCGGCCTCACGCCGGTGGTGTTCATCATCACCGGCTTCATCTTCTACCTGACGGCCGCCACCTACGCCGAGGCCACGGCGATGTATCCGGAGGCCGGCGGGTCGTCGTCGTTCGCGCGGCACGCGTTCAACGAGTTCTGGAGCTTCTTCGCCGCCTGGGCGCAGATGCTCAACTACACGATCACGATCGCGATCAGCGCGTTCTTCGTGCCGCACTACCTCGGCGGGCTGTTCTGGTCCGGGCTGCGCCACGGCCCGGGCGACGTCATCTTCGCGATCTTCCTCATCGCGCTGCTGTCGGCCGTCAACGTGCGCGGCGTCAAGGAGTCGGCGGGCGTCAACATCGGCCTCGCGGTCGTCGACTTCATGACGCAGCTGCTGCTCGTCGCGGTCGGCATCTTTCTCGTCTTCAGCCCGCAGACGCTGATCGACAACGTGCACCTCGGCATCGCGCCGACGTGGAAGGACTTCTTCATCGCGATCCCGGTCGGCATGATCGCCTACACCGGCATCGAGACGATCTCGAACATGGCCGAGGAGGCCAAGGACGAGGAGAAGACGATCCCGGCGGCGATCAACCGCGTGGTGATCGCCGTGTTCGCGATCTACTCGCTGCTGCCGATGGTCGCCCTCAGCGCGCTGCCGGTGACCCAGGGCGCGGACGGCAAGTACACGACCCAGCTCGGCCTGCCCGAGGACCAGGGCGGCTTCGCCGGCGACCCGGTGCTCGGCGTCGTCAAGCACTTCGACCTCGGGTTCCTGCAGGGCCCGGCCGAGCTCTACGTCGGCATCCTGGCCGCGACGATCCTGCTGATCGCCTCCAACGCGGGGATCATCGGCGTCTCGCGCCTGGTCTACTCGATGGGCATCCACCGCCAGGTGCCCGACCGGCTGCGCCAGCTGCACCCCAAGCACGGGACGCCGTACATCGGGATCATGATCTTCGGCGCGATCGCCTGCCTCGCGGTGATCCCCGGCAAGGCGGAGTTCCTGGGCAACATGTACGCCTTCGGCGCCATGCTGTCGTTCACGATCGCGCACCTCGCGGTCATCCGGCTGCGCCTCGCCCAGCCGGAGGCGCGGCGGCCGTGGCGGGGCCCGGGCAACATCAAGCTGAGCCGCGGCCGGTCGCTGCCGCTGTTCGCGATCTTCGGCGGGATCGGGACGCTGCTGGCGTTCATCGTCGTCACCGCGTTGCACGTCGACGTCGCGCTGGCGGGCATCGGCTGGCTGGCGCTGGGCTGCCTGATCTACCCGATCTACCGCCACCGCCAGGGCCTGGACCTCACGACGACGACCAAGGTCGCCATCCAGCGCCCGGTCGTCGAGCACGAGGCGGAGTACGAGTCGGTCCTCGTCGCGCTCGACGCCAGCCAGCCGTACTCGAAGGGCACGATCGCGACCGCCGCCAAGCTCGCGGCGCGGCGCCGGCGGGGCATCCACGTCCTGGTCTACATCGCGGTGCCGCAGTCCTCGCCGCTGAGCGCGACGCTGCCCGAGGCGGAATCGGCGGCGCAGTCGATCATCGAGCAGGCGCGCCTGCAGGGCGGCCGCCGCGTCACCGGGCACGTCGAGAAGGTCCGTCCCGGGCAGGCCGGGCGCCTGATCGTCCGCGAGGCCCGCGACCTGCGCGCGCAGGCGGTCGTCGCGCCGCTGCCGCCACGCACGGGCGCGACGCTGTTCGGCAAGACGCTGGAGACCGTCCTGGCCGAGCGCCCGTGCCGCGTCATCATCCAGTCGGACCCCGCGACCATGTCGGCGCGGCGTCCCACGCCGGTCGCGGCGTAGCCGGCGGCGTACCCTGTGCCCGCGATGCCCGAGCCCCGCGACCTGCACCGGCAGACGACCGTCGTCCTGTCGGTGGTCCTGGTCCTGCTGGGCCTGGCGATGATCGTCCGGACGCTGGTCGCCGGCGGCGGCGCCGTGGCCTTCGGGCTCCTGCTCGGCGTGCTGTTCGTCGCCGCGGGCCTGGGCCGGCTGTACGTCAACGGGCTGATGGCCCGCCGCGCGCGCCCGCGCGACGGTGCGGGCGGGGACCGCTAGGCCGTGATCGGGAAGGGCATCGGACAGCCGGCGCTGTTCGCGATCATCTACACCGCGGTCGCGTCGTCGATCTACTTCTCGCTGGGCGTCGTCGCCGACCACGCGCTCGGGCTGACGCCGCTGGTCTTCCTCGTCGCCGGGCTGTTCTTCGCGCTGGCCGCGATGACCTACGTCGAGGGCGCGGCGCTGCACCCCGAGAAGGCCGGGTCGACGGTCTTCGCGCGCTACGGCTTCAACGAGCTCGTGAGCTTCATCGCCGGCTGGGCGATCCTGCTCGACTACACGATCCTGATCGCCGTCACCGCGTTCTCGGCGACGAACTACATGGCGGCGTTCTGGGGCGACCTCGGCCACGGCGCGCTGGAGCTGATCGTCGCGCTGGGGATCGTCCTGTACGTCGCGGTGCGCAACATCGGCGGCTTCTCCAAGACGCGCGTCAACCGGATCGGCGCGCTGGTCATCGCCGACATCGGGCTGCAGCTGCTGCTGATCATCGTCGGGCTGGCGACGTTCTTCAACTGGGGCAAGCTGGTCGACCCGATCGACCTCGGCGTCACGCCGAAGTGGAACGACGTCATCTTCGCGCTGGGCGTGGCGACCGTGGTCTTCACCGGCCTGGAGTCGGCCGCCGGCATCAGCGGCGAGGTCACGGCCGGGCGCGGGGCGCTGAAGCGCCTGATCGGCAGCGCGACCGGGGTCGTCACCGTCGTCTACGTCGGCATCGCGCTCGTGGCGCTGACCGCGTTCCCGGTCACCGACGGCAAGACCGCGCTCTCGGGCCACTACCTCGAGGCGCCGGTGCTCGGGATCGCGGACGCGTTCCAGACGACGTGGCTCTCCGACGCGTTCAAGTACACCATCGCGGTGGCCGCGACCGCGACGCTGATCGCCGCGTCGAACTCGGCCATGCTGGGGCTGTCGCGGCTGGCCTACTCGCTGTCGCGCAACCGGCAGATCCCGAGCGCGCTCGGGCGGCTGCACCCGACGCGGTCGACGCCGTTCGTCCTGATCACGATCGCGGCGGTGATCGCGGGCGCGCTGATCGTCCCCGAGGACCTCGACTTCCTCGTCGGCATCTACGCGTTCGGCGCCCTGCTGGGGCTGACGATCGCGCACCTGTCGATCATCTCGCTGCGCTATCGCGAGCCGGACCGCGAGCGCTTCTACAGCGTGCCGCTGTCGGTCCCGTTCCGCGGCGGGTCGCTGCCGCTGCCGGCGGTCGTCGGCGCGGTGCTCAGCGGCGCGGCGTGGATCAGCGTCGTGGTCACGCACGCCGGCGCGCGCTGGGTCGGCTTCGGGTGGATGGCCTTCGGCCTGGCGACCTACGTGATCTACCGGCGCACCCAGGGCAAGTCGCTGGTCAAGCGCGTGCAGGTGCCCGAGGCGGCGCTGAAGCTGGAGCGCGAGGAGCTGGAGTACGGGTCGATCCTGGTCCCGCTCACGGGCACGCCGCTGGACGACGACATGATCCAGACGGCGGGGCGGCTCGCGGGGGAGGACAACGACCCGGGGCTCGACCACACGGGCTCGACGATCGAGGCGCTGTGGATCTTCGAGGTGCCGATGGCGCTCCCGATCGACGCGCGGCTGCCCGACGCGCAGCTGGAGCGCGCGCGGGCGGCGCTGCGGCGGGCGAAGGCGGTGGGGGAGGAGTACGAGGGCGTCGAGGTCGCCACGGCGACGGTGCGCGCGCGGCGCGCGGGCGCGGCGATCGTGGACGAGGCCCGGCGCCGCGGCGTGCAGGCGATCGTGCTCGCGGCCGAGGAGCCGTCGCGGATCCGCGGCGGCGCGCTGCTGGGCGGTCGCGGCGGGCCGCTGGACAACTTCGTGGGGGACGCGACCAAGTACGTGGTGTCGAAGGCGCCGTGCGAGGTCATCCTCACGGCGCCGCCGTCCAGCGACGTCGGGATCGCCGCCGCGACGGACCCGGAGCTGCATCCCACGCCGGCCGCGCCGGCCAGCCAGGCGATCAGCGCGGCGCCGCCGCTGCGCGACCCGCCGGCCGGCTGACAGGGGCTCCCCAGAAGGTGTGAGGTCTGTTCGTCAGTCCTCTGGGTAATGTTCGCTTCGATGTTCATCCTCATCGTCGGCGCCGGACGCGTCGGCTCCTCCGTCGCCCGGACCTCGCTGGCCGCGGGCCACACCGTCTCCGTCCTGGACGAGGACCCGCTCAGCCACGAGCGCCTCGAGGTCGGCCTGGACCGCACCTGGGAAGAGGCGGGCGGGCGGTTCACCGTCGGCCACGGCATGGAGGTCGACGCGTTGACCGAGGCCGGGATCCAGGAGGCCGACGTGTTCATCGCGTCGACCGACGGCGACAACACGAACCTGACCATCTCGCAGATCGCCCAGAAGCACTACGAGGTCGAGAAGGTGATCGTCCGGGTCATGGACCCGGCGCGCGCGGCCTGGTACCGCGAGCAGGGCCTGCACACGATCTGCCCGACCCAGCACGCGATCGAGATGTTCACCTCGGCGCTCGGCGAGATCGCCTAGGAGGCTTGAGCATGTACGTCATCATCGCCGGCGGCGGCAAGGTCGGATGGAACCTGGCCCGCGAGCTGATCGCCAAGGGCAACGAGGTCACGCTCATCGAGAGCGAGCGCACCCGCTATCTCACGATCGAGCAGGAGCTCGAGCACGCCGTCCAGTACGGCGACGCGACCGAGCTGTGGGTCCTGGAGCGCGCGGGCATCCAGCGCGCCGACCTGGCGATCGCCGTGACCGGCGACGACGAGGACAACCTCCTCATCTGCCAGATGGCGAAGGAGAAGTACCTCTGCGAGCGGATCATCGCCCGCGTGAACAACCCGCGAAACCGGTCGTGGTTCGAGCTGCTGGGCATCCAGCCGGCCGTCAGCGCGACCGACCTGATCCTGAGACTGATCGAGCACGAGGTCCCGTCCTACGGGCTGGTCCACCTGCTCGACCTGCGCGACGAGCAGCTGGAGATCATCGAGGTCGAGGTCACCGCGACCTCACCCGCCTCCGGCCGCGCGGTCCAGGACATGCACCTGCCCGACGGCGCGCTGATCATCTCCCTCCTGCGCGACGGCCGCGGCTTCGTGCCCAAGGCCGACACCGTGATCGAAGCCGGCGACGAGGTCCTCCTCGTCCTCGACCCGGGCCTCGAAGACGCGATCACGGCCCAGTTCGCACCCGGCACCCGCGACGCCGCGTAGCCCAGCCAAGAGCCCTATAATTCGCCCCTGCAACACCCCGTTGCGGGATGGTGTAATGGCAACACGCCTCGCTCTGGACGAGGTATTCTAGGTTCGAATCCTAGTCCCGCAGCTTCGCGTCAGCGGCGCCAGAAGGCCAGGCGCTGGACCGATGCCTTGAGGACCGCGCCCATCGGGATCGGGACCTCGTCGCGGTGGGACAGGGCGTCGAAGGGGCTGTAGCGCAGCTCGTTGCCGGTGCCGAGGGCGATGGTTCCGTCGTCTTGGCGGGTGCCGTCGACGTAGATCCAGCCGCGCTCCACCCGGAGGTCGTTCGCCATGCCCTCAGGCTAGTCGTGCGCACGGTGTGCAAGGCTGGACGCAGGGACTTCAGGGGTCCGGGCTGGGTGCCGATGGACGAGGGAGCCGTGCACGAGCTTCCGTCAGCCGATCCTGCGCTGCTGCCCGCGATGCGTCAGCAGGGTGGTGAGCTCGGGCGTCAGTTCGTCGATGTCTTCGTCGGCTTCCGGCTGCGCTTCCACAACGAGCGGGAGGCGTTCGCGTTCTCACAGCACTTCCGGTTCGCGGCGCCGCGGTCGGCGCTGCGGCAGGAGGGCGCGGGTGTCGTCTGGGTCGGCTTCCACGGCTGGGCGTTCGACGCGCGCGACGCGCAGATGCAGGCGGCGCTCGCCGTCCGCCACTCCGCGATCCGCGCCAAGGTGCGGCACATCCCGGCGGCGACCGACGCCGAGCTGCGCCCGACCGACCGCCTCCTCCTGAACCCCGAGAAGGCGCGCCGCGAGCGCGACGAGCTGCTGGCCAAGGTCGACGAGGACGCCTCCCACATGGCCGACACGCGCCGCACCGCGTTGGGGGACTCCGGCGCCGGCCGCCGCCAGATCGGCAGCGGCGCCGGCACCCGCACCGGCGCGCCCGCCGCCTCGGCGGCCACGCCGCCGCAGGGCCCGCAGAACGGCCGGATCTCCAAGGCCCCGCCCGGCTTCGACGCGACCGCCGGCACGAAGGCGAAGAAGCGCCGGCTGTTCGGCCGCTGAGCCCTACGCCGCCGCCTGCTCCGCCCAGTCGCGGTACAGCTTCCAGTACGCCCCTTCAGCCGCGAGCAGCTCGTCGTGCGTCCCGGACTCCACGATCCGCCCGCCGTCCAGGACCACGATCCGCCCCGCCTGCCGGATCGTCGACAGCCGATGCGCGATCACGATCGCCGTCCGCCCGGCCAGCAGCCGCCGCAGGCCGTCCTCGATGATCGACTCGGTGCGCAGGTCGACGTTCGACGTCGCCTCGTCCAGCACCAGGATCCGCGGGTCGGCGACCAGGGCCCGGGCGAACGCCACGAGCTGCCGCTGCCCGGCCGACAGCTGCACGCCGCGCTCGCCGATCTGCGTGTCCAGCCCCTGCTCCAACCGCATGATGAAGTCCCACGCGCCGACCGCGCGGCACGCCCGCTCCAGGACCGCGTCGTCGATCTCCGAGCCCTCCGGGAACCCGAACGCGATGTTGTCCCGCAACGTCCCGCTGAACAGGAAGCCCTCCTGCGGCACGATCCCCATCTGGGACCGCAGCGACGCCATCGTCACGTCCCGCAGGTCGAACCCGTCGACCTTCACCGCGCCGCCCGTCGGGTCGTAGAACCGCGCCGCGAGCTTGGCGAGCGTCGACTTCCCGGCGCCCGTCGCCCCGACGAGCGCCACCGTCTGCCCCGGCGGCACGTGCAGCGTGACGTCCTCCAGCGCGGTCTTCGTGCCGTCGGCGGTGGAGTACGCGAACGTCACGTCCTCGAACGACAGCTCGCCGCGCAGCGGCCGCGGGAGGTCGACGGCGCCGGGCGCGTCGACGAGGTCCGGCTGCTCGTCGAGGAGCGCGAAGATCTTGTCCAGCGCCGCCATGCCGGACTGGTAGGTCGTGTACACCTGCGACAGCTGCGAGATCGGGTCGAAGAACCCGTTCAGCGCCGCGATGAACCCGACGAGCACGCCGATCGTCACGTCGCCGCTCAGGACCTGATGGCCGCCGTAGATCAGGATGCCGACCGTCGCGACCGACGACACCCACTCGACCGCCGGGAAGTACGCGGCGTTCAGGTTGACCGTCGTCATGTTCGCGCGGCGGTTCTCAGCGTTCAGCGCCGCGAAGCGCCCCATGTGGCGCGGCTCCTGCGCGTAGGACTTCAACACGCGGATGCCCGACAGCGACTCCTGCAGGTACGCCGTCAGCGACCCGATCGTCTCGCGCGTGCGGGCGAACGCGTCGGCGGACGCCAGCCGGAACGCGAACGACCCGACGAGCAGGACGGGGAAGATGAGGAACGTCAGCAGCGCGAGCTGGACGTCGAACACCAGCAGGATGGCGACCGACCCCAGCAGCGTCAGCGACGCCTGGAACAGCGTCGTGATCGAGTCGGTGACCATCGCCTCCAGCGCCTCGACGTCGTTGGTCAGCCGCGAGATCAGCACGCCCGCCGGCCGCCGCTCGTAGAAGCTCACCGGCATCTCCTGCAGGTGGCGGAAGATGTCCAGCCGCAGGTCCTGCAGCGCGCGCTGGCCGACCCAGTTCGTCAGGTAGGTCTGCACGTAGGACGTCACCCACACGACCAGCGCGCTGAAGATGAACAGGATGACGACGACCGTCAGCGTGGCGGTGTCGCCCTTGGTGATGCCGCGGTCGATCGCCTCCTTAGCCAGCGGCGCCGGCGCCAGGCCGGCGGCCGTGCCGATGACCAAGGCCACGAACATGAGCGCGGTCCGGCGCCGGTAGGGACGCAGCAGCTCGACGATCCCGCGCAGCTTGCGCGACCGCCCGCTCGTCGCGCGCAGGCGGCGGCGCAGGTCGTCGCGGCGGCTCAGGCCCTCGGCCTGCTCGGGCTTCATAGGCCCGCCACCTCGCGCTCGGGGTCGTTCTCGTTCAGGAAGACCTGGTCGGGCAGCCCCTTCGCGACGATCTCGGCGTACAGCTCCGAGACCTCGAGCAGCTCGTCGTGCGTGCCGTGCGCGACGATCCGGCCGTCCTCGACCACCACGATCACGTCGGCCAGCGCGATCGTCGACAGCCGGTGGGCGATGACGAACGTCGTGCGCCCGGCCATCACCTCGCGCAGCGCGTCCTTGATCTGCTGCTCGGTCGAGGCGTCGACGGCCGACGTCGCGTCGTCCAGGATCAGGATGCGCGGGTCGGCCAGGAGCGCGCGGGCGATCGCCACGCGCTGGCGCTGGCCGCCGCTCAGGGTCAACCCGCGCTCGCCTACGCGCGTGTCGTAGCCGTCGGGCAGCGCGCGGATGAAGCCGTCGGCCTGCGCGCGCCGCGCGGCCAGCTCGATCTCCTCGCGCGGCACCGCGTCGGCCCCGCCGCGCGCGTAGGCGATGTTGTCGGCGACCGTCGAGGAGAACAGGAACGGCGCGTCGTCGACGGTCGCGATCGCGTTGTGCAAGGACACCAGGTCGACGTCGCGCACGTCGGCGCCGTCGATCACCACGGCGCCGGCGTCGACGTCGTACAGGCGCCCGAGCAGCTGCACCAGCGTCGTCTTGCCCGCGCCGGTCGCGCCGACGAGCGCCACGGTCGTCCCCGCGGGGATGTCCAGCGACACGTCGCGCAGCGTCGGCTCCGGTGCGCCCGCGTAGGAGAACGTGACGTCGCGCACCTCGACGCGCCCGTTGCCCGGCGGCAGGTCCGGCGCGCCGGCGGGCGTCGCGATCGCTGCGTCGCGGTCGAAGATCTCGAACAGCCGCGCGCCCGACGCCGTCGCCCGCTGGGCGAGGCCGAGCGTCATCCCGAGCGAGCGCATCGGCCCGAGCAGCATCAGCAGGTAGGAGTAGAACGCGGTGAAGTCGCCGAGCGTCATGTCGTTCGACACGACCCGCCGCCCGCCGATCAGCAGCACGCAGGCCAGCCCGATCTGGGGCAGGAACCCGATCAGCGGCTGGAAGAAGGCCGACAGCCGCGTCGCGATCATCTCCTGGTCGAAGACCCGCGCGGTCGACCGCGCGAAGCGCTCCAGCTGGCGGTCCTCGCGGGCGAACGCCTTGACCACGCGCACGCCGCCGATCGACTCCTCCGCGTCGGCCGTCAGCTCCGCGATGCGCTGCTGGACCGCCTGCTGCGCCGGGCGCGCCTGGCGGCCGTAGCGCGCGGCGATCACGACGACGAACGGCACCGGCAGCAGCGAGACCGCCGCCAGCACCGGGTCGACCAGGAACATCGCGATCCCCGCCAGCACGATCGTCAGGCCGGCCTGCATGATGAACACGAGGCCGTAGCCGAGGAAGAACCGGACCGCGGCGAGGTCGACGGTCGCGCGCGACATCAGCTGGCCGGTCTGCTGGCGGTCGAAGAACGCGAGCTCGAGCGAGAGGAAGTGGGAGTACAGGCGCTGGCGCAGGTCGTACTCGACGCCGAGCGACACGCGGCCCGCGATCAGCCGGCGCCCGACCGTCAGCACCAGCCGCGCCAGGCCCGCGATGCCGATGAGGATCCCGAGGCGGTCGAGGTCGTGCGCGTCGCCGTCCCGGATCTGGTCGATCGCGCGACCGGTCAGCCACGGGATCAGCACGGTCATGATCATCGCGGCGGCGGCGAGCAGCGCGGACCACGCCACGCCGCGCTTGTACGGGGCCAGGAAGCCGAGAAGTCGCCGGAAGATCGCCAAGAAGGCCTCATTGTAGTTGCACGGGAAACGACCGTGTCCTGACATCCTTGCCGTCGCCTATGGCGTCCCGATTCGGCCTCTGCGACCGCTGCGCCCACCAGAAGCTCGTCAAGAGTGGACGCGGCTCCGTGTTCAGCATGTGCCAACTCGGTCTGAAGGACCCCGACTGGCCGAAGTACCCGCGCATGCCGGTGACGGCCTGCACACGGTTTTTGCGTTCATCGGACAACGAGAGGGTTGAGCCCGGCCGGTGAGGTAATGGAAGCGCTCCATGAGAGACCGATCCGTCCGGGCCCTCGGGCTCGGCTGCGCGCTCAGCGCGCTCGTCGCGGCCCCGGCAGGGGCCGCCACCACGTCCAGCACGCGCTTCGCCGCCGACGCGGCCGGCGCGCAGACGCTGGTCCGCACCGCCGGCGGCGCCGTCTCGACGGCCGCCGGCGACGTGAGGGCCAGCACCCTCGGCGCCCCGGCGGGCGCCGGGCCGTCGAGCGTGGCCCGGGCCGCGGTCGACCGCTACGCCACCATGTTGGGGTTGAGCAGCGGGGCGCAGCTGCACCAGGTCGCGACGCGCGCCGACGCCACCGGCACCACGGTCGCCTACGACCAGATGGCCGGCGACGTCCCGGTCTACGACGGCCGCGTGCTCGTCCGGATCGCGAAGGGCGATACCACCATGAAGGCGATCTCGGCCTCGGTCTCGCGCACCGCGCCGACCACCGCGGACGCCGCCACGCTGTCGGCCGACCAGGCCCGCGCGCTGGCGACGGCCGGGATCCCGGACCCGGCGCTCAACGCCGCGCCGCGCCTGGTCATGTACACCGGCGTGCCGTTCGGCGCGAAGCCCGCGACGCTGGCCTACGTGACCGACGTGCGCTCCACGACGCAGCCGCTGCGCCGGATCGTCGTCACCGACGCGAAGACCGGGGCGACGATCGAGACGCTGAACCGCCTGGAGGACGCCAAGACCCGCTACGTGTACAACGCCAACGGCTCGACGACCAACGGGACGCTGGCGCGCAGCGAGGGCCAGGGCGCCACCGGGAACACGGACGTCGACAACGCCTACAACAACACCGGCGCGACGTACGACTACTACAGGAGCGCGTTCGGCCGCGACTCGTACGACGGCGCGGGCGCGGAGCTCGTCAGCTTCGTCCACTACGGCATCGGCTACCAGAACGCGTTCTGGGACGGCGCCGAGATGGTCTACGGCGACGGCTTCGCGGTCAACGACGTCACCGCGCACGAGCTGACGCACGCGGTGACCGAGCGCACCGCGGGCCTCGAGTACCAGGACCAGCCCGGCGCGCTGAACGAGGCGCTGTCGGACATGGCCGGCTGGGACGTCGACCCCGGCGACACGACGATGGGCGAGGACCTGCCGATCGGCGCGATCCGCGACATGGAGAACCCGGGCGCCTACGGGCAGCCGGCGACGGCCTCGCAGTACGTGTGCACGTCGTCCGACGAGGGCGGCGTCCACACCAACAGCGGCATCCCGAACAAGGTGTACGCGAACCTGGTGGACACGATCGGCCGCGCGAGCGCCGAGCAGGTCCGCTACCGCGCGCAGACGACGTACCTGACGCCCGAGGCCAGCTTCGCCGACGCCCGCGCGGCGTTCGTGTCCGCGGCCGCGGACGTCGGCGCCAGCACCACGTCGGTGGCCAACGCCTGGCAGGCCCAGGGCGTCACGGCGACGTGGCAGCCGAGCTGCTAGACGAGGTCTCCACGACCGCACGGCGCGCCTCCAACTCATAGGGGTTGGAGGCGTAGCCGCGGTACAGGTAGCTCAGCGGCATCGCCAGCGGCCGGTGCTGCATCTGCCAGACGTGGCAGAGCTCGTGGCAGACGAGGTCGGAGGACACCTGCTCCAGCGGCGCGCGCAGCAGGATCAGGTCCCACATCGTGTAGCCGTCGAAGCGCCCGAACCACGGCAGCCGGAACAGCCACGGCGCCGTGACGATCCGGACGCTGCGGCGCAGCCGTACCTGGCGCGGGTAGAGGTCCAGCCGGTCCAGGCGCGCCTTGGCCGCCGCGAGCGCCGCGCGCTCGGCCTCCGTCCGCGGGCCCACGCGGTCAGCCCACCGGCTTGAGGACCAGGAAGGCGCGCGCGTCCTGGTTGGACGCCTGGAACCGGAAGTTGTAGATGCTGGGACCGGTGAGCATCCCGACCGCCGTGGCGTCGGGGGAGCGCGTGACCGCGTCCACGGACGGCGTCCGGCGCGCGAGCGTCGCGGCGAGCGGATGCGCGATCGCGCTGGCGACGCCCGGGTCGCCACGGCGGAACAGGAGCGCCTCCGGCGGCGCCTGCTTCTCCTTGCCGCCCGCCTTGGACGCCGTCTCGTAGGTCGGCGGCATCAGCACGACGGCCTGGCTGACGCCGACGTAGCGGAACGAGTACAGCGCCAGCTCCAGCGCCTCGCGCGCGAGCAGCATGTGGCGGTTGACCGTCGGCTTGCCGTAGGTGATCCGGCAGTCCTTCCCGCCGATGGCGCAGAGGCGGTAGATGACCCCGACGCCGTCGACGAGCTCGACGTCGCCGCCCTGGGAGACGGGCTTCTGGATGGCGACCGTCACGGGCAGGCTGCCGTACGCCATCGGCCCGCCGAACACGGACACGAGCTGCTGGCCGTTGGGCAGTCGGTACTGCCGGCCGACGTGGTCGGCGATCGACTTCACGAGGTCCTCGCCCGAGGTCCCCGCGGGCTTCCACGGCGACCACGCGGGACCGTTGCGCAGCGTGACGGTGTCGTTGCCGCCGGAGCGGTCGCCGAGCAGGGCGGCGACCAGCAGGACGACGCCCGCGACCCCGACCGCCAGCAGCGCGCCGAGCGCGAACTGGATGCGGTGCGAGTAGCGCGAGTAGGCCGGCGGCTGGGCGACGTCGCCGTCGTCCTGGGCGGCCGGCGCCTCGTCCTCGCGGCGCGGGTGGATGTCGGGCTCGTGGGGCGGGTCGGCGTCCTCGGCGTCCTGCGCCGGCGGCGCCCACAGCGTCGGCGCGTTGGCCGCCAAGCGGCGCTTGGGCAGCAGCGCGCCGGGGTCGTACTTCGGCTGCGTCCCGGCGGGGTCGGGCGGCCGCAGGCGGGGATCCGTGCGGTCTTCGTCGCTCACAGCTTGGGCCAGATGCCGTCGTCGGTGATGTCGATCGCGGGCGCCTCGAGCCGGGCGGCGTCCAGCATCTCGACGACCTCGTCGCCGTGCAGCTCGCGCCGCTCGACGAGGATCTCGGCGATCTGGGCGACCTGCTCGCGGTTGTGGCGGATCAGGCAGAGCGCGGTGAGGTAGCTCTGGCCGAGGATCTGCGCGGCCGCCCGGCGCTTGGCCGGGTCCTTGAACACCTCGCCGGCGACGCCCGCGTGGCTCGTCGAGCGGTTCAGGATGCGCTGGCCGAGCTGCTCGAAGCGGTCGGTGAGCTCCTTCTCGCGGCGACCGCGCTGCCACTCGCTGTCGAACTCCACGTGCGCCAGGTCGACCGGCTCGGGGCCCATGCCCCACATGCCGACCATCAGCGCGGCCAGCGTCGTGGCGGAGCCGACGTCGCCGCCGACGCCGCGCGAGTTCTCGCCGTAGAAGACGTGCTCGGCCGCCATCGCGCCGAGGGTCCAGACCAGGCGCCCGATGTCCTCGTGGCGCCAGGCCGAGAAGCGCTCCTCGGTCTCGATCGCCTGGTGGTGGCCGAGCGAGCCGCCGCGCATCCGGATCGAGAGGCGCGTCGACAGCACGCCGTCCATGTAGACGTGGCTGGCGACCGCGTGGCCGGCCTCGTGGATCGCGACGGCGCGCGTCTCGGCGTCGACGTACTTGACGCTGATCGCCGTGCCGGACTCGATCGTCGTCATCGCCTCGATGATGTCGTCCCAGCTGAACGCGCCGCGGCCGTCGACGTGCGCGTAGGCGAGCGCCATCGAGCAGACCTGCTCGATCATCGCGGGGGAGTAGCCGCCGGTGATGCGCGCGAGCTCGTCGCGGCGGCGCGGCGTGTCGAGGTCGGGGACGTGCGCGACCCGGTTGATGTACAGGTCGAAGATGTCCTTGCGGTCGTCGACCGTCGGCGTCCGGAACCAGATGTGGCGGCCCATGCGGCCCGGGCGGATGAGCGCCGGGTCGAGCTGCTCGATGTCCACGTTGGTCGCGCCGATGAAGTACACCTGCTCGGAGCGCGGCCGGGCCGGCTGGAGCCGCAGGCGGCGGCCGAAAGCGGTCTGCGGGACGAAGTACGTGGCGTCCAGGAACGTGTTGAACTTCTTCGTGGCCCACTTGCG
This sequence comes from Baekduia sp., assembly GCA_036518975.1. Classification (GTDB taxonomy): domain Bacteria; phylum Actinomycetota; class Thermoleophilia; order Solirubrobacterales; family Solirubrobacteraceae; genus Baekduia. Next base: position 43,282 of record DATDMD010000140.1, read on the forward strand.
CGTCACGCCCGGGCTGTCCATGCCGTCCATCTGGACCAGCAGCTGGTTGAGCGCCATGCCGCCGCCCATGCCGGGGAACATGAACCGCTGACCGCCCGGCGCGGCGGCCTCGGCGCGCTCGGCGAAGACGCGGTCGCGCCACGCGCGCGTCTCCAGGACGAGGTCGCCCGACGCGGTCAGCGCGCCCCAGGCGCCGTGGAAGAGGTGCGCCTCGAGGTCCTGCGAGGTGTGGCTCCGCAGGCCGGCGCCGGCCCCGCCGCCGCCGCCGCCGAGCATGCCCTCCAGCCCCTGGCGCCGGCGGCCGACGGCGTCGATCTCGTCGATGAAGATCATGCACGTGCCGCCCCACTTGCGGGCCAGGCGCCGCGCGCGGGCGATCAAGATCATCACCATGACCACGTCCAGGCCGATGAAGGTCTGGGCGAACCCCGAGCCCGGCATCGTCATGATCGGCGCGTTGAAGCTCGTCGCCACGGCCTTCGACAACATGGTCTTGCCCGTGCCCGGCGGGCCGATGAGCAGCAGCCCGCGCTCGGGCTTGCCGCCGGCCTTGCGGAACTCGTCGCCGGCCGCCCACAGCGTGATGACGCGCTCGACCTCCTCCTTGGACTCCTTCTGCCCGCGGACGTCGTCGAGCTTGACGCCCCAGTCGGACTCGCCCGGCTCGAACGACTTCATCTGCATGACGCCGAACATCAGCAGCGGGCCGAAGAAGATCAGGAAGTTGACGAGGAAGAGCAGCGGCAGCGACCACAGGGTCTGCAGCTGGTTGAGCGCCAGGTTGATCCGCGTCGACGGGTCCAGCGAGTCGCGGAACTTCGAGATGGAGTCGAACAGGCCGGCGTCGACGCCCATCACCTTCTCGACGAAGACCCAGGCGCAGAACGCCAGGACGAGCAGGATGATGGCGTAGATCGCCAAGTGCTTGAACTTGGTCCGCCAGTACCAGCGGCGGCGCCGGAACAGCACGTCCTCGGCGGCCTGCTCCGGCGTCGCGTCGTACATCGACGGCCGCGGGATCAGGCGGTGGCAGACGATGTCGACCGCGCCGCGGAAGGCGAGGACGAGGAAGGCCGTCAGGAAGAGGCTCAGCCACAGCGAGACGCCGTTGACGACGTAGAGGAGGACGAACGCGGCGGGGCTGGTGAGCGCGGCCACGACGGTCGCCGCGCGTCCGAGCCGGCGCCATTCGGCCGCGAGCGCGTCACGGTCAGCCGCCGTCGGCGGTCCCGGCCTCTCTCCAGTCCGAGCCATGCAGGGCCCAGCGTACTGCGGCAAGGGCCGAAGTCCAGCCGCCGCGCTGTCCTGTCTTGCTGGCCGTTAAGGCGCTCAGATGCGGGGGATCCCGAGCACCATGTGCGGTGCCGCGGGGGCGACGTCGGCGGCGCGCGGCGCGGCGGCGACCTGGGGCGCGTCGTCGCGGAACTCGAGCTCGCCGCGGCACTTCGGGCACTGGCCGAGGACGCGGAGCCCCTCGGCCATCGCCGGGGTGTTCCAGGTGAACTCGCAGCCGGTGCAGCGCACCGCGAAACCGTCGCTCATCACGGGAGTGCATCGGCGCCTGCGCGATGGACCTTGACTCGGCCTTTCGTCCACGAATGGGCCTGTGCAGGCGAGGCGTGGGCGCCAGGAGTCGATCTGGTGCGGCCGCAGGGAGTACGGTGCCCGCTCGATGCTGCGCCGTGTCCTGCCTGTGATCCTCGCGTCCGCCGCCGCGCTGGCGGTGCTCGCGCCCACCGCGCCGGCGCTGGAGACGCACGCCTGCGCCCGAACGCCCAACTTCCGGTGTGGGACGGTGACGGTCCCGCTGGATCGCTCCGGGCGCGTGCCGGGGACGGTCAGGCTCGCGGTCGCCGTCGAGGCGCCGCGCAAGGACGCCAGCGGGTTCCTGCTGGCGCTGTCGGGTGGGCCGGGGCAGCCGGCGGTCGCGTTCGCCGACTCGTTCCGGGCGTCGCTCGGCCCGGCCCTGGCGCACCGGCGCCTGGTCGTCATGGACCAGCGCGGGACGGGGCAGTCCGGGGTCCTGAAGTGCGGGCTGCTGCAGGACCTGGGCTCGCTCGACGTCGTCAACACGCGGCTCGTCGAGGCGTGCGCCAACGTGGTGGGTCCGGCGCGGCAGTTCTACTCGACGACCGACAGCGCGCAGGACATCGACGCCGTCCGCCAGGCGATCGGCGCGCCGAAGCTCGAGCTGATGGGCGTCAGCTACGGCACGTACGTCGCGGTGCAGTACGCGCGGCAGTTCCCGGCGAGCACGGACGGGCTGATCCTGGACTCGGTCGTCGGGCCCGACGGGATCGACCCCTATTACTTGGACACGTTCGAGCGGCTGCCGCGGATCCTGCGCGAGCAGTGCGCGGGCGGCCGCTGCCGCTTCGCGACCAAGGACCCGGTCGCCGACCTGGGCGTCCTGACGCGCACGCTGGCCGCGCACGGGCCGCTGCGCGGGCGCGTGCCCGACAGCAGCGGCGCGCTGCGGGAGACGGCGGTGCACGACGAGTCCGAGCTGTTGTTGATGATCATGTCGGGCGACCTCAACCCGTTCCTGCAGGCGGCGCTGCCGGGCGCGATCGACGCGGCCGACCACGGGGACGCGGCGCCGCTGCTGCGGCTGCGGCACCTGGCGGAGGGGCCGTACACGCCGGCGAGCGAGCTGAGCGCGACGCTGAACGTCGCGACGACGTGCGCCGACGTCCGGCTTCCTTACTCGCTGCTCGACCCCGTCGGGCTGCGGTGGCAGAAGTGGCTGCACGGCATCGACGGCCTCGCCGACAGCGCGTTCGCGCCGTTCAGCCGGCTGGCCGTGCTCGACACGTCCGTCGCGCACGACTGCCTGCGCTGGCCGCAGGGCGACACGCCGGCCGCCCCGTCGACCGCGCCGCTGCCCGACGTCCCGGCGCTGATCCTGAGCGGACGGCTCGACACGCGGACGCCGACCGAGAACGCCAAGGAGCTGCTGCCGCTGCTGCCCCAGGGGCAGCTGGTGACGGTGGCGGGGACGGGCCATGACGTGCTCGACTCCGACATCACGGGCTGCGCGGCGCTGGCGCTGAAGCGCTTCGCCGACGGGCAGCGGATCGGGACGCCGTGCGCCGGCCAGGACAACGCCGTGACGGTGTTCTCGCGGCCGGCGCTGTCGATCGACGACTACCGGCGGCCGGCGAGCGTCAAGGGCGACCGCGGGCGGCTGCTGTTCGCGACGCTCGACACGATCCTCGACGCGCAGGTCAGCGCGCTGCAGACGCTCTACGCGGGCTACTCGCAGATCGCGGGCGGCGGGCTGCGGGCGGGGCGCTTCGCGGCGTCGGGCGACGGGTCGCGGCTGCGGCTGCACCACTACTCGCTGGTGCCCGGCGTGCGCGTGAGCGGGACGCTGCGCGCGGCGGCCGGGTCGGGCGACGACGCGGGCGTGGTGACGGTCGACGGTCCGGGGTCGCTGGACGGGACGCTGCGGATCAGCGCCAAGGGCGTGACGACGGGGACGCTCGGGGGGCGGCGGGTGCGGTACGCGCCAGGGTCGTCGGGCTCGGCGGCTGGGGCTGCGGCTGTGGCGTCCGTGGGGCGCGGGCGGGTGCCCGAGCAGGTCGCGCTGCCGAGCCGCGCGACGGTCCGCCGGCAGCTCGCGCTCCTGCGCGCGGTCGGTTAGCCGCCGCTAGCGCAGCGTCTCGCGCGGGTCGGTCGGGTCCAGCGCGGGCGCCGCGTCGTCCGGGGCCGCCGCGGCGTTCCGGCGGCGCTGGCCGACGGCGAGGACGCCGCCGACGAGCAGGCCCATCAGCGCGCAGAAGGCGATGGGGAGGACGACGCCGCCGCCGTCCCCGAGCGCGGCCGTGGCGACCGCGATCGCGAGGCCGATCGTGAAGACGAGGACGCCGACGAGCGGGCGGGCACGGTAGAAGGCGACGACGGAGCGCATCGACGAAAGACGGTAGCCGGGTACGTGGCGCGCATGCCGGCCGGTCGGTCTGGGGAAGCCTGATCCCGTGGCCTCCGACGCGCCAAGACTCGGTCCCCGCATCGCGCCCGGCCGGGCGACCGCGACGCCCACCGACGGCACGCCGCATCGCGTCGGCGGGCCGGCGTCGGCGACGCGGGCCTCCGACGCCGTCCGTGCCGTGCTGCTGGCGGCGGCGCTCGTCGGCGGCTACCTGCTGTTCCAGCAGCTCGCGTCGCTGCTGGTGCTCGTGCTGATCACGATCGTGCTGGCGCTGCCGCTGGAGGCTGCGGCGACGCGGCTGCAGCGGTGGAACGTCCCGCGGGCGGTCGGCGCGCTGCTGGCGCTGGTGGCGATGGCGGCCGTCGTGATCGGGGTCCTGGTCCTGGCGATCCCGCCGTTCGTCGACGAGCTGCAGCGGCTGGCCGACCAGCTGCCGCAGATCGTCGACCAGCTGCGCGACAAGCTCGGGGCCAAGCACAGCGTCAGCACGGGGGACAGCCTGCAGCGGTCGCTGCAGCACGTGATCGACAAGCCGCAGCAGCTGCTCGGGCCGGTCGCGCAGATCGGCATGAGCGTCGCGGGCGCCGTCGGCGCGATCAGCGTCGTGGTCGTCGGCGCGTTCTACATGGCGGTGAACCCGCGGCCGCTGGTCGATGGTGCGATCCGGCTGTTCCCGCCCGACCGGCGCGGCTGGGTCGCCGACGCGATGGCCGAGATCCGCAGCACGTGGATCGGCTGGCAGTACGGCGTCGTGACCGACATGTTCGTGACCGGCACCCTGTTGTACATCGGGTTGACGGCGATCGGGTTGGACTACGCCTTCGCCTTCAGCGTGCTGTCGGCGCTGTTCGTCGTCGTGCCCTACTTCGGCTCCGTCGCCGGCGGCGTCCCACCCGTGTTGTACGCCTTGGCCGAGCGCGGGCCCACGACCGCGCTCATCACGCTCGGCGTCTACCTCGCCGTCCAGCAGGTCGAGGGCAACATCATCATCCCGATGGTGATGTCCCGCGCGGTCAAGCTCCACCCGGCGGTGGTCCTGATCGGCGTCGTCCTGGTCGGCCAGCTCCTCGGCTTCATCGGCCTCCTCGTCGCAGTCCCGATCATCTCCGCGACGATCGTGATCATCCGCGAGCTCTGGGTCCGCCGCCTGGAAGGCGACGCACCGAGATCGCCAGTGCGCCCACCGGCGGAGGGCTGAGCCGGGCGCCGCCGCGGAGCGACCCGCCATGGTGCGCCACTGCCTGGCGCCCATCGAGTGACACGTCTCCACTGCGTCGGCGGCGCGGCCGCGGTCACCCGCCAGCGGAAGGTATGGGTCACTCCGGACTCCGATATGGAGCCCGCAGTGACCTGCACCGCGCGCCCAGCGTCGGCGCCGCGCGGTGCGCCTCGCCCCGAGACTGCTTCGGCGCCTACTCGCCCACCACCAGCGCCGCGTGGATCATCCGTGTCGCCATCTCGGTCAGGCGGGGGAGGTCTTCGGCGCGGTCGTCGGCGATGGAGATCAGGAAGAGCTCTTCGAGGGCTTCGACCAGCTCGTGGGCCATGTCGGGGTGGACGGCGTAGCCGTCGGGGAGCTCGGAGGCGTGGTGCTCGGCGAGGGCGCGGATCATCGCGGCGAAGCTGTCGTTGACCTCGGCGCGGCGGCGGAGGGCCTCGGGGCCGCCGTGGTGGACGTCGCGGAGGAACGCGCGGGCGAGGCCGGGCTCGGAGGCCAGCGTCTCCAGGTAGGCGCGAACTCCTGCGGCGATCCGCTCCTCGTAGGGCCTGCCGGCGCTGTTGAGCACCGCCGCCGTCGTCTGCGCGCGCAGCAGGTCGGCGCACACGGTGTAGGTGGCGACGTAGCAGTCCTGGACGTCCGCGAAGTGCTGGAAGAACACCGCGCGCGGGAGACCGGCGCGGCGGACCACGTCGTCGACGGTCACCTCGGCCAACTCCTGAACCGCCAGGCGGTCGGCCATCGCCGCGATCAGGCGGCTGCGCTCAGCACCGCCCGCCTCCTCGCGCAGGGCCTTGACGAAACGCGAGGTCGAGGTCGCGGCCGGCTCCATGTCAGGTACCCTAGCGTTCCTCACCGGTCGGCGTGCCAGCCCGGTCCGCGCGGCGTGCCCGCGCCGGTATGGTCGCCCCGTGAGGGCCCTGCTCGCCGCGCTCGCCGTCCTGCTACTCGTCCCCGCGCTCGCCAGCGCGCGCCGCGACGACCTGCCGGTCGAGCCGCGCACGCCGGTCGACGGCGCCGCGGTCAAGAACGCCACCGCGGGCCTCGACGTCCGCTTCACCTGCCCGCCGTACCACCCGACGTCCTACGACGACGTCGTCGACAGCCGCGCGACCGGCTACCACGTGCTGCTCGCCAAGGCCAAGGACATCGGCTTCGACGGCCTGCTCCTGGGACTCAACCGCGTCGACACGCGCGACGCCGTCGAGGTCGACGACCAGCCCGGGATGTGCACCGCCGCGCCCGACGACGCCGACCGCGGCCTGCTCCCGACCGAGCCGGGCACCTACTGGTGGCAGCCCTACCGCGACTGCGCGACCTACCTCTGCCCGTTCGGCGTCGAGGACGCCGACCCGTCGGCGGTCACGGTCACGCAGACCGTCTGCACCGCCAACCGGACCGCGCTGAAGACCGCGACCGCCGAGCTCAAGCGCGCCCGCGCCGCGCTGGCGAGCCGCAGGACGAGCGCCCGACGCGCCCGCGTCGCGAAACTCGACGCGCGCGTGACCGAGCTCCGATCGCGCCTGCGCGTCGTCTACCACTGCGCCCCCTAGACCGCCGCGATCTCCACCCGCAGCCGCTCGATCATCACGTCGATCCGCCGCGACACGTCGCGCACCGGCTGGCGCATCGCCTCGGCGACCTCGTCGATCGGCGTGCCGTCCACCATCATCGCCAGGATCGGCAGGTCCCCGGGCTCGACCCGGTGGCCGGCTGACTCCAGCAGCTCGCGCGGCACCGGCGGCAGCACACGGTCGCCGCGCCCCACGGCGCGCAGCGCGTCGAACAGCTCCGGCGCCGGCGCCGACTTGTTCAACAACCCGTCGGCCCCCGCCAGGATCGCCGGCACGACCATCGCGCTGTCGGCGTAGGCCGAGTACAGCAGCACCGCCGGCGCCGGCACGCCCCGCTTGAGCTGCCGGCACAGCTTCAGCCCGTCGGCGCCCGGCAGGTGGTAGTCCAGCAGCACGACGTCGGGACGCGTGCGCGCCAGCATCGCGCCGAGGTCGTCCTCCGACGACGCGGTGCCGAGCGGGATGATCCCGGGCTCGGCGCGCAGGACGGTCGTGAGCCCCGCGCGCATGGCGGGGTGGTCGTCGACGATGAGCAGGCGGATCATGGGGAACCTCCGGGATTGGGGAGAGCGAGGGCGACGGACGTGCCGCGCCCTCCGGGTCCGGGACCGATGTCCAGGCGGGCACCGATCGTCTCTGCGCGTCCGTGCATCGAGCGCAGCCCGTGGCCGCCGGGGCGCGGCCGGGCCGGCATGCCGACGCCGTCGTCGGCGATCACGAGCGTGACCGACTCCGGGGCGCTGGCGAGGGTGACGGTGATGGCGGAGCAGCGGGCGTGGCGCACCGCGTTGGTCAAGGCTTCGGCGGCGATCCGGTACGTGTGCGCGGCGACCAGCGGCGGCAGCGCCGGCAGCCTGCCGGCGACGTCGATCCGCGCCACGCCGGTCCGCGCCAGCTCCTCGGCGCGCTCGCGCAGGAGCTCGTCGACCGGCCGCCCGTCGAGCGGCGTGCGCAGCTCGGCGACGCTCGTCTCCATGTCGGCGGTCGCGCCGCGCAGCTCGACCAGCGCGTTGTCGAGCAGCTCGCGCGTCGGCCCCGCCGGGACGTGGCGGTCGAGCGCCGAGAGCATCAGGTGCGCCGCGTGCACCCGCTGCTTGGCGGAGTCGTGCAGCTCCCACGCGATGCGCTGACGCTCGGCCTGCAGCACGAGCCGCTCGGACTCGCCGCGCGCGGCGCGCAGCCGCTCCAGCAGCAGCGACGAGTACGCCAGGGTCGTGGTCACGACGACCGGGACGAGCAGGTGCGTCGCGAGCGTCTCGAGCCGGATCGTGTTCTCCAGCGTGTCCGCCGGGAGCTTGTTGGTGAGCATCGCGACGAGGCCGTACAGCACCGAGAACGCCAGGCCCCAGATGAACGCGGCGCGCCAGCGCAGCGACGTCGCGGGCAGGATGAGCGTCGTCAGCGCGAACACGTAGAACGGGCTGCGCCAGTCGCCGCCGGCGACGATCAGCCCGAAGGCCGCCAGCGCGTCGGCCGCCCACACCACCGGCGCCCAGCGCGCGTCCTGGGTCCGGCGCAGCAGGTCCAGGCTGATCGGCGTCCAGATCAGCGTGATCGCGGCCAGGTACGGGTCGTGGTGCGTGACCCGGTGCGCGAGCAGCAGGGCGATCGCGACGGCCGCCCCGAGCAGGCGGGTCATGGTGAGCAACGCAAACCAGCGATGGTCGCGCAGGGTGCGCAGAGGGCTGGGGTCCCGTCGCGCACCGTCCACGGAGGCGACCCTCTCAGTCCGAGCTGAACGCCGCATGAAGGCGGTCACAGAGCTTGCGCAGGAGACCGCCCCGCGCCGGAGCGTCAGCGCGTCACGTCGACCTCGACGTCGTCGCCCCAGAACGACACGTACCCGGCGGCCGGCAGGCTCTCCGGGAACGGCGCCTCGTAGCTCCAGGCGGCGTCGGGCAGCTCCGTGCCGTCGGCCAGCGTGAGCGTCCAGTACGTCGCGGTGCCCTTGTAGGGGCAGAACGTCGTCTTCTCGGTCGGGCCGTTCAGCGGCGCCGCGACGTCCGCCCGCGGCAGGTAGTAGCGGTTGGCCAGCGCGGTCTCGGAGAGCACCAGCGCGCGCGTGGAGCGCGCCACGACCTCGCCGCGCGCCCGGACCTCGACGGTCGCGCCGGTCGACCGGACGTCGACGCGGTGGTACGGGTCGGGGAACGCGGTGACGACGTCGTCCTCGTCGCGCCAGCGGTCCAGGCGGTCGAGGTAGACGCCCGCGTAGCCCTTCAGCCACGCGGCCTCCTCCAGCGGCTCGTCGTAGACCCACAGCGCGTTCTCGGCCTCGCGGTCGCCGACCGCGACCGTCCGGTAGCTGGCGTCGCCCTTGAAGGGGCAGTGCGTCACGTGGTCGGTGCGGGTCAGGAGGTCGTCCCGGACGTCGCCGAGCGGCACGTAGAGCTGCGGCGACAGCCCCGTCTCGTGCAGCAGGAACGCGCCGTCGGTGTCGACCACGACCTCGCCGCCAAGGTCGCCGCGCACCCGGCGCGGCAGCGGCGTCGCGAGCAGCCGGTGCTTGGGGCCGTCGATCGCGTAGTTGGTGTTGCCGGGGTGGCCGGCGAGGGGACCGGGGGCGCGCGTGAGGCTCATGCCTCACGACGGTAGCGTGGCGCTACCCGATCTCGGGGCCCGCGGAAGCATACTCGTCGCGGGGGTGGCACTTACTCATGACCGATCAGCGGCCCTGAAACTACTTATTGCGTCTCATGGTAGGTAGATTTGTCGCTGTGATCCTGAGTATCTGCTCCATTGACCACGGCTGACGTCATTGGGCTCGTCGGCGTGGCAGTCGCCATCGTCGGCATCGTCGTTGGCGTGTTGTACGCCCGACGGAGGCCAAGACTCGTCTTCTACCAAGAAGGCCGAGTGGTGGTGACGGCGAACGATGAAGACGGGCTGGAGGTCCGTTGGGACGGAACGGTTGTGCCTGCCTTCGCACGGACGCGCATCTGGGTGTGGAACGCCGGTTCACTTACCCTGGACAGATCGGCGTCGGTCCCTGGCTACCCATTGCGCTTTGCCTGGGGGGATGAGGCGACCCAGGTGCTCGATGTTGCCGTCCTGGCTCGCTCGAGGCCGGAGAACAGCTTCGAGGTGAACATTGACCCAGACCAGAAGAATTCTGTGGTCATGTCTCTGGAGTACCTCGACGCAAGACAGGGCGCTGCGTTCGAGGTACTCCACAGCTGTGCGGACTGGCGAGCACAAGGCTCTGGCGCGCTGAAGGGCACCTCAGATGCGTTGCTAGAACGGCTGCCCCGAACCTACGCGCCAACCCGCAGAAGTCTCCTGTCAGATCTCGCGATGCCGGTGGTTCTCGGCCTCGTGATTGCGACAATGGGTTTCACATCGGGTGTCGACTGGTGGTTTGTCCTTCTGTCGGGTGCTCTGATCGTCGTGTCCTTGGGATTGACGGCTCGAGAGTGGCGCGGCGCGCCGCCTGTGCCTTTGCGAGCAGTGGGCGATTCGAAAACCACACGCGATCGCACGTAGGGCGTCGCGCCCGAAGTCGCTCAGCCGATCTCGGCGATGCGCCGCTCGATGAGCGCCTGGCGCTCGATCAGCTCGGCCTCGAGCTGGTCGAACTCGGCGCGGCGGGCGGCCAGCAGCTCGAGCTGACGGCCGACGTTGCGCGCCGACTGGTCGAGGATCTCGCGGCGGCGGCGCCGGCTCGTGTCCGGCGCCTGGAACTCGTCGCGGCGGGCGTCGCGGCTGTCCTCGGCCTCCATCAGCGTCTTGAGCTCCTCGAGCGAGACGCCGAGCAGCGCCTTGAGCTGCACCGCCTTGCGCAGCCGCTCGACGTCGGCCTCGGTGTAGGTCCGGTGCTGGCCGGCGGCGCGGTCCTGGTCCGGGCCGCCGAGCAGGCCGAGCTCCTCGTAGTAGCGGATCGTGCGCGTCGTGATCCCCAGCCGCTTGGCGACCTCGCCGATGCGCAGGACGGTCTCGGTGGCGCTCATGCCGCGCTGGCCTCGGTCGCCGGCTCGACGGCCGCCCTGCTCGTCGCGGGCCGCAGCAGCGAGACGCCGGCGCCCAGGACCGCGGTGCCGCACAGGACCCAGAGCGCCGAGTGCATGTTGTGGATGAACGGCTCGAGCGCCGCGTCGCTGAGGCCGGAGCTGACGCCGGAGAAGATCGACAGCAGGACCTTGGTCGGGACGGCCGCGGTGATGATCCCGAGGACGAACGCGATCGACAGCACCGAGCCGGTGTTCTGCAGCATCATGCGCGTGCCGCCGGCGATCCCGCGGCGGTGGACCGGGACCGAGCCCATCATCGCCGCCGTGTTGGGCGAGTTGAACATGCCGGAGCCCAACCCGTTCAACAACAGCCAGAACGCGGCGAGGACGTACGACGAGCCGGTCCCGAGCGTCGTCATCCCGGCCAGCGAGACGGCCACGACGACCATGCCCACGGCCGCCAGGATGCGCGCGCCGTGCCGGTCGGCGTAGGCGCCGGCCAGCGGGGAGGAGATGAGCATGCCGAGCGCGAGCGGCGCGAGCTTGACGCCGGCCAGGATCGGGTCGTCGCCCAGCGCGCCCTGGAAGTAGAGGACGAACACGAACGTCAGCGAGAACCGCGACAGCCCGTTCAGGAACGCGGCGCCGGTCGCGGCGCTGAAGCCGCGGTCGTTGAACAGCGACAGGTCGAGCATCGGCGAGGGCGTGCGCCGCTCGATCAGGACGAAGGCCGGCAGCAGGACCGCGGCGGCGATCAGCGACACGATCGTGCTGGTGTCGTCCCACGCGACGATGCCGCCGCGCGAGATCCCATAGGTCAGGCCTGTCAACCCGATGACGAAGGTCAGCGTGCCCCACCAGTCGAAGCGGTGGTCGGCCTCGGGCCGGACGAGCTCCTCGAGCACGGTCCAGGCCCACAGCGTGCCGGCGATGCCGAGCGGGACGTTGAACCAGAACACCCAGTGCCAGGAGATCTCGACGAGCGCGCCGCCGAGGACCGGGCCGAGCACCAGGCCGATGCCGGCGACCATCACGTTGGTGCCCATCGCGACGCCGAGCTGCTCCTTGGGGAACGCGTCGGTGACGAGCGCCGAGGCGTTGGCGAACAGCAGCGCGCCGCCGATGCCCTGCACGATCCGCCACAGGATGAGGTCGGTGCCGCCGTGCGCGAAGCCGGCCCCCAGCGAGGCCGCGGTGAAGACCGCGAAGCCCAGGACGAAGGCCTTCTTGCGGCCGAAGATGTCCGACAGCCGCCCGAACGTGAGCACCAGCACGGTCGAGGCGATCATGAACGCCAGGATCACCCACACCAGCGTGAGGAGGTCGACGCCGAGCGCCTTCTCCAGGTCGGGCAGCGCGATCACCAGCGTGCCGGAGTTGATGGTGGCCAGCAGCATGCCGAGGCTCGTGCAGCTGAGAGCCCACCACTTGTAGTGCTCGTGCCCGGCGTCGACGCCGATGCGGCGGCGGCGCGGGGCCGTCTGGGGAGAGGAGGCGGCAGACATCGATGTTCGATACTAGCTGAACCTCCATTTGACGTGAACGTCAGGTTCGGAGGCTCAGCCCTCCTGGGCGACCGGCTGCGGCCCTTCGATCGACAGGCGCGGCAGGCGGCGGTCCAGCGCGGACGGCATCCACCAGCTCGCCCTGCCGAACAGGTGCATGAGCGCGGGGACCAGGACGAGCCGGATCACGAAGGCGTCGAAGAGGACCGCGGACGCCAGGCCGACGCCGAAGAGCTTGATCGTCCGGTCGTCGCCGAGGACGAACGACCCGAAGACCGAGATCATGATGATGGCCGCCGCCATGACGACCTTGCCGGTCAGCGCGAGGCCGTGGCGGACGGCGTAGCTCGCGTCCTGGGTGTGCTCCCACTCCTCGTGCATCCGCGTGACGAGGAAGACCTCGTAGTCCATCGACAACCCGAAGATGATGGCGAACAGCATCACGGGCAGGAACGGCTCGATCGGGCTCGTCGTCTCCACCCCGATCAGCGACGCCAGGTGGCCGTCCTGGAAGATGAAGGTGATGACGCCCAGCGCCGCGCCGATGCTCAGGAGGTTGAGCACCGCGGCCTTGGCCGGGACCAGCAGCGAGCGGAACACGATCGCCAGCAGCAGCAGCGACAGGCCGATGACCACGCCGATGAACAGCGGCAGCTTGGACGACAGGACGTCGCCGAAGTCGACGGTCGAGGCGGTCGCGCCGCCGATTGAGACCGCGGGCAGCCCGGTCGCGCCGCGCGTCACGCTCGGCACGACGTCGTCGCGGAGGTTCGCGAGCAGGTCCTTGGTCGCGGCGTCCTGGGGCTTCGAGGTCGGGATGACCGTGAGCGTCGCGGCGTCGCCCTTGGCGTTCAGCGTCGGCTGGCTCACCGCGGCGACGCCGGGCGTGGCCGCGAGCTTCGCGCGCAGGGCGGTCAGCTCGGTCTTGCCGCCGTGCGCGGCGTCGACCTCGGCGGCGACCAGCAGCGGGCCGTTGAAGCCCGGGCCGAAGCCGGAGCTGAGCAGGTCATAGGCCTGGCGCGTCGTCTTGGACGGGCTGTCGTTGCCCGCGTCGCCCGAGCCCAGCCGCATGCCGGTCACCGGGGCGGCGACGACGAGCAGCAGGACGAGCGCGCCCGCGGCGAACGCGCCCGGCCGGCGCTGGACCAGCGCGCTCCAGCGGGCCCAGCCGCGCGGCTCGGCCTCGCCGTCGGCCGCGACGGCCGTCTTGGGCGGCTTGACGCGGTGGCCGAAGAAGCCCAGCAGCGCGGGGAGGAGGGTCAAGGACGACAACATGGTCAGCGCGACGGCGGCCGCCGACGCGACGGCCGGGCCGTTGAGGAACGAGACGCCGAGGAGCAGCATCCCCAACAACGCGATGACGACCGTCGTGCCCGCGAAGAGCACCGAGCGGCCCGCGGTGTCCATCGCGGTCAGCGTCGCCTCGCGCACCGGCAGGCCGGCCGCGCGCTCGCCGCGGAAGCGGTTGATCACCAGCAGCGCGTAGTCGATCCCGACGCCGAGCGCGATCATCACCGCCAGCGTGGACGCGAAGTCCGCGATCGAGAACGCGCCGGTCGCGGCGTAGACGAGGCCCATCGCGGCGGCGATCGCGGCGAACGCGGAGACGAGCGGCAGCGCCATCGCCGTCAGCGAGCCGAGCACGAGGATCAGGACGACCACGGCCACGCCGACGCCGATCAGCTCGCCGGCGCCGGTCGCCGCCTGCTGGGCGCGCTGGATGGCCTGGCCGCCGAGCTCCACCTGCAGCGAGCCGGTCGCGCCGCCGCGCGCCGTGTCGATCACGCGCTCGACGTCGGCCTTGTCCAGGTCGACGGCCTGTTTGTCGAACAGCAGCGACGCGTACGCCGTCCGGCCGTCCTTGGACACCGCGGCGGCGTTCTTGTAGGGGCTGACCACGGCGGTGACCGCGGGCAGCTTGGACACCTTGGCGACGACCGCGTCGACCGCGGCCTTGTTGTTGGGGTCTTCGAGCGAGCCGCGCTTGGCGTGGAACACGATCTGGCTCGTGTCACCCGCCTGCTGGGGGAAGCGGTCGCGGAGGAGGTCGAGGGCGCGCTGGGACTCGGTGCCCGGCAACGTGAAGTTGTTGACGTAGCCGCTGCCGAGGCCGGCGGCGAGGCCGCCGGCGACGACGATCAGCGCGACCCAGAGGGTCGCGACCAGGCGGCGGCGGTCGTGGGAGAAGGCGGCGAGTCGGCGCATGGCTGAGCAGGAAAGCACACGCGCCGCAGATTTGCAACGAGTGCAGATTTGCGTTGTGTGCGAATCATCACTCTGTGCAGGTCGACCGGTGCCATGGGTACCATTCGCCACGCAATGGGTCTGCGCGAGCGCAAGAAGGAGCAGACGCGCCGCGCCATCGAGGACGCGGCGTTCCGCCTGTTCGAGGACCGCGGGTACGCGGCCACGACCGTCGCCGACATCGCCGAGGCGGCCGACATCGCGCCGCGGACGTTCTTCGCCTACTTCCCGTCGAAGGAGGCCGTGGTCTTCGGCGACTCCGACGAGATGTTCGCCGCGCTCGAGGCGCAGATGCGCGACCGCCGTCCCGGCCAGAACGTCTTCGAGGCGCTGCGGGCCTGGATCGGCGAGCTGATCGACGGCGAGATGCACGGCGACACGGACCGGGACTCGCTGCGCCGCTGCCTGGTCCGCGACAACGAGGCGCTGGCCTCGCACGAGCGCCACATCATGGGCCGCTTCGAGTCGCTGATCGCCGAGAACGTCGCGATCGACCTCGGCGACGAGCCCGACGACCTCCAGCCGCGCCTCGTCGCGGCGGCCGCGATCGCCGCGTTGATGGCGATGCAGCCGAAGGACCCGCAGGACCACCACAAGGGCATCGACGAGGAGGGCATGGCCCAGCTCGACGACGCCTTCGCGTTCCTGCGCGGCGGGATCGCGGCGCTGCAGGCGCGCCGCGCCGCGACCGGGTAGACGGGGCTGTCTCCACCTCCGGGGTGCGGGCAACCGCACGGGAGGCACCCGCACCGCGAGTTGGGGGATCTCCCTGATGTGCGGAGGAGGGCCGGGGTCCAGGATTCCCGTCCGACCCCCGCCCTCCCCGAGACCCACCGGAGACCCACCTTGCTCACCTCTGCCCGCCCGGCGCTCGCGCTGGACACGCTGCGCCCGTCCTTCACCGGCGAGCTGCACGCTCCCGACGACGCCGGCTACGACGACGCCCGCGCCGCCTGGAACCTCGTCGCCGACCAGCGTCCGGCGCTCGTCGCCGAGCCGCGCACGGCCGACGACGTCGCCGCGGTCGTCCGCTTCGCCCGCCACCACGGCCTGCGCGTCGCGCCGCAGGGCACCGGCCACAACGCCACCGCCCGCGGCGCCGGCCTGGAGGACGCGGTCCTGCTCAACACGCGGCTGATGCGCGGGGTGGAGATCGACTACGACCGCCGCTCCGCCCGCGTCGAGGCCGGCGCGCTGTGCGCGGACCTCACCGCGCCGGCGTCGGAGCTCGGCCTCGCCGCGCTCGCCGGCTCGTCCCCGGACGTCGGCCTCGTCGGCTACGTGCTCGGCGGCGGCCTCGGCTGGCTGGCGCGCGCGTTCGGGTTGTGCTGCAACTCGGTCCTGTCGTTCGACGTCGTCACCGGCGACGGCGAGCAGCTGCACGTCGACGACCAGCACCACCCCGAGCTGTTCTGGGCGCTCCGCGGCGGCACCGGCTCGCTGGCCGTCATCACGCACATGGAGCTGCAGCTGATCGCGGTGCCGGAGCTCGTGGCCGGCGCGATGCTGTGGCCGTGGGAGCGCGCGCGGGAGGTCTTCCACGCGTGGCACGAGTGGACGCTCGACGCGCCCGAGTCGGTGACGACGTCGATCCGCATCCTGCAGGTCCCGCCGCTGGACGACATCCCCGAGATGGTGCGCGGCCGGAACTTCGTCTGCATCGACGGCGCCGTGCTCGGCAGCGAGGCGTACGCCGACGAGGTGCTCTCGGCGTTCCGCGCGCTGGAGCCCGAGATCGACATGTTCGCCATGGCCCCGCCGCTCGCGCTCAGCTACCTGCACATGGATCCCGAGCATCCGGTCCCGGGCGTCGGCGACCACGCGATGCTGAGCGACCTGACGCCCGAGGCGATCGACGCGCTCGTCGACGTCTCCGGCCCGGGCTCGGGCAGCCCGCTGCTGATGGTCGAGCTGCGCCACCTCGGCGGCGCGGTCGGCCGCGTCCCGGCCAACGCGGGGGCCCGCGCGAAGATGGACGCGCCGTACCTGTTCTTCGCCATCGGCATGCCGATGACGCAGGAGCTGGGCGCCGCGATCCCGCCGCGGCTGGCCATGTGCAAGGCCGCGCTGGGCGACGTCGTGGACGACGGCAAGATGTACCTCAACTTCGCCGAGCACCCCTCGGACGTGAGCAAGGCGTTCGGGTCGGACGCGTTCGCCGCGCTCCAGGCGGTCAAGGCGAAGTACGACCCGCGCGACACGGTGTTCGCGAACCACGCGATCGCCCCCGCCGCGCGCTGAGGGACGCCCAGCCTGCGCCGCGCCTTGCTGGGAGTGGGGCGCGGCGCAGGAGGGGCCGGGCCGCCGTCGAACGCCTGCTCCACGATGGCATTCGGGCGGCCCGACCAGGTGGCGACGCACCGCTACGGGCGGGTGCTGGCCGCGACCGCGATCGTCGTCGTCGCGGTCATCGCGCTGCCCGACGACGAGTTCGGGCGCGGCGTGTCGCTCGTCCTGCAGGCGCTGCTGCTGACGATGGTCACGATCGCCGCGCGCGACGCCACCAGCCGCGTACTGACCGCGATCGCCCTGGCCGCCACCGCGTTCGGCGCGATCTCCGCCGTCGGCGGCCACGTCCCGATCTGGACCGTCCTCGGCCTCAGCTCGGCGCTGATCGCGGCCATGATCTACACCTTGGCCTCCGGCCTCGTCGAGCACGTGCGGAGCGCGGGCGTGACCGTCCAGGCCGTGGCCGGCGGGCTGGCGACCTACCTGCTCGTCGGCCTCGCCTTCGCCGACCTCATCGGCGCCGTCGCCGGCGCGGCCGCCGGCCCCTTCTTCGCCCAGGGCACCGACGGGACCTCCGGCGAGCGCGTCTACTACTCCTTCGTGTCGCTGACGACGACCGGCTTCGGCGACCTCACACCCCGCACCGAGGTCGGCCGCGCACTGGCGGTCCTCGAGGTCCTGATGGGCCAGATCTACCTGGTGGTCGTGGTCGCGTTGCTGGTGGGCAACCTCAGACGACGAGACGACCCCGCGCGGCGTTAGCTACCGAGCAAGCCGCTCCAGCGCGGCGCGGTTCTCCTCGAGCGCCTTGCGGCGTCGCTCCTGGAACTCCTTGTCCGCGCGGCGCGCCGCGATGCGATCCTCGACCGCCGAGCGGACCTGATCGGACACGGAGGTGCCGTCGACCTGCGCGACGGCCTCCAACTCGGCGGCGAGCTCATCGTCGAGCCGGAGTGTCATGGACTTCATGTTGGAACCCTCGTCGCTAGGGGGCACTAGTGATACTAATGGTATCACTACGCGTGATATCAAGACATGTGCTATCTAGCCATCTTGATACCGTCCGCGGATCGAACGCCTCGACATCATCGATCTGTTGCTGCTCGCCGAGGACTCGCTAGGCATCGCGGCCGAGCACCTCGCGCGGACCATCGACATCGGCATGGCGGAATCGGCGCTCGCCGCACCATTCGCCGCCTTCGCCGGTCGCGAGTTCTACGAGGGCTTCGCTGTCCGTGCGGCGATCCTCGCGTCGCGGCTCGTCCGCAACCACCCGCTCGTCGACGGCAACAAGCGGCTGGCCCTCGTCGCGATGATCGAGTTCCTACGACGCAACGGCCAGCCCTGGCCAAGCGATCTCGATCAGGACGAGCTCGCCGAGACATTCGAGCGCCTCGCGGCCCGTGAGCTCTCCGAGGAGGAGATGGCCGCCTGGGTCGACGCGAAGCTGCGGCGGCGCTAGACGACGAGACGCCTGAACAGCCGGTCCAGGACGGCCTCCGGGTCGTCGCAGAGGCCGGTGTGGATCGGTGAGGGCTGCACGATGGTCGAGGATGCTGCGGTGAGCCAGCCGAAGCGGTCGGATTGCGGAAGTGCCGCGATCGCGCCGGCGGCGGGGTCGCCGGCGGCCACGCGGAGCATGCCGTCGAGGTGGTGGCGGACGGCGTCGAGGTCGATGTCGGGTGACATCGCGCGGAGGCGATCCTCGTCGATCTGGACGCGCGCCTTCAGGAACTGGCGGCGGCGGCAGTAGACGACGACGCCGACGTTCAGCGCCTCGCCGCGCTCGACCGACGGCACCACGCGCCAGATCGCGTACTGGAACGCGTCGTCCTCACGCGAGGGCACGGCGCGCCTCCTCGGCCTCGGTCGCGAAGGCGCCGCTGGCGAGCCGCTCGGCCACGTACGTGGCGTAGATCGCGCGGGCCAGCGGCGCGTCGTCGCCGAGCCAGTCGTCGGGGACCTCGGCGACGATCGCTCGCACGACCTCGTCGGTCAGGCGCGGCGTCAGCCGCTCGCCGGCCTCGGCGATCGACCCCGCGAACGGCAGCAGGACGTGGTCGGCGATCAGTGGGAACGCGGCTTCGGAGGCGCCCTCCGGCCACGCCGGCGCGTGGTGGCGGTAAAGCGCGGCGCCGTGGTCGATCAGCCACAGGTCGCCGTGCCAGATCAACATGTTGGGGTTGCGCGGCGTGCGGTCGACGTTGGCGCACAGCGCGTCCAGCCACACCACGTCGGCGGCGAGCTCCGGCGTCAGCCCGGCGGGCGCGGCGGGGGAGAACGGCAGCGCGCCGGGCAGGAAGTCCAGCGCCGCGTTGGTCCCGCCGCTGGCCGCGACGAGCTCCTGGATCTCGGGGTCCGGCTCGGCCGCCGCGAGCAGCGGGTCGATCTCGATGACCACGATCTCGGGGACGCGCAGGCCGCACGCGCGCGCGAGCTCGCCGACGACGACCTCCGCGATCAGCGCCTTCAGGCCCTGGCCTGCGCCGCGGAACTTCACGACGTACAGGCCGTCGTCGTCGGCCTCGACCAGGGCCGGCATCGAGCCGCCCTCGCGCAGCGGGGTCACGTAGCGCGTGGCGCGCACGGTGCGCAGCGCGGAGGCGGAGGAGGCGGCCATGGCGAACGCGCACGCTAACGATCTTGCGCGCCGGCCCTTCAGCCGGCGCGCCGCCCGGCCGAGAACACGGGATGCGCCGGGCCGTCGGCGCCCGTGCTCCCAATCACTCTCACGGACGGCGGCACCCGGTGGCAGCGGCCTCCGAGGCGGTGGCGTCCAGCTTCGAGGGTGGGACCTCGAACACCGCCTCGGCTCCGCCCCGGCTACGGTCCCGCATCACGACGATGCTGTGGTTCGAGGCCGACAACCTGGTGTTGACGACGGCGCAGGCTGCTTGCGTCGCGCTGCCGGCGGCCGGCGTCCCGCGCTTCCTGCAGCGCTTCCGCGGCGGCTGGTGGGCGCTCGTCCTGCCGCTGTGCATCGTCGTCGTGATCGTCGCGATCAACGAGATCCCGGACACGGCGAACGTCCTGACCTGGGTCGCGCTGCTGCTCGTGCCGCCCGGCTGCGCGCTCGCGCTCGGCTGGGCGATGCGCGGCGCGCGCTGGTGGCTGGCGCCGCTGGCGATCCCGCTGCTGGCCATCGCGTGGGCCGACCAGGACGGCTCGCGCCCCGGCCAGATCGCGACGACCCTGTTGATCATGGGGTCGGTCGTGACGCTCGGCCGCCTCCTCGCGGGCGCCGCGCCGCTGCTCCTGCTCAAGCTCGGGCTGATCGCGATGGCGATCTCCGACGGCATCCTGGTCTTCGGCAACCAGCTCCAGGCGCCCAACGCGGTGCTCGTCGCCGCCGCGCCCGGACCGGGCCTGCCGCAGCTGCAGTCCGCGGCGTTCCACTACGCCTCGCTCGGCTACGGGGACTTCTTCGCCGCCGCCGTGCTCGGCGGGATCCTCGCGGCGGAGCGGCGCGCGCAGCTGATCCCCGCGCTCGCGGTGGTCGTCGTCTCGCTCGCGTGGGACCAGCTGTTCCTCCTCGTCGACACGCTGCCGGCGACGATCCCGCCGGCCATCGTCCTGGTCGGCGTGGAGGCTTGGTACTGGCTGGGCCGGCGCCGAGCGGGGTAGGACCCCGCCCGCAGGTCCACCACAAGGGGGTACGACGTGCAACGACATGCGTCCCACGCGCATGCGGACGTCGCCGCGGCACGAGCCGCGCGCGACGCGACCGATGGACGCCACGCCTGGGTGTTCGCCTCGGCGGCGCCGCATGCCCGCCTGCGGCTGACCGGGCGCGACGCGGACGCCGACGACGACCGGGCCGCGCCGGAGGCCGAGGGCCTGGCGCTGCGCACGGCGGGCGTGGCGATCAACGCCGAGCTGCCGGTCGCGGTCCTCGGCGCGGCGGACGGGCCGCTGGCCGACGCCGCGTTCATCGGCGTGCCGCTGCCGTTCATCGACGGACGCGTCGGGGCGCTGGTCGTCGCCGGCGGCGTCGGCCTCGCGGCGCGGCGGGCGGCCGTGGACGCGCTGGTCGAGCTCGCCTCGGCGCAAGTTCGGCGCGCCGGGCGCGTTGGCGCTCGGTAGGGAGGTTCCAGCCGGCCGAGGGGAGAGGACGTGCGGGAGGGCACGTTGACGCGGCGCGGCGTCTTGGGGGCGGGCGCGGCGGCGGGCGGGGCGGGGCTGTTGTTCGGCGGCACGCCGGCGGCGCGCGCGGCGGCGGCGCCCGCGGCGGGCGGCACGAGCGGCGCGTCGCCCACGGCGGTCGACGTCGTGGTCGTCGGCGCCGGCCTCGCCGGCCTGACGACGGCGCGCACCCTCGTCCGGGCGGGGACCTCGGTCGCGGTTCTGGAGGCGCGCGACCGCGTCGGCGGCCGGACGCTCAACCACGACCTCGGCGGCGGCGACGTCACCGAGGCCGGCGGCCAGTACGTCGGCCCGACGCAGAACCACGTGCTCGCGCTGGCCCAGGAGCTGGGCGTCGCGACCTACCCGGGGTACAACCCCGGCGAGTCGGTCTACGTCGCCGACGGCCGCGCCACGCGCTACACCGGCGACATCCCGCCCGACCTGCTCGCGCTGCCCGACCTCGCGCAGATGATCCTGCGCCTGGACCAGATGGCGACCAAGGTCCCGGTCGACGCGCCGTGGACCGCGCCCGACGCCGAGAGCCTGGACGGCATGACCGTCGAGACCTGGATCAAGGCCAACACCATCAACAGCACGCGCGTGCTGGCGCTGGTCAACCTGTTCCTCT